>DATLCB010000227.1:0-22226 GCA_035526625.1 Chitinophagaceae bacterium
CCGACAACGGTAGCAGTTGGGCTTTGGAGAGTAGGATCATTAAGTGTTACGTTAGGTGTTGAACTTGACCACAAATAAGTATAAGGAGCAAAACCTCCCGAAGGAACAATATTCAGTCCAATTGTGTTATTGATCTCGAAATTGGCCATATTGATTGTGATCGTTCCCGCGATGTTTTGACAAGGAGGAGCTGATATCTGCAATGACCTGTCCTGGCTTCCGATACTTGCATTTTCGGCAGGACAACCTGAAGCGCTCTCTTTTGTATATTGTGTCCATTCAACTAAGCGCATGTGATAGGGAGAACCCGATATGCCACCAGCTGATCTTGGCTGGCCGGGTGCTGTAAAGCCCCAGTCGATACGGCTGGCTATATGACCACCCCATGAAAGCACTACTGGTAAAGCCGATGGTGTGAAAGTTACTTCGAGTATAGCTTCAAAAGCGGCATTCGCTTCGAGATAATTCGGAGGAATGACCCAGGCAATATTGGAGATTGTACCATTCCATATGTCCATATCCCTCATCGCGGCAGGGAGTGAATTGAAACTATTGGTAGGCTGACCTGGTACTGGTGTGTTAAATGCACCGGGTGCAGGTAATGGAAAAGGCGCTCCGGGGGCATACGCACCTACGAGGCCGAGTAGTGGATTGACCGCTTCAGCAGGGTGACCATAAACTGTTTGGTGGGGACCGGGCCAGTCATTACTTGTCAAATAGTCAATAGCCATATGGCTATTTCGCCTTACGTCAAACGCAATGCGGATCTTGGTCACGCATCCTACTTTGATACGATCGAGAATAGCCCTGTAGGAAATGGATTGTCCTTCGATATAGTGGTTCTGTGACTCGTTCAGGTTACCATTGACCCACTCTACTGGATTATGGATACCATTAGGCAGGTTACCGTTATTTCCCTGGTCAATATTGGCCTGGGGGCTTTGGGCACTACCCATAAAAAATGTACCTATAACAAGGTACATCAATAATGATCTTCTGAACATTGCAGAAATCAATGTAATGGTCGTTTGTTTTTTCAAACAACAGAATGGTTTGGCTTGCATAACAAAAACAGTTTGGTCCGCGAACAACTTAAGTTTACGTTACTGGTAAATCAGTTTTTAACCCGTTGGGAGATAATAGGAATGGACTTATGGTGGTAGGGGGGAAAGGGTGGGTTGATCGGGGATAGTGGTTGGTAAAATTACTTTCACGAAAAGTAAATTCCCGATGAAAGTAGAGAAAAAGTATATACTACGAAAATTTTTACCTTTTATTTTTCTGAGAATCAAAAAATTAATGTTCAGGTAATGAACGAATGAGAAATAATACACTCATGTTTAAATAGAAATATACCTCATTATGGTATATGCATTCCAATAGAAGAAATAACAAAATCGTACTTTTCCTTTCAAATTACCTTTCCATGAAATTCTCCATCCTGGCGATGTTGTGGTGCCTGTCCATGAGTACATCCGCCCAGATCCTCAACAAAATAAAAGACAAGGTAACCGGCAAAGCCAAAACTGAGGCCAACAATGCTAAATATGAAGCCAAGAACAAGGCCCGTCAATCTGCTTATAAGGCCGTTGATGATTTCAAAGCTGAATATGATTCCACCGATATTGATTATGCTATCCTGCTGAGCGATAATTCGGGATTATTTGGTGGACGTGCAAAGAATGAAATGGGCACCCGGTTCATGCGCATGGCCGGGATCGTCAATTCTTTATATAAAGACGCGGACCTGGATGATGAAGAAAATGCACGGCTTAACCTTCACATGGGTCAATCGGCCTATGCGGCAGGACATTATATGTTTGCCGCCAAAAAATTAAGCACTGCCCAGGGTTATTTTGAAAAAGCGGGGATGCGGAATGATCTTAGCTATTTAAAGACTATCGCTACAGAAGGGCTGCTATTCACTTCGATGGGTCGGTTTTCACAAGCAGAAAAATTCACAGTCAAGGCGTTGGAGTTGAGGGAAGAGAACCTCGGCAAAACCAATATGGCCGTTGCCGCCTCGCTCAACAATTATGCAGTACTCCATTATAATCTTGGACAGTACAATGAATCAGAAAAGGAATTCGGATCTGCTATCGATGTAATCAACAGCAACAACCAGGAAGCTGCCATGCCTTATGCTATCCTGCTGAATAACCAGGCGATACTCTATCAATCCATGGGCCGCTACGACCAGGCAGTGAATTTGCTGAAACAAGCACTGCAACTGGCTGGCAAGCTCGAGGTAAGCAAGGCAAAAAATCATTTGAAATTCTTTTCCAACCTCGCCCTGCTTTACCAGCAAATGGGTAAATATGCAGAGGCTGAAGAGATCTACCGCGGACTGGAGAAAAGATTAGAAAGAGGTAAACCCGAGTTTGCCAATTTCCTAAACAATGTGGCCATCCTCGCCATGCTGATGAAGAAGGAAGATAAAGTGGAGCTGATGCTGAAGCAATCGGCAGAGATCTATAAAACCAGTATGACCGAGAACAGCCCCGCATACGCTAAAGTGATCAGCGATCTTGGCAATTTCTATCGCTACAAAACAAGATATACCGATGCCGAGCCTTTATTATTACAGGCATTACAGGTAAGGGAAGAAACGCTGGGTGATGCGCATCCGCTCTATGCTCAATCACAGGAGGACCTGGCGATCCTTTACTGGAAGAAAAAAGATATGGGCAAAGCATACGTCGCTTACCATGCGGTGATGGAAAGATCGCTCGATTTTGTGAACCGCTATTTTCCACCCATGAGTGAAGCCGAAAAAACAAAGTACTGGGACATGCTCTCACCGCGATTTGAACGTTTCTACAATTTCGCACTGGAAGCCGCTCCTTCGAATAAAAATGTACTTAATGATATGTTTGAATACAGGTTGGCCACAAAAGGTTTATTACTTAGCTCAACAAAAAAAGTGAGCGAAAGCATCCTGAACAGCGGCAGCAAGGAATTGATCGGTGATTATATCGAGTGGCTCGATAGCAAGGAACAACTGACCGCCTTCTACGCTTACAGTAAAGAGGACCTGCACGAACAAGGTATTAATATTGATTCGCTTGAAAGAGTAAGCAATGCCATGGAGAAAAGATTGTCGGAAAGCTCCAAGGAATTCTCTCAATTCTTCTTTACCTCCAAAACAAAATATAGCGAAGTGCAGAGAGAACTGAAAGCGGATGAAGCGCTCGTCGAAATGATAAGACTGCGGAATTTTGACCAGGTGCTGACAGACCAGTCACGTTACGCCGCATTGATCGTGACCAAAGCAGTCACCGAACCCAGGCTGGTCGTTATGGCCAATGGCAATGATATGGAGGTCAAACACGCTAAAGCCTATCGAGTCTTCATGAAGAATAAGTCAAATGATGAACAATCTTATAACCATTTCTGGGCACTGATAGAACCGGAAGTGAAAGGAAAGAGGAAAATATATTTCTCACCCGATGGTGTTTACACGCAGATCAATCTTTATACATTAAAAAAAGCAGGAGGAGATTTTTTACTCAATCAATATGATCTCGTGCTTATCGGTAATCCCCGCGACCTCGTGACCAATAAGAATAAGACAGGCATTAGTGGGAGTGGCAAAAAAGCAACGCTGCTGGGTTTCCCGGATTATGGTTCCGGGATGATCATCCAACTGCCGGGTACAAAAGTTGAAGTGGATGCGATCAATAAATTATTAAAAACATCAGGCTTCCAGGTTTCGGAACTGATACAAAGGGAAGCCACCGAGACCAATTTGAAATCGGCCCGCAAAGTTTCTATCCTGCATATTGCCACGCATGGTTATTTCTTAAAGGACGTAGACAAAGCGAGCTGGCCCATTGGTGTACAGGCTGATTATGCAAAAGATAATGTGTTGTTACGTTCAGGACTCATGTTAACCGGCGCTTCCGAAGCGGATAAACTGGTGCCGGGTCTTGATAGCAGTAATAATGGTATCATGACCTCTTATGAAGCAATGAACCTCGACCTGAAAGGAACAGACCTTGTAGTTCTTAGCGCCTGCGAAACCGGGTTGGGTGAAGTAAAGGCAGGAGAGGGCGTATATGGATTGCAGCGTGCTTTTTTAGTTGCAGGTGCCGAAGCTATTATCATGAGTCTTTGGAAAGTGGATGACCAGGCTACGCAGCAGCTCATGAGTAATTTCTATACTAATTGGGTAAAAGATGGCGACAGGCAGAAAGCATTCAAGCAGGCACAGCAGCAACTGATGACGAAATTCAAAGAGCCTTTGTATTGGGGAGCGTTTGTGATGATCGAAGACTAGAATAGATAAAAACTAATAGATAAAAGATAATAGTTTCAGAGAATCCCGATTGTGGAAATAAAACAAGGATCAGAGCTGCTGACAACGTATCAGCCTCGTAGAGGCGAAATTTTGGTAGAAAGATCACCAGGAGATCGATAAGCCCCATAGGGGCGACATTTTATGAGTACAAACATTGCAGGTGAATACATGTTGCAGGGTATGCGGGAGATGGCTTCAGGCTTTTTATTGAACCCTGATCATACATTTCAATTCTTCTTTATCTATGGTGCGCTTGACCGTTTTGCCAAAGGCGAATGGAAACAGGAAGGAGATACCATTCATTTCAGCACACGATCATGGCCCGGCACCGATTTTACATTGGTCCGAACCGAAGAAGGAGAAAAAGATCTGATCACTGTAGGGTTTGAGAAGAGCAACCCTATGCTGTCGGTATATATGTATGCCAGTTTGGGTAATGGAGCAGAGAATACATGGGAACGATTTGACCAGCACGGTTATATAAAATTACCCTTACGAAATTTTGATTCTATTTCACTTTGTTTTGAATTTAGTCCCGAACGTTTTTCCGTCTTGCAGGTAAAACCCAATGGTCATCATAAATTCATTGTACGTCCGGAACAGACTTTATTTGAGGTATTCTTGAAAGATTTCAGCTTAAGGATCAATGATGATGGATTAAAAGGAAAGCACCCGTTAATGGAGGGAGAGGAGTTTGTGTATAAGAAGCAATAATTCCAAATCCAGCTTTTCCCTCGTAACTTTCATAAAAATTCCCCCACCCAATGCTGAAACGTTGGCTTTTAGCCTTTAGCCTTTTGCCATTAGCTTTTGTTAACGCTCAGCAATTCGGCGGCAATCCTCCTTCACAAAAATGGCAACAGATCAATACCGATACAGCGAGGATCATTTTTCCTGCGGGTATGGATAGTTCTGCCAATAGAGTGGCTTCCCTTGTTCATTACCTGGCCGCTCAAAAACCTTTTTCCCTGGGTGATCAATTAAAAAAAGTGAATATCGTACTGCAAAATTCGACTGTTATATCCAACGGTTATGTAGGTTTGGGTCCTTTCCGCAGCGAATTTTTTCTTACGCCTGATCTGAACAACCATAGCCTTGGTAGTATCAACTGGACAGACCAACTTGCCCTCCATGAATACCGTCATGTACAACAGCTCAATAATTTCAATAATGGATTGAGCAAATTAATGAAAGTAATTTCAGGCGAACAGGGTTATGATCTTGCGATCAATGCCGCCATCCCTTCCTGGTTCTTTGAAGGCGATGCGGTATATAACGAAACAGTTTTGAGTCAACAGGGCAGGGGCAGGTTACCACTTTTTGTCAATGCCTATCCATCCCTTTGGCAGGCGGGGAAAAAATATTCCTGGATGAAACTGCGCAACGGCTCTTTTAAAGATTATGTACCTAACCATTATTATCTCGGCTACCTGCTGGTAAATTATGGAAGAGAGAAATACGGGACCGACTTCTGGACAAAGGTCACACGTGATGCCAGCGCATATAAAGGGCTGATCTATCCTTTCCAGCTTGCCGTCAAAAGATATGCGGGCGTGAATTATGAGAATTTCCGTAAAGAAGCATTCGAATTTTATAAGAAGAAAACAGAGAGGGTTGCTGAAACCAGGGATGAATATTTGCTACCCGTTAATAAGAACTACGTGACCAGCTATCTTTATCCTTATACTGCAGGCGCTGATTCACTTATATACCTTAGAACAGATTATCGCCATCGTCCTGCATTTTATGTAAAAGATAAAGAAGGGGAGCATAAATTAAAGACCAGGGATATTTCTGTTGATGACCAATTCTCTTACCGCAATGGCAAGATCGTTTATGCCGCCTATGAAAGCGATCCCCGCTGGAGCTGGAAAGATTACAGCGTCATCAAATTGTTGGATGTGCAGACAGGGCAGGAAAGATCGTTGAAGCACAAGACAAGGTATTTTACGCCGGATATATCTGCCGATGGAAGCAAAGTGGCCGCAGTACAGGCAAATGCCCAGGGTAAAAGTGAATTACATGTGCTGAACAGTGCCTCCGGTGAAGTGATCACTAAGATACAGTCACGGGATATCACCCTGTTCACCGATCCAAAATTCACGGAGGATAATAATATTGTAACTGCCGTCCGCCTGATTGATGGCAAAATGGCGCTGGCCATGGCAGAGACGGCGACCGGTATATTGACAAGACTTACTTCTCCTTCTTTTAATGTCGTCGGTAATCCGGGTATAAGTGCCCATTTCATTTACTTCACCGCATCGTACAACGGCAATGATGATGTGTTTGCACTTCGCATGAGCGATAAAAAGATCTTCCGGATCACAGATGGACCATTGGGTAATTATTATGTAAGTGTGGCAAATGGAAGGATCAGCTGGTCAACTTTTACTGCTGAAGGTTTCCAGTTAAGACAAATGAATGAGAAAGATATGGTGTGGAATGAGGTGCCGGAAGCCACTGCTGTCGCACTTACAGAAAAATTTTCTGTCAGTCATGCCAATGCACCGGGAGATATATTACTGAAATTGCCACAGCGCCAGTTCACCAGTTCTAAATATAAAAAGGGAACCAAACTCCTGAACCTTCATAGCTGGCGGCCCTATTATTCTGATCCCATCTTCACTTATTCGATCTATGGAGAGAATGTGTTGAATACGTTACAAACTGAATTATTTTATTCTTATAATCAAAATGATAAAACAAACTCTGTCGGACTTTTCGCTACTTACGGGGCTTTATTCCCGCATATAACTGGTGGAACAGAATATACTTTTGATAATGAGACCGAGGTTGGTAACCGCATCAGGAGATGGGCGCAGCTCGATACACGGGTGGGCCTGATGATCCCGCTGAACTATGCCAGCGGCAAAACCTACAAGGATTTCAGCGCGGGCAGTTATTATATACTCCGCAATGAGTTCAATAAAGATTTTTATAAAGATTCATTGGGTAATACTTCTTTCGGTTACTTGCTGCATAGTTTATCTTGGACACAGCAAGTACAGCGGGCGGTGCAGCATATCTATCCGCGGTTTGCTTATTCACTTTCAATGAATCATCGCCATGCGATCAGCAATGTCGAGGGCTACCAGTTTATCGGCAACGCAACTTTATATGTACCGGGTTTATTATCCACGCATAACCTGGTGCTGGCAGGTTCTTTTCAGCAAAGGGATACGCTGGGACAGCTCGTTTTCTCGAATCGCTTTGCTTATTCAAGAGGTTATGAGGGCCGATACTTTTCAAGGATGTGGCGATTGTCCGCTAACTACCATCTCCCGCTATTCTATCCTGACTGGGGTTTTGGGAATATTCTTTACCTCATGCGCATAAGAGCTAATGCATTTTATGATTTCACCAAGGTGTACTCAAGGGATAAGAGCCTTACCGCTGACCAGCGAAGTGTGGGAGGAGAGATATTCCTCGATACCAAGTGGTGGAACCAATATCCTTTGACCTTCGGTTTCCGTATCAGCCGCCTGCTTGATCCTGATCAGCTTGATGGAAAGAAGGGAACGATATTTGAGTTCGTACTGCCCGTTAATATTATACCACGATAGAGGTTTTTCACGCAAAGACGCTAAGAAGGCAAGGACGCAATGAATTATAAATTATTCACTATTCTGTGTATGCCTTCCTTGATCAATGCCACATTGAAATTGACCAATATTCCAAGTTTACAATTAGCCAACCTCAAATAAGTAAGGACTTGTTTGTAATGAATTGGAGCGAGGGTTTCGACGGACTTGAATTCAACAATCACCTTGTTGTCAATGATCATATCAGCTCTGAAACCTGCATCCATTTTGATAGATTCATGTATAAGTGGGACGGGATGTTGCCTTAAGAAGCGTATAGGATTTTTACTCCATTCATGGCAAAATAATTCTTCATAAACCGACTCAAAAAGCCCGGGTCCATATTGTGAATGAATCTTAAAACATATACTTACTACCTGTCTGGAAATCTCGTTTTCCGTCATAATCTTTGCGTCTTATTTCCTTTGCGTCTTTGCGTGCAACTTACGTAAGGCAGTAAAGATGAATCGCCAAAGATCTATTTCAATGTGAGAAACACTGTAAATAATGTTTTTTTTCGGAACTACAAGGAGGCAAGAGTTTCTTCTATCACTTTGATCTTTTCTTCTGCGTCTGCTTTTTTCTTCCGTTCGACTTCGATTATTTCGGGTTTGGCATTTTGAACGAAGCGCTCGTTACTGAGTTTTTTTTCTACAGATACAAGGAAACCTTTCAGGTAATCAAGGTCCCTTTGCAGTTGTTCTTTTTGAGAGGAAGTATCCAGCAGGGTTGTTGTTTCCATAAAGAATTTATCTTTTTGTACTACAATAGTAATACTGCTGGAAACCGGGGATGATGTATAGGATACGGATTCAGCATTTACCTGCTTGGCAAGGATGCTTTCGATGGATCTGTAAGTAGCGCTGATCTCTGTTTGAATATGCAACCTGATCGTATCTTTTGGTTTTAGCTGGTTCTTATTTCTTGCATCACGGATAGCGGAGATAACTTCTTTCAACAAAACACCATTAGCCAAAATTGTTTTATCAGCTGTGGAGGCTGCAGGAAATTGTCTGACCGTGATATCGTCCTTATGCTCCCTGAGTTGGTGATAGATCTCTTCCGTAACAAATGGCATAAAAGGATGCAACAACTGCATCAGCTGTTCGAAGAAGTCAACTGTTTTCTCATATACAGCTTTATCAATAGGTTGTTCAAAGCCTGGTTTCACCCATTCGAGATACCAACTGCAGAAATCATCCCAGATAAGCGAGTAAATGGTTTTTAAAGCTTCACTCAACCTGAAATCTTTGAACTGGGCATCCAATTCAGCCCTCACTTCATTCAACCTGTTCTCAAACCAATTGATCGCAAAACTTCCGACTTCCGACTTCTGACTTCCGACTTCTGACTTCTGACTTCCGACTTCTGACTGCCTCCCTTCCTCCGAAGGAGTCCTTGCGGACCACATCTTCACCAGCTTCAAAGCATTCCATATTTTATTAATGAAGAACTTTCCCTGTTCATTTCCTGCTTCATCCCACATCAGGTCATTACCAGCGGGCGAGGAGATCATAACACCAAAACGAACCGCATCGGCGCCATCCTTCTCTATCATCTCCAGCAGATCGGGTGAGTTGCCCAATTGCTTGCTCATTTTTCTTCCCTGCTTGTCCCTCACCATCCCGGTGAAGTAAACATCTTTGAAGGGTTGTTGTTGTTTGTATTCATACCCCGCCATGATCATCCTTGCTACCCAGAAAAAAATTATATCCTGTCCTGTCACCAGCGTAGTCGAAGGGTAATAGTATTCAACTTCTTTATTGCCTGGATCGCTGATCCCTTTGAAAACTTCCATTGGCCATAGCCAGGAAGAAAACCAGGTATCCAGAACATCTTCATCCTGGTCTATCTTGTCAATAGAGAGTGGTGAATGGTAAATGCTGTCTTTGGATTCACCATTCACTATTGACCATTCACGACTCAATTCCCCGAAAGCTTCTTCCCTGGTTGCTCCCACTGCAAAGGTTCCGTCTGGTGCATACCACGCCGGGATCCGTTGTCCCCACCAGAGCTGGCGGCTGATACACCAGTCCTTGATATTGCCAAGCCAATGGCTATAAGTGTTCTTTAATTTGCCTGGATGAAATTGAATGGTATCATCCATCACCGATCGCAACACTTCGGGGTTCTTATCGAGGAACTGCTGCATATCGATAAACCACTGCAGGGACAATTTATTTTCAATAACAGCACCCGTCCTTTCACTGGTACCTACCTGGCTTTTATAATTCTCAGTTTTTTCCAGTTGTCCCAATGCGCCAATATCCTCTGCGATCTTTTTCCGTAATTCAAACCTGTCGATCCCATTATAGGATAGAACCTGTGGGGAGGGTGCATCCTCCATTAACTCCACTGTGGTGAATTTTCCCGTCAGGTCCAGCGTATCGATCGCTTTCAACTGGTGTTTAGCTCCCAGTATATTGTCATTCTTATCATGTGCCGGTGTGATCTTGAGTGCCCCGGTACCAAACTCCGGTGTTACATATTCATCACCGATCACGGGGATCCTGCGGTTGATGATAGGAACGATCACTTCTTTTCCGATCATGTGTTTGTAACGCTCATCGTCAGGGTGAACACCGATCGCTACGTCGCCCAGGATGGTTTCGGGTCGGGTAGTGGCTACAGTGATACCGCCATCGCCATCGGCCAATGCGTATCGCACGAAATAAAGTTTGGAGTCAACCTCTTTGAAAATAACTTCTTCATCACTAAGAGCGGTCTGGCTCGCGGGGTCCCAGTTTACCATTCTTTTGCCACGGTAAATAAGCCCTTTCCGGTACAGGTCAATAAAGATCCTGGTAACAGCTTTATAATAATCCTCATCCATAGTGAAAGAGGTACGGTCCCAATCAAGACTGCAGCCCAGTTTTTTAAGCTGCTGTAAAATGATACCACCATATTTCTCCTTCCACTCCCAGGCATATTTCAAAAAATCTTCCCGGCTCAGTGAGGATTTGGCGATCCCTTTTTCCCGCAGCATCTGTACTACCTTGGCCTCGGTAGCGATGGAAGCATGGTCGGTACCGGGTACCCAACACACATTTTTGCCCTGCATCCTGGCCCTGCGTGCGAGGATATCCTGAATCGTATTATTGAGACAGTGACCCATGTGCAGAACACCCGTAACATTGGGTGGAGGGATCACGATAGTGTAAGGTTCCCGGTTATCGGGTTCGCTATGAAAATATTGTTTCTCCAGCCAATGCTGGTACCATTTCATCTCGGCGGCGTTATGCTCAAAGTTTTTTGACAGCTCCATCAGGTAAATAAAAAATTGGGGAAAAGATACAGGCGGCAAATTTACCCGCTTTTAGGCAGAAGACGAAACGCAGCAGTTGAACCCGTTGCGAATTATTTTTCCTGTTGCATATGTTTCCTTACCTCATCGCAGATATAAATATGTCCGTGGTGCACTTCGGTGATACCATGGGTGATCTCTTCGAGCGAAGAGGTTTTTGTAAGGTATCCTTTTGCGCCCAATTCGATCATCCTTATAGCATATTTGGGCTGGTTATTCACGGAGAGACCGATCACTTTAATGGAGGGTAGTTCGTGATTCATCCGCCTGGCTACGTCAAACCCATTTTCTGGCGACATATTTATATCGACAAGCATTATATCAGGCATCAGAACTTTGGCATGCTCGATAGCTGACCTGCCATTATCACAATCCGCAATAACTTTAAAAGAGGAATTATTTTCCAATAATGTTTTCCATGATTCACGGATCAACTTATGATCATCCACTAAAATGATCCTTATCTGTGCGCTACTCATCCCCGATTTTGTTTAATTTGAAATAACACTTTTTATAAAGAAGCATCAGCTGACATAGAAAAGGGATCCGGGAGGAACGTCAAAGGATATGAATTATGCATATAGTAAAAATACTGAAAGACTAAAGTAATATTACCCGGTGAATCTCCCAAGAGTTTTTACGATTATTCTTGAAAAATCGTAGTTCACCCCTTACTTCTTCTAAATCTGACAGGGAATTAAAAATGTTGAAAAATTGGCGGCTTGCAAGCCATTGCTTTATTTTGAACCCACTAAAACCCTGTAAATGAAAAGAGAATTGAACTCCTGGTTCAGCCCTTCACTAAATAAGGACATGCCTATCGCTTCTTATGGCGATAATGGATTTGCCCTGCTGCTAGTTCCTACTGCGGCGGCAGATTACCTGGAATATGAGCGCTTCCAGCTTATGGATCATATTGCTCCTTTTATTGATGCGGGCAGGGTTAAGGTCTTTTCCATCGACAGTATTAATAATGAGAGCTGGCTGAATAATGAGATGGACCCGAAACAGCAATCTATCCGTCACCAGCAATGGAACAGTTATGTTTTCAACGAGGTTGTTCCTTTTATCCGTAACAGTACAAATGCCAATACCCCGATCATCACCTGCGGGGCTTCATTCGGGGCGCTGCATAGTATGAACCTTTTCCTCAAAAGGCCGGACATCATCAATGGAGTAATAGCGATGAGCGGTGTGTATGATCTATCAGAGTATACCAAGAACTATTTTGATGATGATGTCTATTTCAACAGCCCTTTTCACTACATGAGTAATCTGTCGGATCATACTATCCTCGAACAGATAAGGGAAAGCAAGCATATTCATATACTCACCGGCAGTGGCTCGTATGAGGACCCCTCCGCCAGCGGCAAATTTGCCAAGATACTTTACGATAAAGGGATCTGGTATGAATTAGATGTATGGGGACAGGAATGGCCACATGACTGGAACACCTGGAGGGCGATGCTACCACATTACCTCGCAAGCAAGTTTTAGGTAAAAACCAATAACTAATAGATAATAGGGTAGTAAGGGTCAATGAGTGAGTTTTGGTTCAAACACCGGCAGACCCAAAGCCTCCAGCGTTGAAAGAACCATAGTTATTATCTTTTAATTTTTATCTATTAATTGCTGGAGCAGTAGAAGAAAATCACTACGATCGATCATCCTTGCGCCAAAGCTTTCAAGGTATTCTGTATAGACCTGGCAGTCGATGAGTTCGATCCCTTCTTCTTTCAAAAGCTGTACATATCTTATAAAAGCAAAACGGGAAGCATTGCTTTGCATGCTGAACATACTTTCACCAAAGAAGACCTTTCCCATCCTGATGCCATACAAACCCCCTGCTAATTTTCCTTCTTTCCACACTTCAGCGCTATGTGCATGGCCAAGGTCATGCAATCTGCCATATGCTTTTTCCACTTCATCGGTGATCCATGTACCTTCCTGGCCAGGACGTTTTATTTTTTTGCAATGATGGATAACATCCCTGAAAGCCTTGTTAGTGGTAAATTCAAATTCATTATTAGTAAGCAATGAACGACCAGCTTTGTTGATCTTAAGTTCTGGCGGAAGTAATACAAATCTTGGATGGGGTGACCACCATAAAATAACATCGTCTTCATACCATGGAAATATACCATTGCGATATGCCAGCAATAATCTTTCCGGTGAAAGATCACCGCCCATGGCCAATAATCCATCCGGCTCTGCCAAATGAACCGGCGGAAAGCTTAGCTCTTTATCTAATGCAAACAGTGGCATGGGAGGGGATCAGGCAGCTATTACTTCAACAGTGGCATTGATGCCACGTTCAGTGATAGCATCGCACTGCGGTTTCAGGTCATCGTAACTGCCTTGTTTTACGGAATATTTGCCTTTGAAATGAATGAAATAGGCGCATTGTTCGGCTTGTTCTTCAGAATGACCGCATACTGCCATTAAAGTTTCGATCACCCATTGAAAAGTGTTCACTTCATCGTTCCATACGATCAAATGACAGGGGTCTTCCACCTCGGTGAGCACATCGGTATCCGCAAACTGCTCGGTGCTTGTATGGGTATTGCTGTTCATCCTTTGCACAAAAATACATTTTTGTTTTTGTACTTTTAGTCAAAATCATTCCATGGATAGAGTCATCGGCCTTGGCGGCCCTTTTATTAAAGCCAGTGATCCTAAAGCCTTAGCGGCCTGGTATGAAAAGCATTTAGGCATTTCATTCAATGGCAGTACTTATACCGTCTGGCAGTTCAGCAATGAAGATGGAACTAAGAAGCCAGGCTATAATGTGTTTACTTTTTTTAAAAGTACCTCGGACTACTTTGCACCCAGCCAGAAAGAGGTCATGCTTAATTTTATAGTGGCAGACCTGTTTGGTTTATTAAAGATCTTAAAGGAAGAGGGAGTCGAAACAGTAGGCGAGCCTATGGATGAAGAATATGGTAAGTTCGGGTGGATACTCGATCCCGAAGGAAATAAAATAGAGTTATGGCAGCCGCCGGTAAGTTAAAATAAAATTTAAGCGCAGTTTTTTTCTTCAAATAAACGGGTAAGGCAATTATTCCTGGAATGAATATGTAGCCTTTATTACCCATGATACAGAACGTAAAGGGGAAATTGAAATAAAGTTCCCTTAGATCAGGATTATTTCCCACCATTTTATCTGGATGAGTAGTGAGATCGCTTAATTATCCAGCAAATAGCAGCCACCCTATATGCGGTATAGTAATTGCTGCCATTATCCCAAATCTCATTTATGAAAAAGAGTTTCAATACATTTCTAATGTTATTAGCGGTCGTTACAATTTTCAGTGCAGTACCGGGCTGCAAATCCAAACCAAAGGATGCTGATATCAGGACTTCAGTTGAGAAGGCTTTGAATTCCGATCCAGAAACATCAAGTTTGATGGTGGATGTCCGGGATGGTGTAGCTACTATCAGCGGTGAGGCCAGGGATGCTGCGGCAAAAGCATCAGCGTCAGTAATCGCCGGAAAGGTTAAAGGTGTAAAATCAGTTCAGAATAATGTAACGATCGCACAAGCTCCCGTAGCTATCACGGCAGACGACCCACTCAGCGCGGGGGTTAGAGATGCAACAAAAGATTTCCCCGGAGTAAACGCTACTGTAAATGATGGAGTGATATCTGTCTCGGGTGAATTAACAGCCGCCAACTGGAAAAGATTAAAGATGACCCTCGATGGATTGAAACCTAAAAAAGTAGATGCTTCCGGTTTGAAAATATCGAAATAATCAACCTAAATGATCATTTGTTATGCTACAAAATAAATATAAAGAGTTAACTGATGCTGCTTCCACTTCAGGTATTCAAAACCTCCGGGTGAGAGAGCAGGAAGGTGTATTATACATTGATGGTATTGCACCCGATGGATCGGTCAAAGACAGGCTATGGAATATCTATAACAAGCTTGACCCGAACTTCCTTTCAGGTGATGTAGTGATGAATGTCAATGTATCACAAGCTGTCGCTGGATCCAAAGTAAAAGTGAACACCCAAAAATCCAATCTTAATATACGGAAAGGGCCGGGTACTGATCAACCTATCGTTGGTAAAGCCGCTCACCATGAAATGGTAACACTGGTGAGCAGGACCAATGATCAATGGTGGTTGGTAAGAACAGATGACGGGGAGGAAGGCTATGCCTATGCGGAATATCTTAGTAATGAATGAAATTGAACCCGGGAAATTATACTTACTATCAAAAGCCTCAAAATATTGAGGCTTTTGACTTTATTGCTTTGAGGGTACTGACACTGTTACTCTGTTTATGAAAGTTTTCAAATGCTCCAAAACAGTTAACGAAGATCCAGTAGTTTTTTTTGAAACAAAAAGTTACCCATTACCGCCCGATCCGAGGTTGATTATGCGCAAAAGCAGCCATATTGTTTCTATTAAGGCGTATTTCTCTTTCGGCATATTATATGGAGCAAGGACATGAGATAAACAATAAATTTTTTCAATTAAACCAACAAAGATGAAAAAGATTAAGATCACGTTTTACAGCCTGGTCGTCCTCGGTGCTGTTATGATAAGTAATCCTGTGATTGCGCAGACGAATGACAATAGGGTTCAGACAGGTGATGTTAGAGATAATGACAACGACGATAATGATACAGGTAAATGGGGCCTGGCAGGTCTGCTGGGATTATTAGGTCTGATCGGTTTGAAGAAAAATGATAACAATAGAAATATCAGGACAACTGATCAAAGGACAACCGATCCCCGGAACAGATAAGATCAAGTCTGTCTGAATCACCGGCTATAACTTGAAGCCATTTAAAAAGGGTTCAGTTTTACTGAACCCTTTACTTTTTGTGGGAGTTGACGGGATCGAACCGCCGACCCTCTGCTTGTAAGGCAGATGCTCTGAACCAGCTGAGCTAAACTCCCTTTTTATTTAGAACCACTGATCCCTCCCGACTTTAATGTCGGGATGCTGTGAACCAGCTGAGCTAAACTCCTTTCAATCTAAGTGAAACAATCACTTTTTGGGACGGCAAAGATAGGGTTGCGATTCTTTACAGACAAAATCTTTTTATCCTATTTTCAGCTAAAATTAGCTGTATGGCAACGAGTTATTGTGATTTTGTTCGGGGCAAAGGAAAGCATACCGTTCACCAATATTATCATGATAATGAGTATGGTTTTCCCATAGATGACGACAACCTGCTTTTTGCAAGACTGGTCTTGGAAATAAACCAGGCAGGTCTGAGCTGGGAGACGATCCTCAAAAAGAAAGATAATTTCTTCAATGCCTTTGACAATTTCAATATTGATAAAGTGGCCCGCTATTCTACAACAAAAAAAGAAAAACTGATGCTGGATGCTGGCATTATCCGCAACCGCTTAAAGATCGAAGCAGCGGTTCATAACGCAAAATGTATAAGGACCATCCGGCAGGAGTCAGGCTCATTTAAAAAATGGCTGGATAAACATCATCCCAAAACAAAAGGAGAATGGGTGAAACTCTTCAAACAAACCTTTCGCTTCACAGGTGGAGAGATCGTGAATGAATTTTTGATGAGTACGGGTTATTTACCAGGAGCTCATGCTGAAAAATGTACTGTGTATCGGAAAGTGATGAAATTGAAACCTAAGTGGAGTGACAAGTGAGAAGTGAAACGTGAGACGTCAAAACCGGTAGCTCCCACCTTTGACATTTCACGTTTCACTAATTAGGGTTCACTTCAGGAAGCCGGTAATGCTGTCCATCGAGAACAAAAAGCTCATCTATTTCAAAGGTCCAGAATTTGAAGAGGGGAGATTTCTTCAAAAGCTTTTCCACTTCTTTTTTATCCTCCGCATTCAGCGTGATCCAGGCCCGCTTCGTTTCCATGCTCACCGCATAATGGTCAATGATAGCTTTGTTGATAAGAAAATTGATATATGTACGATGTGGAGGCACCAGGTCCATGAAGTCGTTGCTCATTTGAAATTGTATGGTGACCTGGTATTTGGGCATGCTTCTTAATTGACAATTTAAAGGCAGGAAAGTTGCACTGGTGACGAACAAATCTTGAAATCACTTATTTTTGGCTGTACCGGAACGTTAGCTCAGTTGGTTCAGAGCACTACTTTGACAGAGTAGGGGTCACTGGTTCGAGCCCAGTACGTTCCACTTAGATGTTGCAGGAACATATCTTACTGGTCGTATGTCTTTTACTGGGCATAGCTCTGCTTACAATGGTAAGTAATAAGCTGAAGATCTCTTACCCGATCCTGCTGGTGATTAGCGGTCTGGTTATAAGTTTTATACCGGGGATCCCTTTGATACAACTGCATCCCGACCTTGTATTCCTGATCTTTTTACCTCCTTTATTATATGCGGCTGCCTGGAATACCTCCTGGCGTGATTTCTGGAAGTGGAGACGTCCTATTATTCTTTTGGCTTTCGGGTTAGTGATCTTTACTTCGGCTGCCATTGCGTTTGTTTCCAATGCGATCATCCCCGGATTTTCATTGGCTTTCGGTTTCCTGCTCGGTGGGATCATTTCACCACCCGATGCTGTCGCAGCCACATCTGTCTTGCAGGGGTTGCAGGTTCCTAAAAGAGTAGTAACGGTATTGGAAGGAGAAAGCCTTGTAAACGATGCATCAAGTCTTATTGTATTTCGCTTTGCGCTGGCAGCTATTCTTACCGGTCAATTTCATATCGGACAGGCAGCAGGATCCTTTGCTTTGGTCGTGGTGATGGGGATAACGATCGGAATCAGTATAGGCTGGGTGATCTATATGCTGCACAAATTTTTTCCAACAACGGCAAGTATTGATGCGGCCATTACGCTGATCACTCCCTATATCATGTACATCATTGCAGAGCATTTTCATTTCTCAGGAGTGCTGTCGGTGGTGAGTGGTGGTTTATTCCTGAGTTTTCACTCCCATTCATTTTTTAACTACGAGACACGACTCCAGGTGGCAGGTCTTTGGGAAACACTTGTATTCTTATTGAACGGACTTGTCTTTATCCTCATTGGACTGCAATTACCCGGCATCATCGGTGGCCTGGGTGAATATTCGATCGGTGAAGCCATTTTATATGCCGTCATTATAAGCATGGTTACTATAATTATCCGCGTAGTATGGGTATTCCCCAGCGCTTATTTACCGCGATGGCTTTTTAAAAATATCAGGAAGGCTGAAACGAACCCCGGCTGGAAAAATGTTTTACTCGTGGCCTGGAGTGGAATGAGGGGTGTCGTTTCACTCGCCGCTGCTTTGTCTATTCCACTCGTGCTAACCGATGGCACTGCTTTCCCACACCGTAACCTAATATTATTTATCACTTTCGTCGTTATCCTTGCTACGCTCGTTTTGCAGGGACTAAGCCTGAAGCCCCTTATCAAATTGCTCCGTATAAAAGGAGGGGATAAAGATGAAATAAAAGAACAGTTACTTGCACTTCGCTTGAAGCTGGCAGAATCCGTTGTATTATATCTTGACATGAACTATGCACAGGAGATGCAACAGCATGACTCTTATAAAAGAGTTTATGAACGTTATGAACGAATGATGGGGATCGCCAGGAAACAATTAGCGGGTGATAAGAAGGCCGAAGCTGAAGCCGCCTTCCTCCCTCAATACCGCCAAATGCTTATCGAACTGGTACATATTCGCAGAAGAGAACTGCAATACAGCCGCTATAAAGCTGAATTCAGTGAAGAACTCATGCGGGAAAGAGAATGGGAACTGGATCTGGAAGAGGCCAGGCTCAAGAATTAATTAGTAACTAGTTTTTGTTCGGGATAAGATCACGCAGGACGCTGAGTTCATTGAGGTGTTTTTTATATTTCTCTGCCCTCTGCGTGATATATTATTCCTCCACTATTGTAAAATTCAACCCATAGATCGTTCCGTTCTGCGCCGTATTGATCTTGCCATCTCCACCTCTAGTCCCGGTTGAACTAACCTGTGAATCTTTAAAGATCTTGGCAAGGTTATTCAATACCCCCCGGCTCTTACTATTGGCATCATCATTAGTGGTAAGTATCTCTTCGAGGTCAAGCGGATCGGCAGAAAGAAATACTTTGAATATCTCAGCGCCTAATGGGGGCCCGATCGTAATAGCGAGGTCCTTGAAAAAAAGAGAATCACCTTTGTTGACAGTGCATTGATCCCAGCGGATAGGAGCGGGATTATTATTGATATCCATTAATTTTTTGTTCGGTATCACGGGGTTGATCTTGCCGTCGGGCTGTATGTCAACAATATTTATATAAAATTTCTTCTCACCGGTATTAACGATCTTAAGATATACCTCGTCACCTACTTTCAGTTCCATCCTTCCGAATTTGGTACGGCTTTTCATTTTAGCCAGGTCTATATTTCCTTTTGCGTCTACAAATACCAGTTCCACCCTTGCAGACAGGCCTTTCTCCGTAAATTTCAAATTCTGCAAATACCTGAACCTGTCATATTTTTTCAATAGTTCCTTCAGCGCTGCTGCATTATTGATATCAATGTCGTCGGCAAATACGACACCTGTGTTGGGATAACGTAGCGCCCAGCCTGTGCCGGTAAGGGATTTGTCGAAAAAAAGTTCACATTTGGAGTTTATATCAACCAGTTCAAATCCTTTTAAAGATTCAGTGAGCGTTTTAGCCGCAGCGGCATCCAGCGAATCGAGGCTGATCTTTATCTTATTATTTCCATAATTCGTTTCGGTAACGAAGGCCCAGGTATTTTTTTTGGCTAATGTCTCATCTTCTTTATCCAGTTTTACAGTAGAGGTAAAGTTGCCGGAAGATATCACCGTTCCTTTCTGTAATGGCTCTTTACCATTCGGATCATCGGTGCCACCTGGAAAGAAACTGACCACAGAACCAACGGTGACCCCAGAAACGGTACCGCCATTCAATACGATGGTCTTGCTGTTGCTTATGTCTTTGTTGATGGTGATATAAGGCTGTTGTCGTTTGTAAGCTCCTCCAAAAAGGTCGAAATCTATTCCATCACCTTCCAGCACGGGTTTTTGTTTGGGAGCTTTTTCCCGCATGATATCTTCAATGCGTGCAAATAAATTGCGGTAGGTGATCTTTCCATCGAGAGAACTGAGTGTTTTACTGAATGCGTAAGATAAAGAACCAACAGCCTTATTCGAATCATCCAAACATTCGAAATTTGGCTCCTGTGCCTGGGCACCCGATATCAATACATAATTAGAAGAGTTACCAAGGTTGAGTTTTGTCCTGGAATTCTCTTTAAAAACCCCCGCCGCATCTTTCGCGGGCAATTTTTTCTTACTGAAATTATCACTGACCATCGGAGCATTATTACCCCTTGCCAACGCGGTGCCCCGTATACCACTACCTGAATGACAGGCATCGATCAAAACAAGCAGGTCGCCAGTCTTTCCTATTTTATTGCGGAGCTGAGTTACTTTTTCACCAAACACATCATCTCTAAGGTAACCAGCGGACACTTTATTGTAAATACTTTTATCAATGGAATACATGGCGCCATAAGGAACAATACTTTCATCAAGACCATCAGCTTCTTCGTTCACGTTATCGTCTTCTATTTGCTGACCATGCGAAGAAACATGGATAACAACAATATCTCCTTTCCCCGTACTCAGGATGAGTTGGTCAAGTGCTTTTTCAATACCTGTCTTAGTAGCTTTTTCATCTAAAAGCTTGGTAATGTTCGAAGCCGGAAAATCCTGCTTTAATAACGCAGTTTCAATGAGTGGAACATCGTTAATCGAATTGATGGCCGGCCAGCGGTTCTTTTCAAAATCAGGATAATTCCCGATAGCTATGATCAGCGCCCTTTTGGTTTGCGCCTGGCTATACAGGGTAGCAGTGCTGAGAACAAGTATCGCCAATATTATTTTCTTCATATATATCCCTTGTGATGGTGGTTAAATAAGGGTAAATATAATAAGGAACAGGATAAGACCTAATACCCAGTGGCGGGTATTAAAGCAGCCTTTAACAAAAAAAAAGAGATGAAAGGCGATAGGGACGGCGTTGCTTTAGCAATACCGTCCAATTTTAGCAAGTGATCATTATCTTAGCATCCACTTACCCTTTTATAATGCGTATCCATATAATACTTTTTTGTTTACTGTTGACTTTAAGTGTGCAGGTAGCCGGTCAGCGACCCGGGAGTTATAACGATACTTCTATCTACCAGGTCTATGGCAAACAGCTCGCATCTATGCTTTCAGTCAGGGGATTGGATCCTGAGGAGATCCGCGAAGTGTTGAAGATCTATGAGCAGAATAAAATATCTTCTGATGGCAACCTCGCTACACTTTTAAGCAAACTGTATCCTGCTGATCGAAAGATCGGGATTCTTTTCTATTTTTTTAATAACGACACTCTCAGAACAGTTTTCTTTGAACCGGGTATTATTAAAGAGAAGCGGTATATCCCGATCAAAAGAGAAAAACTATTGCAATTAAGTGCTGATTTCAACCATGTACTTGGACTCTACGCTTCAGCTGATAATCGAATGCCCGTAAAGAGGGGAGTCATCATCAAGCCGCCGCCCGCTTCGAAAGGATTAACCTATAACGGCCTGGTAAAAACTGTCACCGAACTCTTACTGCCAAAGTCTTTCGATAGCTCCTACAAGCATTTGCTTATCATTCCGGCAGTGAATATCGGCACACTGCCTTTCCATCTTTTAACACCTTACAGTGATGGAACTTTGCTGATCGATAAATGCAGCTTTACTGTTATTCCCAGTCTTGTAGATATGTTGGGTCTTCGGGTAAAGGTCTTGAAAGCTTCTACAAGGTGGCATGGGGATATAAGCAAACCATTTAATGAGAACAATGATCTAAGGGCATTCGATTCGACCTTCTTCACTTTGGAGAACCCTCTCTTTGTGAGCAACCCCGCTTACCCTGTCAATACAGATTTTATTTTTCCTAATCTGCCCGGTGCAAAGAAGGAAATTGATAATGCTATACCCTTTGCAAAAAAGTACAGGATATTCGAAGGGACCAATGCCATAAAAGACAGTATCATGAAATACCTGGGCGAAGCTGATATGGCTTATTTTGCGAC
>DATLCB010000228.1:0-24091 GCA_035526625.1 Chitinophagaceae bacterium
TCCAATCAGAGTTTCTCCACGGACTAGTGCAGGAAGGAGGGCATGAGGTCAGAATGCTTCTGCACAATAAGTACAGAACATAGTATAACCAATGGCTAGTGGATATATAGATTGGAGGAGATACCCGAAGATTGTTGTATCAAAACCTAATCCCTTTCTCTTAATGGGCAGGAGGCTGAACAGGTTTAGGCTTGGGATGTGTTCCCCCATCTTCTGATTTCTTACAAGGCTTGGGAAGCCTGTTATAAGCATCTTCAGCAGCAAGGACATCATCAGCATCGTATCCACAGTTGGCGATATAGGCCTTGATCTCCTCGATATTTATGCGGTCGGTAATGTATTTCACTTTGGTCTCCCCTTTCCGGTAGTTCACGTTGATCTCAAGGATACCATCATAAGGTTTTGCATAAGCCTCTATCCTTTTCTTGCAATTTTCGCAAAGTGCATTAGGGGTTTTAATGATAGCCGTAAGGATCGTCTTTGTTTGCGACCTCCCTGAAACTGCAAAACCAGCTATAAAAATTGAAACCAGTAAGATCTTGTACATAGGTATTTTAAAATTACAGGTTTCCCTTCCATATGGAAGGATCCTCTCTCCATTTTAACAAAATCTCCAGTTGCTCCTCCGGCACTATGCCTTTCTGAATGGCCGACCGGATCAAGGTTTGATAATCTGTCAGGGAGTAGTAGTCCAAAGATGCACCCG
This sequence comes from Chitinophagaceae bacterium, assembly GCA_035526625.1. Taxonomy (GTDB): domain Bacteria; phylum Bacteroidota; class Bacteroidia; order Chitinophagales; family Chitinophagaceae; genus JJ008. The sequence continues at coordinate 707 of DATLCB010000228.1, forward strand.
CAAAGGCTTCGGTTGCAACCGGGAAACCATAAGTAAAAATAGATACCATCCCGATCACCTCGAGCCCCTCCCTCTTTAGAACATCCACCACCTGTAAACTGCTTTTACCTGTAGAAACCAGGTCCTCTATGACCACGGTCTTCTGCCCTTTTTCATAAAAGCCCTCGACCTGGTTGCCTAATCCATGTTCCTTAGGCTTTGGACGAACATAGATATAAGGCAATTTCAGCTGGTCCGCTGCCATAGCACCCCAGGCGATACCCGCTGTAGCAACTCCCGCGAGCAAAGCGGCGTCGGGAAATTTTTCGAAGATCACATTACACATTTCCGACTTGATGAAGTCACGGATAAAAGGGAAAGAAAGCACTTTACGGTTATCACAATAGATCGGGCTTTTCCATCCGCTTGCCCATGTGAAGGGTTCTTTAGGATTCAATTTAACTGCGTTAACTTGAAGGAGTTTTTCGGCAACTGCTATTGCATCCGTCATAGGGCGAAGATAAGATATGGGTTTCAGGTTTCTGGTCACTGGTTTCACGTTGGGTTTCCGAAGATCGAAAGGCACTTCATAGTGCATGATAACCTGAGACCCGAAACTTAGAAACTGAAACGATCACAGATATTTCTTATGTACATTAAAATATATTTCAACGACAAACCCCTCTTTCTCTGCGATGCCGTGGATGAGACCATCCAACCGTATATTCATCATGATGATGCTGTTTTCATTGATGAACTGAACTCGCACACTGTAAGATCGATGATCCATGAAATGGAGCAGCCGGAAGTGCATGCCGGTGTATTTTTTCATCCCGACTTCGAAGAACTCAAAAAAGCCTTCTATAAAAAATTTATGATCGTGAAAGCTGCGGGCGGGTTGGTAAAAAATGAAAAAGATGAGATGTTACTGATCTTCCGCCGCGGCAAGTGGGACCTGCCCAAAGGAAAATTAGATAAGGGCGAGAAACTGGAAGACTGTGCCATCCGCGAAGTAGAAGAAGAAACGGGTTTGCAAAAGATAAAACTCATCTCCCCTCTTATCATCACATATCACACTTACCACGAAGGCGCCCGTTTTATACTAAAAGAATCACATTGGTACAAGATGAAGGTCACTGGTGATCAAAACCTCGTACCCCAGACAGAAGAAGATATCAGTGAAATAAAATGGGTGAAGAAAGAATCGTTGAAGCCTTATTTGAAAAACGCTTTCCCTTCTGTTGTGGATGTATTGCTCATGAGTGAACCATAAAACGAGAGAGCCAGACGAGAGATCGCTCCTTTGACGTTTGACATTTCATATGTCTTAAGTCTCAGACGCTCTTTGAGACATCAGACACTTTACGCGGTAAGATAGCCACCGTCAGCCGGCTTACACAGATCAATTTTTCTTTATTGTCGTGGATCCTTATATCCCACACATGCGTGCTGGACCCGATATGTATTGGCGACACAGTGCCTGTCACAAAACCTTCCCGTGCACTCCGGATATGATTCGCATTTATCTCAAGTCCGACACAAATGAATTTATCATGGTCGATGACCAAAGCTGAAGCCACACTCCCAAGCGTTTCAGCCAGCACACAGGAAGCTCCGCCGTGCAATAATCCGTAAGGTTGATTAGTACGATGGTCCACCGGCATCCTCGCTTTTAATATATTTTCTCCCGCCTCCACCCATTCAATTCCCAGGTGTTCGGTCATGGTATTCTTACCCAACCCTTTCAAATAGTCAAGCGACACGTTTTTATTGAACATAACAAGCATCTATTTTTTTAGTGATGCAGAAACGATCTCGGGGAGAAAAGGAGAAGCATCGCCGCCATTGCGGATGATATCCCTGACAATAGTGGAAGCGACCGATGTGTACTTAGGCTCACCGGTAAGAAAAATGGTCTCGATCGTTTTATCTAAAGTACGGTTGGCATCAGCGATCGTTTTTTCATACTCGAAATCGCTGACATAACGGATACCCCGCAGAATGAAGTTGGCACCTATCTTCCGGCAATAATCAACGGTCAGCCCTTCATATACAGCTCCGTCAACCCTTTCCTCATCCTTATAAATATCTTTTATCCATTGCACTCTTTGCTCCGGTGAGAACATAGGAGCTTTCGAAGCATTCAGACCGATCCCTACGATTATTTTGTCAAACAAGGGGATTGCACGGTTGATGATATCAACATGACCCAACGTAAGAGGATCAAATGTTCCGGGAAATAAACAGATTCTTGACATGGGAATCAATTAGCGCAGAAAGCTAATAATTATTAATTAATAATTATTAATTATTGGCAGATTTCCTGCCTGACAGAAGATATAATACCGCCATCCTCACAGCTACACCATTCTCTACCTGCTGCAAGATTATGGATTGTTTAGAGTCAGCTACATCACTATCGAGTTCCACTCCCCTGTTGATAGGTCCGGGATGCATGATCACAATTTCCTTGTTCAGGCTGTCCAGTAATTTTCTGTTGATGCCATACGCAAGACTGTATTCCCGCAGCGAAGAGAACAAGACCTGGTTCTGCCTCTCGAGCTGGATGCGAAGTATATTCGCAACATCGCACCACTCCAGGGTTTCTCTGAGATTATAATTCACCTGCACACCCAGCGCTTCGCTGATATATTTTGGTATGAGTGTAGGCGGTCCGCAAACCGTAACTTCAGCCCCCATTTTTTTAAGCAGGTAGATATTGCTTTGGGCCACACGGCTATGCATAATGTCACCTACGATAGCAACTTTTTTTCCCTGTAATGCTCCGGTCCTTTCTTTGATCGAAAAAGCATCGAGCAATGCCTGGGTGGGATGTTCATTGATCCCATCACCTGCATTGATAATGGCGGCAGGGATATGCTGCGCTAAAAAATGAGGCGCTCCACTGGCGCTGTGACGCATCACTACCATATCCACTTTCATGGATAATATATTCTGTACGGTATCGAGGAGTGTCTCTCCTTTCGCAGCCGAAGAAGAGGAAGAAGCAAAATTGATCGTATCTGCGCTTAATCTTTTTTCTGCAAGCTCGAAAGAGAAACGGGTGCGGGTAGAGTTCTCATAAAAAAGGTTGACGATCGTTACATCGCGTAGGGAAGGGACTTTCTTTACTGGTCGCTGTAAAACTTCTTTAAATTGCTCCGCGGTGGAAAGAATAAGCGAAATATCCTGGGGTGTGAGGTTTTTAATGCCGAGCAGGTGTCGAGTGGATAGTTGCATTAAAGGGCGAAGTTATAGGTTTGGCACGAATTACACGAATTCAATACAGCTGCCATTGATCACACAAGTTTTCACAGATTAGTTCCCGGGATAAGAACCACCTCTCCATTCACCAGCTTTACTTTGTCATTCTTGCCTGTCTCCACCGTTTTAGCTACATAGTCGGCTTGTATGGGAAACTGCCGGTGCTCTTTGCGATCGATCAATACACATAGTTCTACTTTAGCGGGACGACCATAGTCCAGCAATGCATCCAATGCAGCTTTTATAGTACGGCCGGTAAAAAGTACATCATCGATCAGCACTACCGTTTTATTTTCAATGTCGAAAGGAATGTTCATCGTATCGGGAGCCAGTATCTCTTTGCGGAAATCATCCCGGTAGAAAGTGATATCCAGTTGTCCATACTGAACAGGCTGTGAGCTGTTCAACTTTTGCAGGACTGACACGATATTTGCGCCAAGCACGGCCCCACCCTGCTGAATACCTGCAAAAACAACATCATTCAGATCAGCATGTTTTTCATGCAATGCAGAAGCGAGATCCTCGATAGCCTCCCTGAGTTGTTGCGAAGAAAGTAGAACCTGCATTATGTATTTTGACGTGAAGTTATAAAATGAACATCACAATCAAAATCATGAATGGAATCCGATGCGGCCTTTTTTAAAGGTTACTTCTTCTTATTGGAATAATTATGGAACTGGTAGAACAACCCCACCTGGAACACCCTGTTCTTTACATCATAATTATTGAGTTCACTGATATCGCTCAGGCCAAGATTATAACGTGCATCGATACCGATACCGGATGAAAAGATGTAACCGGCGCCAAAGACCCAGGAAAAGTCCACCGATTTGAATGATTCGTCGAGATCTACTTCAATGTTCCCGGTCGTTTGGCTGGCCGAAAGGAGAAATCCCAGCTGCGGACCGGTTTGGAGGCGAAACCCATTACTGATCATGTATTGGGCAAGGACAGGAAGATTTAAATAATTCAATTTCAATTTTGACGTACCGCTTTCCCCACCCTGGCAACTAAATACCAGTTCGGGCTGCACGGCAAAATGCTCACTGATATGAATATGGGCAAGAGCCCCAACGTGTAAACCGCTTTTAGAATCAAAATCCGCACCCTCGCTGACCTCCACACTGGCAGCGTTATAACCTGCTTTCACACCAAAGTTGGTATGCTGTGCCGCAATAGAAAGGGTAATTGAAAATGCAAAGAAGAGCACCATTAGCTTTTTCATAATACTGATTTAGTTTGATATAGACACACGATCCTGTTTTCAGGAGATAAACCAGCAAAACCATGCCAACGGGGTAAGGGCACAAAAAAACCGGGTATTTTTCCCGGTTTTACCTCTGCATGCTGAAATTATTTTTTAGCACTTCCGCCACCCACGCTTATAATAGGAGGGGCAAAGTCATTTATTATTTCTCCTGCATAAAAGGATAACGATAATCAGTCGGTGGGTTAAAAGTTTCTTTGATGGTCCTTGCACTTAACCAGCGATAAAGATTTAAAATACTGCCCGCCTTATCATTTGTTCCGCTTCCCCGTGCCCCACCAAAAGGTTGCTGACCTACGACCGCACCGGTGGGTTTATCGTTTATATAAAAATTACCGGCAGCATTCCTCAGTTTGTTCGTGGCAAGTTCAACAGCGGCCCTGTCCTTTGCTATGATCGATCCTGTCAACGCATAAGGTGATGTGGTATCCACCAACTCCAATGCCCTGTCAAAACTATTGGAAGGATAAATATAAACGGTGAGGACAGGACCGAATATCTCTTCGCACATACTAACATACTTTGGATTCTTTGCCTCGATGATCGTTGGCTGTACGTACCAGCCATCAGTGCTGTCACATTTCCCTCCCACCCATATCTCGGCCTTCGGATCCTTCTTTGCGTTGTCGATATAGCGTTTGATATTGTTGAAACTTTTTTCATCGATCACCGCGTTGATGAAATTGGAAAAGTCTTCCACCGTTCCCATCTTAAAACTCTTTACACCTGCGATGAGTTTCTTTTTTACTTCTTCCGCAATATTTGAAGGAATATAGGCTCTTGAAGCCGCGGAACATTTTTGTCCCTGGAATTCGAAAGCCCCACGGAGTAAGGCAGTAGCGACTACATCCGGGTCAGCACTCTTATGCGCCAGTACAAAATCCTTACCACCTGTTTCTCCTACGATCCTGGGGTATGACCTGTAATTAGCCATGTTCTTGCCGATCGTTTCCCACATATTATTGAATACACCAGTGGAGCCTGTAAAATGCACACCTGCAAAATCCCTGTGATTGAAACATACCCTGCCAATTGTAGGTCCATCTACATAGATCAGGTTGATAACACCGTCAGGCAAACCCGCTTCTTTTAATATACGCATCGTCATTTGTGCAGCATAGACCTGGGTATTTGCAGGTTTCCAAACTACGACATTGCCACACATGGCTGCAGATGTTGGAAGATTGCCGCCGATCGCTGTAAAATTGAAAGGTGTAACGGCTAATACAAAACCCTCGAGCGGGCGATACTCCATTCGGTTATGCATGCCGGGGCTGCTGATCGGTTGTTGTTTGTATATCTCAGAAAGAAAATGAACATTGAAACGTAAGAAATCGATCAACTCACAGGCTGCATCAATTTCTGCCTGGAAGGCATTCTTACTTTGTCCGAGCATCGTTGTCCCATTCATGTAAGGACGATATTTTGTAGCCATCAGGTCGGCTGCTTTCAGGAATATACCCGCCCTGGTCTCCCAGCTTGTAGCAGCCCAGGCTTCCTTTGCTGCCAGCGCAGCTTCGATAGCTTGTGTTACATGCTTCTCTTCACCTGCATGAAAATATCCTAACGTATGTTTTGTTTCATGTGGAGGATGCATGGCCACTTTCTTATTAGTACGCACTTCCTTACTGCCGATATACATCGGCACATCTGCCTGTTCTTTCTTCAGTTCAGCCAGCACTTCTTTCAATTTTTTTCTCTCTGGCGAGCCTGGGGCATAGCTTAAAACAGGTTCGTTAACTGGCAGGGGGTAAGAGAAGGTTCCGATACTCATTAACTCAATTTGAGGATTTGAAGATTTGGTGATTAGAAGCAACTTGGGCTTCGGTTGTTACAAAATTAGCGGCATTCTTCTTATTTCCGGGAAGAACCTATGATTTTGGAGAGCACCCTGATTATAGAGCCACATTCAGCCAACAGCTCTTTGCAAATGGAATTATTTTCGAGCTTATCCAGAAGTGATAACCAATATTCAGTTTCATCAGCTTCCTTTGCTGCGATCTTCATTTTATGAATAAAATCTGCTTTGCTCTCTGCATTTTGTGCTTCCCTTACATTCGCTCCTATACTAGTCCTGGATCTGAGTAGTTGATTTGCCAGTATAAACTTCAGTAAAGCGAATGATCTTAAGCGAAAATTCAAAAGTAAGTTCTACGATCAGGTTTTTCCCTTTATCATCCCGCATCTCTTTGAATATTAAGACTGAAAGATGATAATAAATTCCAATTAGCAATTGATTATATCCACACTATTTCGTGTTGAAAACCTCTTCAGTTTTCAAATCTTCAAATTCTCAAATCAGCTCTCCGCCTCTTTCTCACTCATTAAATACGCTTTAATAAATCCATCCAGCTCCCCATCCATAACGGGCTGTATGTTTCCTACCTCGTAATCGGTACGATGGTCCTTGATCATTTTATAGGGATGAAAAACATAGCTGCGTATCTGGCTGCCCCATTCTATTTTTTTCTTTTTGGCATTGGTAGCGTCTTTCAATGCATTTCTTTTTTGCAGTTCGAGCTCATATAAACGGCTCTTCAGCATTTGCATGGCCAGTTCACGGTTGCCTAGCTGCGTCCTGTCCTGCTGGCACACCACCACAATACCTGTTGGAAGGTGCGTTAGCTGTACTTTGGTCTCCACTTTGTTTACATTCTGTCCACCTGCACCGCCACTTCGGGAGGTTTCCATTTTCACATCGGCAGGTTTTATTTCAATGTTGATGGTATCGTCCACCAGTGGGTAGACATAGACCGATACAAACGATGTATGTCTTCTTGCATTGCTGTCGAAGGGAGAAATGCGCACGAGACGATGCACGCCACTTTCAGCTTTCAGAAAACCATAGGCAAAAGGTCCGTCAAATTGCAGCGTGGCAGTTTTGATACCGGCTCCATCACCCCATTGCCAGTCAAGTTCACTCACTTTCCAATCCTGCTTTTCACCATACATCCTGTACATACGGGCGAGCATCTCGGCCCAATCCTGGCTTTCGGTCCCACCGGCCCCTGAATTGATCTGTAATACTGCCGGCAATTCATCTTCCGGCTCATTGAGTGTGGCTTTGAACTCTGCATCATCGATCGCAGTGATAGCTTTATCGTAAGCCTCCTTTGTTTCTTCTTCGGTAGCGTCGCCGCCTTTCCAAAAGTCGAACAATACGGCAAAATCTTCCACCGACGTATTGGTTTGCTCATACATGTTCACCCAATACTCATTCAGTTTTATATCCTTCATGATGGAAGTCGCCCTCTTATTATCATCCCAGAAACCGGGGCTCAGCGAAAGTTGCTTATCATTATTGATCTTTACGTTGCGGTTCTCAACGTCAAAGAAACCTCCTTATCCCGGCAATGCGGGACCGCATATCCTGTAATTTTTCGATTGTCATGGCGCAAAGGTAGATGATTTGGAGATTTGAAGATTTGAAAATTTGAGCATGAGCACTGATCTTCAAATCTTCAAATCATTCTTACCTTACTTTGATTAATTAATTCCTTCCAAATGTGTTTCTCCGCTACAGCTAGTTTCGGTGCCGGTGCAGTGCTGGGTACCATTGGTATTATTGCCGTGGCAAAGGCAAGGACAAAGCCACAAAAAGCATTCGCTGCTATTCCGCTGATCTTTGCCATTCAACAATTTTCGGAAGGGCTTCTCTGGTTATCGTTAAATGACACCGGTATAGCAGGCTGGAGATCATTCCTCACTTATATATACCTGGTGTTTGCTATGGCCGTATGGCCCTTCTGGATACCCTTTACTATCTGGCTGCTGGAAAAAGACGCGAAGCGCAAAAAAATGATGAACTTATTTGTATGGATAGGTGCTGTAGTGGCTGCGGGTGTTGGCGTTATTCTTTCGCTTTACCCGGTTCAGGTCATAACGCCTTTCTGTTTTAATTGTCCTGGTTCTTCAACAGCATCACTTCGTCATCATCTTCATTATGAATTTTCGATACCTCAAATGGTAAAGAATTTAATTATTGCGTTTAGTGTACTATACATAGTTGCCACGATCATTACCCCTTTTATTTCAGGTATTAAAAATATGAGATGGATTGGGATCGTATTCCTTGCATCTTACCTCTTCGCTATAACCATGTACAATGGTTTTGTGATCTCAGTGTGGTGCTTCTTTGCCGCTTTGCTGAGTTTCGTAGTGCTTTGGATAATCGTTAGTCTGCGGAATGAGAAGGGTTGACGCTTCCTCCAACTCCACATTACTATGCCTGTTGATCTTATTGACGCGGATCACATGTGCCCAATTAAGAAAACGAATGATGGGATAGGTCGGGTCGAACTCATACCAGCGCTTACCAAAATTGATCGCGGAAGGTGTTTTATGATGGTTATTGTGATAAGCTTCCCCCATTAAAAAAATATCCATGGGATACAAATTCTTTGAGGTGTTGTTGAGTTTGAAATTAACTGTACCATATTTATGGGCGAACCAGTTGATCACCGCACCATGAAGCGGCAGCATCACGATATGAATGGGGATCAATAAATACCACCACCCAGATGGAGCATACATGATATAAAAACCGATATAGAAAAGGATCCAGGCAACCCTTGACATCCAGCTGTGCGCCAGTTTATCCATTGCCGGCCAGTCAGGAAGATTCTTTAAAAATCTTTCTTCGATCTCGATCTTTCCATTGTACACACCCGATGTAAACACCCGGCTACGCCACATCATTATCCAGAGGTTGTCGTCGTACTTGGGAGAATGCGGGTCTTTTTCCGTATCCGTATAAGCATGATGCATGCGATGCATGATCGCATACACACGCGGACTAACATAGGATGAGCCCTGCCCGATATAAGCAAGGATATAAAAAAAACGTTCCCAGAATTTGCTCATGCTGAAGGCAGCATGAGATGCGTAACGGTGTTGGAGAAAAGTTTGAGAGAAGATCGCCAGGTACCAGTGACACAAAAAGAATACAAGAATAATTACCATTAAAAGCGAGGGGAGTAAAGAATTTAAACAACGATGTACATATGTAAGTTACGGCATATAGATGGGCTTACTATCTTTATTTAGTATTGATAACGGGAATTATGACTTTATTTTACATTTACAATTCCTGTGTGTACTATTATTCCCATTTCGTTACTTAATTGACCTGTTTATGAAGATCATCATTACTTTCTTCCTGCTTTGTTGCTCTATCGTGGCCACCGCAACCGTTACTGATTCCACGATTGTCTATGCATTACCCGATAGTGTAAAAGCCATTCAATTCCTGGCAGAGATCAATGTACAGGGTATCACAGGTAAGAAAGAAGTTTTTGCAGGCATCAGCACCGACGCAGTAAGCCTTTCCCTTGAAGCAGATAAAATGAAAGAAATTGTTTTCGGGTTTCCAAAGTCAGCCGTTGTCGTTGCGAAAGGGATCGGCACGGATGCCAGTGAAAAAGGAGAGGTAGAATTAAAATATGACTGGGTGACCGGCGAACCTTACAAACTCCTCATTTCTGTCGCTTCCGATTCCGCTGAAAATTTCTCATTGTATTCCGGGTATATCTTTCTTCCTAAAGAAAAAAAATGGAAACTGATCGGCACCTGCAAAATAACCGGAAGATGGACAACGCTGCAGCAACCTTCAATATTTTATTCTTCCGGTAAAAAAGCTGCTATGACTGTTACCACCGGGCAGGTATGGTGTCAACGTAGCAACGGCACCTGGAGAAATATGACCGCAAGAACTTCTTCGGATAAAGATGGTACACTCCCCTCTCCCACTGTCAACTTATATAACCATGCCGACAGTATTCGGCAGAGAGAGATCGATACTAAGCTGATCGAAGATGCCATTGCATCTGGCAAAACAGACGCGAAGCAAAATGAACAAGGTGTGTACTATACCATTATGAAAGAAGGAACGGGTAAACAAGTTTCAGTGAATGACACGGTTATCGCACATTACAAAGGGTATCTCTTTGAGAACGGCCAGGTCTTCGATCAGACACAGGAGACACCCGCAACTTTCCCTTTGAAAAGATTAATAAAAGCCTGGCAGATCGCTGTACCACTTTGTAAGGTTGGCGGCAAAATAAAACTCGTGATCCCCTCTGATATGGCCTATTCGATACGCACAAGAGCGGCTAAAATCCCGCCCAACAGTATACTCGTGTTTGAAATTGAAGTTGTGGAAGTAAAAGCTTCTTTATAATGCTACATAAGCTTTTGAACCACATAGTAACACTAGGCATAAAGAAGCAAACACATAGCTATGTGTTGAACTATGTTTCTATGTGCCTATGTGGTTCAGAATATTTTTTCTCAACTTTACCTCACAAAAATATATACCATGAAATCGTTGCAAAAACTTTCGCTGTTTCTTCTCACTACTGCTGTTTTTATCTCCTGCAAAAGCGGCGATAAAAAAGCTGGTCCTGAAACAGTGGCTACCAAAGAAGTGAAACTGAAAGAGCAAACCATCAGTTATAAGGTAGATACTGCTACTATGAACAATTATGTCGTTTATGATGAAAACCTGGAAGGGCCACGTCCCGTGGTGTTCGTTATTCACGAATGGTGGGGGTTGAATGATTATGCCAAAAGCCGGGCACGCCAACTGGCGGAAATGGGTTATATCGCTATGGCGATCGATATGTATGGTAATGGGAGAATGGGGACAGATCCTGGCGCAGCTGAAAAACTCGCAATGCCTTTTTATATGAACCCTGAGTTAGCCAGCCCTCTCTTTGATTCAGCATGGTCAGCTATGAAAAATTTCAGCCAGGCAGATATGACGAAAACAGCTGCGATTGGTTATTGCTTCGGTGGTGCACAGGCGATCAACTTTGCCAAAATGGGCAAGGACCTCGATGCCGTTGTAAGTTTTCATGGGAACCTCAATGTAATGCCAGCCAACAAAGACCTGTTGAAAGCCCAGGTACTCGTTTGTCATGGAGATTCGGATTCTTTTGTCCCCTCCGCTGAAGTAGAAATGTTCAGGAAACAAATGGATTCGATAGGAGCCAAATACTCAGTGAAGATCTATGAAGGAGCTACGCATGCCTTTACTAATCCGGAAGCAACTGCTCTTGGTGAAAAATTCAAATTGCCATTAAAGTACAATGCAAAAGCTGACTCCGCATCCTGGCAGCACATGATAGGTCTCTTTAAGCAGATATTCTAACATGTCCTCTAATAAATTGAAAGTCCGGCCCTAACCTGCCGGATTTTTTTATTTTAGGCTGTCCATATAAGTTATTTGATTATAAACGTATTGCATAAAATACGGAGCAGCTAAATCGAAAATATACGTAGTAAAATTATGATATCTGAGATCTAGTTTCTATTTTGTCAACCCTTTGAATATTTAAATCAAAACCTTTGAAAAAGACAACCCTCCTACTGGTAATAGGCAGTATTTTATTTACTGCCTGCAGAAAAAGCGAATACTTGCTTGCTCCTGAACGGTCATTACAACAAATGGCTCTTCCCTGTATCGAGCAAACTGCCAACCCTGCCGGCCATTCATACGATGTGGATTCACTGGTAGAATATAATTGCACGGAGAAACATTGTGGTCTTATGTCGCTTAGCTCCAGAAACTATTGGATATATGAGGATTCTATTTTTGAGAACGGTTCATTGCTGAGAGTGCAATACGACACATTGCGGTATACCAATAATACAAAGTCGCTTAGTGATGGACTTACCTGGTGGGAAAGCGACCTCTATATAGGTTTGCCTCAAACCTTATATGCGAATGACTCATCCTTTTTTACCCTTCAACCCAAATTGTATAACCCCGACTTCGTCGATGCGAAAAAAGATTACGCACTCTTCCCCGGAGATTCCTTACGATACCTTGCCAGCTTCGATGATATAGCCGCACAGGGACGATCACTTAAAATGAGTGGGTCTTATGAAACCCCGGCAGGGAGTTTTGATAATTACATCTACTTCGAAAAAAACGCCCGTAATTACCGAAAGGACAGGTTGTATTTCAAACCCGGTGTCGGAGTTATGAAATATATCCGTGAAAAAGCGCCAATGGGTTCACCCTTCATAAAACTCGAGCAGGTTATGACCTTGGTAGCATTTCATATCGAGTAACTGGATTTTCCCTCCAAGAAATATGGATAAAGAACTGTTAGGATGGCTCAAAGAGCCTATCTCCTAAAAGCGTAAGCAATGGTTGATCGACTATCAGAAAAGTTATTGAACCAGGTGCTGACCGACAAAACCCTGAAAGCAAAAGAAAAAGTTCTTTCGATCAGTCAACTTATTATCAGGGATAAAATATCCATTCAGCGATTGATTGAAATTGCAGGATCTGCAGGTGATACAGGTCAGGCTACCATTATTGAATCAATGGAATATGCCTCAAAAACAAAACCTACCATTATCAATGAGAAGGCTTTTCAGTTTGTAATAGAAAAACTGAAATCTGATGCGCCCCGGGTAAAATGGGAATCAGCAAAAGTGATAGCCAACACGGCCCACTTATTCCCGAAAATTTTAAAAAAGGCAGTCCCTGCTTTATTAGATAATTCCGAACATACAGGAACCGTAGTCAGGTGGAGTGCCGCCGGAGCATTAAGTAAGATCATTCAATGCAAGACAAGCCTGAATAAACAATTGATACCCGCTATTGAAGCTCTTGAAAAAAGTGAGGAAGACCACGCTATCAGGAAAATATATCAACAAGGATTGAAAAAAGCCGCGCAATAGTCCTTATATATCTTTTGTACCGCCGATTTCCTTGCCAGAATAACAAAGCCCCCGGCGAACGCCGGGGGCTGGATCCCTCTTGTATGTCGATTGATTAAGGCAGTGTGATTAACCGGTGGTTATTACCATTGTTCCAGGTAAGTAATGCTTTGTTATCGCAATCCCCGTTATTAGGTGCGCCATAATCCAGGAACAATAACCGGCTGTTGATCTTTATCTTCAACGTACCATCACTGATCCAGGGACACACCACTTTTTTGATCAGGGGACTTTCCGTGTTCAGGTTAATGGTAAGACCGCTGTTGAATTGTGTTTTCGATCTTCCCTCGATCTTATAAACATCATCCCTGATCGTTCTGGTGGAGCCACCTTCAATTTGTGCTACATATTTAAGCCCGTCATACTGGTAACCTCTTCCATTAGGGAAGTTCACAGAACCGTTCACAACCTGCACGGTGAACTTTATATTTCCATTCTCACTCAGGTTGGTCACGATCTTCGTGCCTTGTATGTGCGCCCGGTTCAGGTAAAAATTACGGAAAGTGATGGTCATCACAGCACCGCTTCTGCGGATAGGAGCTGTAAGATGAATGATAATAGCTCCTTTACGGAACTTTCCATCGGCACAAACACATCCATCGCCAAAGTCGATCGTAATGGTTTTAGGATACGTACTGTCATTCGGTGTAACAGTGATCGTAACGCAGGGCCCAAGACGTAAACGGAGTTCTTCAAAAGTGGGCAAATAAGGACGACCCGCTTCTTCGGAGCGACCCGCAACAGCAGCGTCGTCTTCTTCTGCAGCGATCATACTAAGATCTTCCGCGTCATCAAAACTGGCTTCAGCCTGCGCACTTTCATCTGAATAAGTGGCAGCCTCTTCTTCGGTGATATCAGCAGTTACAGAGCTGTTCTCTTTCTGGCAGGAAAAAAGTACCAGGGTAAAGATCACTGCAAAAGCAGCGATAGTGATTCGGTTAAAGGAGATAGTTTTCATGGCTATACTTTTTTAAAAGTTTAAAAGATTAACGGAAATTTTGAACCTCGTGGAGCAAGAAAGTTTAAAGACCAGTAAAATATTTTACTTTTCATGTCCTGAAACTTGTACTTGATTATATAAAGGAATACTTACTGGGCCTGGATAAACGGGTGTTTACGATCGTATCCGGTTTTATGAGCCTTTGCATCTTTGCCAACTATTATTTTGAGTTGGATGAGAGCATAAGAAAAAATTCGCTCGTCGTTAAACTTATCGCCTGGACATTGGTCTTTGCGCTTGTCTTTGGTATTCCCTGGCTGGTTTACCGGCTGATATTGAAAAGGAATTATACCCGGAGGTCGCGTTTTCTTTACCTGTTCCTTATTGCTCCATTACTTTTTGCAATAAAGATCTCCCTCGATATCCATTTTCAATTCTCTGGAGATGATGGGTGGAATAATTACTGGAACAATATTGTTTACTGGCCCTTACTGATGCTTATAACAGGTTGCCTCCTGTTAATTACCTGGAAATTATCCGGCGCTGAAAGACCGTTCTATGGACTCACTGCACGTGGAGTGATATGGAAACCTTATTTGCTGATGCTGCTTATCATGTTGCCACTAATAGCGCTTGCATCCACTCAAAAGGATTTCCTGGCAGTGTATCCAAAACTCCAGGCGATCGAAAGCATTTTTACTGATGAACGCATTACCTGGTGGCATAAATTATTATTCGAACTTTCTTATGGAAGCGATTTTTTCACTATTGAATTATTCTTCCGCGGATTCCTGGTCCTTGCCTTTATTAAATGTGCCGGCAAGGATGCGATATTACCCATGGCCTGCTTTTATTGCAGTATCCATTTCGGCAAACCCATAGCAGAATGTATCAGTTCTTATTTCGGGGGACTTATCCTTGGCGTTATCGTTTATAATACCCGTTCGATCTATGGTGGCCTGCTCGTACACCTGGGTATAGCGTGGATAATGGAGTTGGGTGGTTATTTTGGCAATAGTGTCTGACATTTGAAAAATGTCTGACACTTTACTAAATGTTAGACCCCCTTAAGGCGTCAAACATTAAAAAACTACAAGCCTGTAAGCCGGATCCTGTATCATCCGCCGTAGCCTTAGCCAAGACGGATAATGGCCATCATTTATCTGTTCCTGCAGTTACCCGCGGGACTCAAGCTGCCTACCCTGGTTCTCGAACGAGCCGCTCTCTCCCGATAGCTATCGGGACGAACCTATACGTGGCATTTCAGCATGCAAGGTTTACCCACTAATGATGTTACCATCAAAAGTCGTAGGCTCTTACCCTACGTTTTCACCCTCATCCGCCAGCTGGCGGACAGTTATTTTCTGTGGCACTATCTGTTGGTTTTTACACCACCCGGCTCTTCACCGGTGCATTGCTCTGTGCTGTCCGGACTTTCCTCCCCAAACGCTGTCTTTCGATTGCATTCAGGACGATAGCCTGGCTTGTAGCAAAACAAAGATAATTTTTTTGCTGTATACTCAATGTTCGGAGTTGGAGGTTGTATGTTGGAGGTTTCTTTCACCAATTTTTTCCACATCGAATAGCATCTCTTTATACAGATGTCTCAATAAGCGGCAAGGAAAAGGAAAAGACAGAACCTTTTCCAGGCTTGCTTTGCACCGACATTGAACCATTATGTTGTTTAACGATCTCCGCTGAAATATAAAGTCCCATTCCAAGACCAGGAGTTGATTTATCATGTCCCGCCCTGTAAAAACGTTCAAACACCTTCTTTTGATCCGCTTGCGACATACCCACACCAAAATCTTTTATGGAAACAATAGCCCTGTCATCTTTTTTTTCAACAAGAAAGTTGATCTTTTTATTGACTGGTGAATATTTTACCGCATTATTGACCAGGTTCATAATCACCTGTTCCAAGCGCTCGTGATTACCAAGCACCATTACATTTTCATCCAGTTCCTTCTTGATATTAAAAGCAGGATACATGTACCTGCAGTTCTCTATACAGTTATTAGCTAATTGTGCCAGGTCGATCACTTCTTTGTTGAATTCAAGTTTCCCTGCTTTTATTTTACTGGCATCGAGCAGGTCATTGATCAGGTGCTGTAATTTATTGATGGAAGCATTACCTCGTGTGATGAACATTTTGGTATCATCGGGCAAATGCTCCTGTTCCTGCATTAACTGCAGGTATCCTTTTAAACTCGTCAATGGCGTTTTGAGTTCATGACTTGCGACGCTTATGAATTCATCTTTTCGTTCTATCTCTCTTCGCTGGTCTTCAATATCTGTGGAAGTACCGAACCATGCAATGATCCTCCCGCTTTCATCTTTGAACGGCTCGCCTTTAGCGAGGTGCCAACGATAGATCCCGTCACTGGCTCTTTTCAGCCTGTATTCGAATTCAAAGGTCTTCTGTTCTTTGATTGCTTCACTCCACGCTTCGTTGGTGGGAACAAGATCATCCGGATGTAAAGCAGCTTGCCAGCCTGCACCGAGGGAGTGTTCGAGATCAAGTCCCGTGTATTCATGCCATTGCCTGTTCAGGTAATTGCGGGCGCCATCCGCTTCGGTGGTCCATACGATCACCGGGATATTATCCGCCAGGAACTTAAAATGTTCTCGGCTCAGGAATAATTCATTGGTCCTTTCTTTTACGATCTCTTCTAATCTTTCATTGATCTTTGTTACGGCCAGCCGTGCTTCTTCGAGTTGTTTGTTCTGCTGTTTTAACTGCTTTTCAGTTTCTTTTTGGCCCGTGAGATCGGTTAGGATTATACTCAGCGCTTTACCTTCATCAAGTTCAAGCGAAGTGCAGGTTAACAGGAAAGGGACGAGATGATTCTGTTTATTCTTTAAAGAAATCTCCCCTTTACTATCCGATCTCCATCCTTGTTCTATTAAACGTTCATATTCTTCTTGAAATTTATCAGGTACAAAATCTGAAAATTGAAGACCGATGATCCTGGACAAAGGAAGATCTACCATAGAAGCAAACTGAGAATTACTGTATAAAATGATCCCATCTTTATTGAGGTTTACAGCTCCCTCTTTCATTTTTTCAATGAATACGCGGTAGGTCTGGTCGGCACTTTTTAACGTATAAAGTTGATGGTCGTCACCTGTTTTTACTACGAGTGCATCTACCTGGCCACTTCGAATAGCTTCTACGGTTTCGTTGGCTTCCAATAACTGCAACTTCAACTCCTCCAGTTCATCTACTAATGACTCGTATGTCCTTAATTTCTCCATCGATCTTAGCTCGCAAGGTTCAGGCTTTTGAAAATTTTATCAGTGTTTGACATGTCGCCGATCAACCTTCTCTCGGGCAGGGGGAATTTTTTTACCAGCAAAGGAAGGGCAATAATATCCACAGATCTGGCAATTTGTGGCTGCTGATATACATCTATTATCTGCAGATCATATCTTTTGGTAAGGTATTCTTCAAAAAAAGCTTTTAGGTTAGTGATGGCGCGTGAAGAATTCGGTGAGGCGCCCGTGATATAAAGCCGGAAGACATACGAATCCTTATTTTGCTCCTCTCCCCTAAGTCCAATACCCGTATCTTTCTTCATGCATTTTGTTTTACAGGGCGAATATTTAAGCCAACCAGCACTCTCTCTTCGTTCGAGAGGTCCCCAATTATCTTACGTATTGGTTCGGGCACTTTTCGTACCAAAGTTGGGATCGCAAAGATCTGGTCGCCTTCCGCGAGCTGTGGATGCACCAACAGGTCGATCACTTCGATCGTATAGAGGCCTTTTAAATGGGTCTCGCAGTACTTTTTTAAATTATTTAAAGCCGTTATGGACTTAGGTGTCTTCCCTGCCACATATAACCGTAACTCCCATGTTTTTTCCTTTTTTGTCATACTTTTTTTATCTTTTTACTATCCTTGTGTTTGTATCTTTTCCATTTTTCTTTGTTACTGAGAACTCCATTTTCTTTCTTTCTCTTGCAGAACCGATCAGCACTCCACCTGAACCCCGGAACACATCAACAAGCTGCAATCCTTTTGAATCGATGATAAATTCCCTGACCTCCTTACTGTGCTTCATACCCCGCGATTTCATGATATATAAGGCCCGGTTACGTTCGCCATCTGATTCTATATCCCTTACCAAAAGCCATGTATCGACCAAAGAAGATACATTCTCATCAATATTTTCGGTCGAGCCACTGTTCAAGGCCGTTAGCAAGAGTGTTATTCCTTCCTCCTGTAAATGGTCGATAAGCCGCAGCAACATCGAGTTAACCTCGATCAAGTGGCCTATGTTTATGAAGTTGGTGATCGGATCGAGAATAACAGTGGAGGGTTTGAATTTTTTAGCCAATTTATAAATGGTAGCCAGGTGCATTTCAAGTCCGTACAGGCCCGGGCGGAAAGAATGTATTTCGAGCAATCCTTTTTTTATTTGCGAATCAAGATCAATGCCGATGGACCGCATGTTGCGGATGATCTGCGGGGGTGATTCCTCGAAAGAAAAGAACATGCATTTTTTTTTGCGTTCGCAGGTAACATTGGCAAAAGAGGCAGCGATACTTGTTTTACCTGTACCAGCGGACCCGGAGATAAGAATAGTGCTGCCCTCGAAAAATCCTTTACCTCCAAGCATTTCATCAAGGTGCGGAATACCGCTTGAGACTCTTTGAGAGGAAACTTTTTTATTCAGTTTTAATGAGGTGACGGGTAAAACCGTAAATCCTTCCTCATCGATCAGGAACGGGTATTCATTGGTACCATGAACTGAGCCGCGGTATTTTACGATCCTCAATCTTCTTGTTGAGATCTGGTTGATGATGCGGTGATCCAACAGGATCACACAATCTGAAACATACTCCTCGAGTCCATGTCTGGTCAATAAACCATCTCCTCTTTCACCAGTTATGATCGCTGTCAGACCTTTATCCTTTAACCAGCGGAAAAGTCTTCTCAATTCAGCCCGGATGACCCCCTGGTTGGTGAGACCGGCAAATAGATTTTCGATCGTATCAAGCACTACCCTTTTAGCACCTATGCTTTGAATCGCATGCTCAAGGCGGATAAAAAGTCCATCGAGGTCATACTCCCCCGTCTCCTCGATCTCAGAGCGGTCAATAAAAACATGATCGAGCCTGAGCTTTTTGTTTTTTTCTAGTTTTTCAAGATCAAAGCCAAGGGACTTAACATTGGCAGTAAGTTCTTCCGCTTTTTCTTCAAATGCCATAAACACGCCAGGCTCATTGAATAAAGTAGCGCCTTTCACGAGGAATTCCATTGACAGCAGCGTTTTGCCGCAGCCCGGTCCACCGCATACGAGCGTAGGTCTTCCTTTAGGAAGTCCGCCTTCAGTTATTTCGTCAAGACCAGTGATCCCTGTTAAAACCTTAGGAAGCAAAGTCATGTTATTTTTTATTTCAATATGTGGATAAAATGCTCCACTAAAATAAAACTTACAAGGATCAAAAAAAATTTAATACTGAAAGAATATTTCGGTGGCCCCAAACCCAAAACTCGGGTGATATTGATTCACAAAAGACCTGACTTCTTTCTTCAGGCGAAGGATATCATGTATCTCGTTGCGAAGGACACCCTCCCCTACTCCATGCACAACGATCATTGAAGGTTGATGATGAGCAAGAGCGAGGTGATAATACTTATCGAAAGTTTTTAATTGTAAACCCATGATCTCATAATTACTCATGTCCTTCCAATTATCCGTCAACTTCTCAATATGGAGATCTATGACAGTTCGGGGAGGTTCAAGATGCTCTCTTGCTTTGGATGCTTCGTATATCTTATACCCCTTGGCAGCCAAGCTCCCCACAGGATAGCTATCGGGATCGATCTTGTCTTCAATTAATTTGTCAGGATATATTTCAAAAAGTTGCTGGGAGAAAGTCGCCTGGTTCTTTTGCTTCAGCTCTTCGATCTTAGCAAAGAGTTGTTTTGGTTTCAGCTTTACCGTTGTTTCAAAATGATCAGCTTTCTTTTTATCACGTTCGGTTAAACTAAAATCGAATTCAAAGGATGGACTATCATTCAGGTCTCCGAAGGGAATATCATGCAGGTAAAAATCTTCAAAGGGATGGATCGTATTCTTTAATTCAAAATCAGGCTTGCCAAAATAATGCAACTTGTATTTGAATTGATACACTGTTTCGGTCCTGTTCACCAGGTGGATCTTCAACTCTTCCACGATCACATCACCAAACTCATCAGTATCCATCAGGGGAAGAAAAGTGAGCCACATTCCATCAACTACCTTTTGCTCCTTTCCTTTTTCTTTTCGCAGATCATCTACATACTCCTTTTCCTTCTTAGCAGGTACTATCTTTTTTGCACTGAATCTTTTGAAATAAGGGAAATCGACCTGGTCCATGTACACGGGGAAGGTCACACCTTTCACATCCACCATCAGCATCTTGTCGTTGATGATATCCACTATTTGGCCTTCTTCATCGGAATGGAGAATTAAAATGGTATCGCCTACCTGGTACTTCATAAGCAAAGATAGTTCATGGTTCATAGCCGAAGCAAGCCATGTACATGTACCATGAGCTATAAGCTATGAACTCTTTTTCGCTAGCTTACTGTGGCTATAACTATAGAGGAAATAGATAACAAGTCCGATAGCAAGCCAACCCAGGAATCGTGTCCATATCATATGTGTTTCCTGTGCCATGAGATAAAAACAGCTGATCATTCCGAGGATGGGGATCAATGAATATTCCTTCACGAAAGCAAGGACGGCAACCGTGATCGCAATCAGCCAGAATAAGACCATTGGCCATGTTTCTTTTGTCCAGATATCTTCCTTAAAATGAGAAGGAACTTTTAACGCTATCACAATGATACCGGCAAGCAACAACAAGGGATAAATGTATTGACCATTAATATACGGTACTTTGAATTTGCTTTCCGGTTTGTCCTTCCTTCCCTGCAACACCAACACACCGCCGCAAACCAGTACAAAAGCGAAAAGAGTTCCAATGCTTGTCAACGAAAAAACGAATCCCAGGTTCATGAATAAAGCAGGAATACTTACTATGATCCCGACAAGGAGCGTGGAAAAAGAGGGTGTCCCAAATCTTGGATGAATGCGTGAAAATATTTTCGGTAAAAGACCATCCCGGCTCATACTCATCCAGATCCTTGGCTGACCTAACTGGAAAACCAATAATACACTTGCCGTCGCGATCAAAGCACTAATGGCAACAATACCGGCGACAAATTTCAAACCATGCGTGTCAAATACCATCGCCAGCGGATCTCCTACATTCAATTGGGTGTATTTCACCATTCCTGTCAATACAAGGGCAAGCAAAACATATATAACAGTACAAATGATCAAAGAATATATCATGCCTCTCGGGAGATCCCGCTGTGGGTTCTTGCATTCCTCCGCCGTAGTGGATATTGCATCAAAACCTATATACGCAAAGAATACTGCTGATACACCTTTCATAACACCGGCAAAACCCGTGGGAGAAAAAGGTGACCAGTTGCCAGGGTTCACATAGTAAGCGCCTAAAACAATAACCAAGAAGATCACCACGAGTTTAACAATAACAAGTATGTTACTTACAGAACGGGATTCTTTTATACCGATAAAAATTATATAAGTGATCAACCATACGATCAGGAAGGCGGGTATGTCCACGATAAGACGAAGTCCGCCTAACTGTGGTGCATGAGTCCAGGCAGATACAGCTGCATCGGTAGCGCCGGTTTTAGCCGTCATATAATCCATCGTCATCCAGTCAGGAATATGCATGCCCGCATTATTCATAAGGTTGGTGAAATAGTCACTCCATGAAATGGCGACAGCAACGTTCCCGATCGCATATTCCATCAACAAGTCCCAACCGATGATCCAGGCAATTATTTCACCAAAGGCAACATAGGAATAAGTATAGGCGCTGCCTGATACAGGTACAGTGGAGGCGAACTCAGCATAACATAAAGCAGCAAAACCACAAGCGATAGCTGTAAAGACAAATAATAATACCACAGCTGGTCCCCCATTAGATGCTGCTGTTCCAATACCACTAAATATCCCTGCCCCTATCACAGCAGCAACGCCAAAAAAGGTCAGGTCACGGACCCCCAATACCTTTTTGAGGCCGATACCATGCCCATCTCCCTGGCCGGCTGCAGCATCACGAAGTATGGTGTCAATATTCTTTTTGCGGAAAAGTTGATTTGCCATTGCAGTTAGTTTTGATACGTCAATATAGAGAAAAAAAAAGCAATAAACTTAGCCGGAGGTCATTTAATGTTCCCTTTGAACTAGAAAAATCGCCAGGTCTTTCAGCGCCTCTTTTCGTTTGGAAAGGACGGCTATATCTTCCAGGTGTGAGAGGGCCTCATCAAGGTATTTATTTTTTAACTGAAGTGTCCATTGATCTGCTTTGCAATCACGGAAAAGTTGTAAGGTCTTTTCCACTTTCCCGTTAGTTTCTCCTTTCAGCAAATTTTCCAGTTCTTTTTTTTGTATAGCTGAAGCGGTTTCCAATGCATGAATGAGTAAGAAGGTTTTTTTATTGGCGAGTATATCGCCGCCTACCTGTTTGCCAAATTTTCCGGGATCCCCGAATGCATCGAGATAATCATCCTGCACCTGGAAAGCAATGCCCAGTTTTTTACCGAACTCATATAACAGGTTCTGGTTCCTTTCTCCCGCGCCTCCAAGTATCGCCCCGGTTTGTAAACTGGCTGCCAGGGCTACCGAGGTTTTTAATTCGATCATCCTCAGATAAGCATCATGATTAACTTCTGGCATCCCCTCAAAATCCATATCTAGTTGCTGACCTTCACAAACCTCTTTGGCGGTTTTATTAAAAAGAGAAAGTATAGGACGCAGGTAACCGATATCGATCTTGTTCAATTGCTCGTAGGCCGCCACCAGCATCACATCCCCCGCGAGGATGGCTGTATTCTCTCCAAATTTATGGTGAACAGTTTCCATGCCCCTGCGAAGTGGAGCCTTGTCCATGATATCATCATGAATGAGTGTAAAATTGTGGAATAACTCGATGGCAACACCCGCATGCCAGGCATCTTCTTTGATATCATCAAATAATTCATTACCCATCAGGCAAAGAACGGGGCGTATCCGCTTGCCTCCCATTTTCAGGAAATAATCATTGGGGCCGTACAAACTGGAAGGTTCAGCCGGGAAATGGCTTTTATCGAAATGAAGACCGAATTTTT
>DATLCB010000229.1:0-9494 GCA_035526625.1 Chitinophagaceae bacterium
ACTGTCAAAGGATAAAAAGATCTTTTATATCACAACAAACGAAGTACACCCCGGTGAACAGCATTTTTACCGTCTCACGATTGCGGATGGCAAAAAAGAAAAAATAACGTCGATGACGGGAGCACACCAGGTTTCTATTTCCCCTGATGAAAAATGGCTCGGCATACTTTATTCTTATTCTACAAAACCATGGGAACTCTATCTCCAGGAAAATAAACCCGGTGCTAAAGCTGAACAAATAACGAACAAAGCACAAACAGATGAGTTCAGGTCCTACGATTGGAAAGACCCTGAGGTGATCACCTTCACTGCAGCGGATGGCGCAACCGTCTATGCAAGGTTATACAAACCGGGTAATCCACATCCGAATAAACCCGCTGTGCTTTTTGTACATGGTGCCGGTTATTTGCAGAATGCACATAAATGGTGGAGCAGTTATTTCCGGGAATATATGTTTAACAACCTGCTCGCGGATAATGGTTACTATGTAATGGATATCGATTACCGCGGAAGCGCAGGGTATGGTCGTGATTGGAGAACAGGTATCTACAGGTGGATGGGAGGAAAAGACCTGAGCGATCATGTAGATGCGGTCAATTACCTGGTTAAAACATATGGCGTCAATCCTCAACATGTCGGATTATACGGTGGATCTTATGGCGGTTTTATAACATTGATGGGCCTGTTCACTGCACCGGATGTATTTGCCGCGGGCGCTGCTTTACGACCCGTTACTGACTGGGCCAATTATAATCATGGTTATACTGCCAATATCCTGAATGAACCTTATATGGATAGTATTGCTTACCGTAAAAGTTCACCGTTATATTTCGCCAATGGATTGAAAGGACATTTATTGATCTGTCATGGTATGGTGGATGTGAATGTGCATTACCAGGATGCTGTAAAACTCGCACAGCGCCTGATCGAATTAGGCAAGGATAACTGGGAATTAGCAAGCTATCCTATGGAAGATCATGGTTTCGTAGAACCCAGTAGCTGGACGGATGAGTATAAGCGGATCTTCAAGTTATTTGAAACAGTATTGAAGAAATAGTTTGTAGTTAGTGGTTAGTAGTTTGTAGTTCTAAATACCAAAGTCCTTTCCGTGTATTTGCTCAAAACGACCTCAACTACAAACCACAAACTATAAACTACAAAACTATCTATATTTGTAGCCTAACAAACGGCTATGGCTAAACAATTTGAAGACTTTGATGCCAACCTGGCGGGTGAAGAAGGAAAAACAGAAGAGACAAGGGCCAGTTGGTTCAAACGCATCAAAAAAGGTATCAGCACCAAAACCTCAGAAAAGAAAGAAACACCGGAAGGGCTATGGACAAAATGCCCCGATTGCAACTTCATTTGTACCATCAATGAATTAAGAGAAAGTCTCTTCGTTTGTCCCAAATGTAATTTTCATCACCGCATCAACAGCAGTGAATACTACGAGATATTGTTCGACAATAATGAATTCACTGAATTGTTTGAAAATATCCGCAGCAAAGATTTCCTGGAGTTCACCGACCTGAAGCCTTATAAGAAAAGATTGGAAGAGACCTGGAGCAAGACAGACCTGAAAGATTCTATGCGGGTAGCTGTGGGAAAAGTTAGTGGCATTGATATCGTCATTGCGTGCATGGACTTTGAGTTCATTGGTGGTTCGCTTGGCAGTGTGATGGGAGAAAAATTCTCCAGGGCTATCGATCATTGTCTTCAGCATCAGATTCCATATATGGTCATTAGCAAAAGTGGTGGCGCCCGTATGATGGAGAGTGCTTTCTCCCTGATGCAGCTTGCAAAAACCAGTGGCAAGCTATCACAGTTGAGCGATGCAAAACTTCCCTACATCTCATTATTAACTGATCCCACCTTTGGCGGCATCTCTGCCTCCTTCGGCATGCTGGGAGATCTGAATATTGCTGAACCGGGGGCATTGATCGGTTTTGCCGGACCAAGGGTCATTAAAGAAACGATCAAGAAAGATCTTCCTGAAGGATTCCAGCGGAGTGAATTTATCTTAGAACATGGATTCCTTGATTTCATTGTACCAAGGAAAGAGTTGAAAGATAAATTATCAACCGTTCTCGGTCTATTAAAGAACTAATAACAACATTATACTATTAAAAAGTAAGAGGTATTTTTGCCTGCCTGCCGCTTTGCTTAGTTAAAGCTATGCTATCGCAAAGCAGGCAGGCCTCTTATTTTTTTGAGATATGCAGGAACTAAAGAACAGGCAGGTTTTCCATGAATACTTCATAGATACAAAATATGAAGCTGGCATTGTCTTGCTGGGAACTGAAGTGAAATCATTGCGGGATGGCAGGACAAGCTTTAATGATAGCTTTTGCCAGGTGCATAAAGGAGAGATATGGTTAAAATCACTGCATATTGCCGAATATTCTCACGGAACGGCCAATAATCATGACCCATTGCGGGAAAGAAAATTGCTTTTGCAAAAAAAAGAGATCAAAAAGATCGAAACAAAGCTGAAAGAGAAAGGTTACACACTCGTGCCGCTGCGCATATTCTTTAATGAAAAAGGTTTGGCCAAAGTAGAAATTGGACTTGCCCGCGGAAAAAAACTGCATGATAAGCGGGAAACCATAAAGCAACGCGACGTGGAAAGGGAAATTAAACGTTATCTTAAATAATATAGTTGAGTAAAACCACCAGGCGGAACAATTTTTGCGATATTATTCCATTATGAAAAAAGGGCTGATCATATTTGCTTTATTGCTGGGCCAGGTTTCCTATTCACAAACGGTCTTTGGTTATTGGTACGGCAATGCGAATGTCAAGACCAACAGTTCAGCCAATAATTATCTTGTAGAGTTGATACTGCAACCGGAAAAAGGGTATGTCTCCGGCATCCTGAACTATTTTTTCAAAGACACGTACCGGAGTTTGAAGGTAAAAGGTAATTATGACCCCGCTACGCGGCTACTCAGTATTTACGATGTGCCTTTAGTATACCACGCTTCCATCTCTACTTTCGAAGTGGATTGTATGATGACACTCCAGGCTACTTTGCGGGTGGCACAAACCGGTTCCACCCTTATGGGGGCGTTCAAATCATTGCCTGGCTACCAGTATACCTGCCCTGAAGTGCGTTTCAATTTCAACCTGAATGCCGATATCAGTAAAAAGGATTCGGTGATGAAGGCGATGAGCGAATACAGGGAAACCTACCAGGTATGGAAGCCTACGCCTACAGATACATTAGTAGCCACTCAAGTGATACCCCGTAAAGTGATCAACTATGTGATCGAGAAAGAATTCACCGAAAGAAAGAATGAGGTAATAAGCGAGATCGAAGTAGAATCGGATTCAATTCAGGTGGATGTGTATGATAATGGTGAAATAGACGGCGATATCATTTCTCTTTTCTACAACCAGCAGCTGATCATGTTCAACCAGAAGTTGACACACAGATCTATAAAAATAAATTTAACACTGGACAGCCTGAAAGCAGTGAACGAGATCTCCATGTTTGCAGAGAACCTCGGCCTGATCCCACCCAACACTGCCCTGATGATCATTAATGATGGCAAGACCAAATACCAGACCCGTGTATCCAGCAACCTGGAAAAGAATGCGATCATCCGGATAAAGCGAAAGACAAAATAGCTAATAGCTTAAAATTCCACTCCACCGTTAATTATTGAATAATTCGCCCTGGTTGCTATCCCCTTTCGTCTTTACCCATTCCATTTCTGTTGATTTGCTGTAATCCGCCAGTTTAGTTCCTACTGTACGGTAGCCGGTCAACTCCGCCATCTTTGCGATCTTCAGCTTTCCTTTTCTTATCTGCGCACCCCTGCCCTGCTGCATTGCCAGTACAGGTTCGTCCTGGGTTGTCGCGGCTTCTACATAATTACCTTCGCCTTCTTTGATAAAAAGAAATTTTGTTTTTAGTGTAGTAGTCTCAATTTTAAACCGCTTTACCATGAACTGTTTTGACTTCATATCAGCATACACGGCAGAAATGATCTTTTCGGGGTTGAATTTTTCTATGATGATCACCTTATCTGAATCGATCTTCTGAGTCAATTCCTGGTCAGTGATCTCGTAATAGCCGTCATTGTAAACTACCAGTATCTTATCATCAGCATCGAATGTGCCCAGGAACTGACCTTTCTCTTCCGTATTAAGCCGTCCAAACTGGTCATCATACCACAATTTCTTTCCGGCGATGGTAGAAGCTCCGGCTTCCTTAAGTCTTACTCCATCTGCTTTGATAGAGTATTTTGTTACAGTTATCCCTTTACTGCTTCTGCCAGTTATCTCAAGCTCAGCAAAATTGTATTCTAACTCTTTTTTATGCGCCTTACTCCCGGGTGTCAATATGATACGGACGATCTCGGCTTCTCCATTTGGATTCACACTCAGGTAATGCACTTTGCTTTTTTCATGTTCCTTCGCCAAAAAATACTCTTTATCCCTCGTCACACCGGTAACATTGAACCGTTTGGCAAAGCTCCTGCCATTACTGCCATCCATATAGATCATGTTGTAGGTGGTCCGTTCATCGTTCTTTTGAAATACAGCTACATGCATGATATCCTTCCCGATAAAAGCTTTATCGGATACTTTTACGACTTTCATCACCCCGGTTTTACTAAAAGCGATGATATCATCCAGGTCGGAACATTCAAACAGGAACTCATCTTTTTTTAACCCTGTTCCAATGAACCCGTCCTCCCGGTTCACATACAAACGTGTATTTGCGATCGCTACATGCTTGGCTTCAATGATCTCGAATTGTTTGATCTCTGTTTTTCTTTCCCTGCCCTTTCCGTACTTCTTCAGTAAGTTCTCATAATAAGCAACAGCATAATCCACGAGATTGGCAAGGTCATGCTTCACCTGTTTGATCTCTGCTTCCAGCCCTTTTATCTGCGCATTCAATTCATCAATATCGAGCTTGTAGATCCTCCGAACAGGTTTCTCCGTCAGTTTAATAATGTCTTCCTTCGTGATCGCTCTTTTTAGTTGCTTCTTGAAAGGAATGAAAGCCTTATCAATACCATCGAGCACCTTATCCCAGGTCTCATGCTTTTTTTCCAGTTCTTTGTAGATCTTTTCTTCGAAGAATATCTTCTCCAGAGAAGTATAATGCCATTTTTCCTGCAGCTCGTTCAGTTTGATCTGCAATTCTTTTTCCAGCAGGTCCTTTGTCTTATCCACTGAAAGTTTAAGCAATTCCTGTACACCGAGGAACTGTGGCTTTTGTCCAACGATCACGCATGCATTCGGTGAAATAGATATCTCGCAATCCGTGAACTTGTACAATGCATCTATCGTAATATCGGGAGAGATACCCTGGGCCAGGTCCACCTGTATCTCTACTTCCGCGGCTGTATTATCCGTGACCTTCTTTATTTTGATCTTTCCCTGGTCATTCGCTTTAACGATCGACTCCATCAACTGCGTCGTGGTAACGCCATACGGCACACTTTTTATCGCCAGTGTTTTCTTATCGATCTCTTCGATATGCGCCCGCACTTTTACCTTGCCTCCTCTTTTACCATGATTGTAATCCGCCACATCCACCATGCCACCCGTCTGGAAATCGGGATATAGTTCAAATCGTTTTCCCCTGAGATGTTTAACAGCAGCTTCGATTAGTTCACAGAAATTATGAGGGAGGATCTTGGTTGACAGGCCCACCGCAATACCATCTGCTCCCTGTGCCAGCAGCAGCGGGAATTTCATCGGGAGTGTTACAGGCTCATTCTTTCTTCCATCATAGCTTAA
Source organism: Chitinophagaceae bacterium (assembly GCA_035526625.1). Taxonomy (GTDB): domain Bacteria; phylum Bacteroidota; class Bacteroidia; order Chitinophagales; family Chitinophagaceae; genus JJ008. Next base: position 5,761 of record DATLCB010000229.1, read on the forward strand.
CTGCCATTCCGTTGTTTTGCTATTGAATGCTACTTCGAGCGCAAACTTGCTAAGTCTTGCTTCGATATAACGGGCCGCCGCCGCATCATCACCTGTTCTTACATCACCCCAGTTACCCTGTGTTTCTATGAGAAGATCTTTCTGCCCCATGTTCACCAGCGCATCGCCAATAGAGGCATCACCATGCGGGTGATATTGCATCGCCTGGCCAATGATATTGGCTACTTTATTGAAACGTCAATCATCCATTTCCTTCATGGCATGAAGAATTCGACGTTGTACGGGCTTCAACCCGTCTTCGATGGCCGGCACAGCTCTTTCGAGGATCACATAAGATGCATAGTCAAGGAACCATGTCTTATATTGACCGTGTAATCCACTGTCATTATTCTGAACTTCGATCGTTTTATTCTTTGCTGCGCTCATTATTTTTCATTACTGATTAGCAGAGCCATCTGCTTCATTTTTTTGAAAAGTGATCTCACTTTGGACACCACCCGGTTTCTTCACATCAAATTCTTTCCAGCTTTTATTTGTATCACCCATCACTTCGATCTTCCCTTCGCTGATCAGCTGTTTCATCCGTTGCATCAAATAAAGGTCACCAGTCTTGATCTTCATGCGATGCAGGATATTCATCAGCACGCGGGTGGCTTTTTGCCAATCGTTCGTGATATTCTTTAGTATCTCGCTATCATAAAAATTCTCTTCTTTACCCACGATCTTTTTTCCTCCTTCCAGTATCCGTACCATCGCATTTTCCTCAGCTATACGTCTCCATTCATCCGGATCGATCTCGTACTCACTTAGCGTGATGGGTCTTGCGAGTTTTTTAGCTTTTACCGCTTCTTTAGGAAGTATGTCATGCACACCCCATGGATAGAATAGTTGTCCTTTCTCATTGATAAAAGGAAGATTGTTCAAATAGATCACCATCACCCGTCCCTGGTAAGCTCTTAATTGCGGCATGAGCCAGTAATAACCTGTCACATCGTGCTGGTTCTGCCCCATCCATATCCAGGCTTCTTCTTCTGTATTGGCATCCAGGAATTCTTTTATTCTGACAACGGTTTGCCTGTCATCGAAACTTCCAATAAGCGTTTCATTATAAGGTGAACCCACTAATTGTCCTCTCCACCAGTCCAGTCTTGCCTGCCACCCTTCTTCAGTATCTAAGTTCTGCAGGGGTCCTACACCCCATTCATCTTTGATCTCGAATATCTCACCGGTCATGCTCTTATCAAGCTCTATTGCTTTTCGCAATACTTCCACATCTGCCTGTTGAAAAACTATATGTATCATATCATTTATTTGACCTCTCCTCTAACTCCTCCCCGAATGGGAGGCGCTTACGAAAAGTGGTGATTATTCAGTTGGCTTAATCATGTAATAAACACAGGTAGTAAAAAAATTCCTTACAAACGGAATGGCTTTAATAACTACAGACTGTCTTCTGGGTTTCCAGCCAAATTTCCATTTATAAATAGGATTCAGGAAATAATGCCGCTTATGTGCGATAGTATATCCTTCTTGTTTACATATGCTTTCAAAGCGTTCGATACTGATCCCCGTATCCCTTATTTCCATGAGCGATGTCACATCTTCTTTATTCTTCTTTAATATCCACCGGTATATTCCCCGTGGTAATAGATGTATATAGGGCAGCTTCGATACCCCCGACCTTGCTACCTGCTGGTGACCGCCAAAAGGCATATACCATGGCGGGAATCCAAAGAACACCATACCACCTGGGTTCAAAAAATGTTTCATCCACCCGATAAGCCTGGCCTGGTCATGGATATGCTCGATCACATCTTTCAAAACAATGATGTCAAACGGCCCGTTAAAATCTTTCTCTGCATCAACCTGGTAAATATCTTTTACTACGAACCTGAGTCTCCCTGCGGCAATATCTTCCGCTAAAAATTTCCGTGCATCTTCTATCCTGGGTGCATCCAACTCTACTCCCACTCCTTCACAACCTTTATTAATGAATGCCTTTAATACACCTCCTTCCCCGCATCCGATCTCCAAAACCCGCATCCCGATTTTCAGAGGGAATTTTTCTTCAATAAAAGGTATCACATACTCCTCAGCATTTAAAACCTGGATATCAAAGTATCTTTTTCTATCGGCGTGAAATTCAAACAAACTACTGAATTATGAGTTTAGAAGTATGAATTATGAGTAGCGCCTTTATCTGGCATTTCAATTCTTAATTCATAATTATTAATTCTTAATTATTCAACCGGCGCATCCATTTCCACTACGAGATTATTAATGATGAATTCCTGCCTGTCCGGCGTATTCTTTCCCATATAATACTCCAGCAATTGCTGAATATGATCTCCCTCTTCCACCCGCATCAACTGTTTCTTCATATCCGGGCCTATGAATTGTGCAAACTCATCCGGGCTGATCTCACCCAAACCTTTGAACCTCGTCACTTCTGGTTTAGTGCCCAGTTTCTTCATCGCTTCCTGCTTTTCCTGCTCGCTGAAACAATAGATCGTTTCCTGTTTATTCCTCACGCGGAATAAAGGAGTTTCGAGTACGTACACTTTCTCATGTTTTACCAGGTCAGGAAAGAACTGCAGGAAGAATGTCATGAGTAATAAACGGATATGCATCCCATCTACGTCGGCATCGGTGGCGATCACTACATTATTATACCGCAAGCCCTCAAGCCCTTCTTCGATATTCAACGCATGCTGCAACAGGTTGAACTCCTCGTTCTCATACACCACTTTCTTGGTTAGACCAAAACAGTTCAACGGCTTACCTCTTAAACTGAACACAGCCTGTGTTTCCACATTCCTTGCTTTGGTAATAGAACCGCTGGCACTATCACCTTCTGTGATGAAGATCGTGGTCTCATTTTGACGAGCTACAAATTCTTCTTTTCCTTTTGCTGGAGCTTCCTCGTCGAGGTGATAACGGCAGTCGCGTAGCTTTTTATTATGGAGGTTAGCTTTTTTTGCTCTTTCGTTGGCGAGTTTCCTGATACCCGACATCTCTTTCCGTTCCCGTTCGCTTTGCTCGATCCTTTTTTTCAGCGCTTCCGCGGAAGAAGGATTCTTATGTAAAAAATTATCCAACTCCTTTGCCAAAAAATCACCAATGAACTGGCGCATGCTGGGGCCACCCGTATCTACATTCAATGAGCCCAGTTTTGTTTTTGTCTGGGATTCAAATACTGGTTCTACGACCCGGACAGATACGGCGGCTACTATACCTGTACGAATATCAGAAGCATCATAATCTTTTTTGAAGAAGTCCCTTATCGTTTTAACATATGCTTCCCGGAATGCCTGCTGGTGAGTTCCACCTTGTGTGGTATGCTGACCATTGACAAAACTATAGATGTCTTCTCCATATTCATTGGTATGCGAGAGGGCTATCTCGATATCGTTTCCAGTAAGATGAATAATAGGATACCGGATCTCATCTTCGTTTGTTTTTTTTTGCAGCAGGTCCAGCAACCCATTTTTGCTAATAAAGGTCTTGCCATTGAAAAGGATCCTGAGCCCGGCATTCAAAAAACAATAATTCCATATCTGGCTTTCCAGGAATTCAGAATGGTACTTGAAATTCTTGAAAACCGTATCATCCGGGATAAAGGTGACAAGCGTACCGTTCTCTTCTCCTGTCTTTGCTTCTTTGTGTTCTTTGATCAGAACACCCTGCTTGAATTCCGCTGTCTTTTCTTTTCCCTCACGTATGGCTGTTACTTT
>DATLCB010000230.1:0-2549 GCA_035526625.1 Chitinophagaceae bacterium
TTCTTTTACCTCCCAGGCTTTTTCAAGGTCGGTTGTCTTGCCGGTGGCCATGATCTTTCCATCACTGATCACCATCGCTTCAGCAATGCTAAAAGAGGAATCCACTGTATAGATCGTAGCATTGTAAACGAGCAGGTCGGCTTTTCCACCTGTTGCGGTTTCAGACGCGGTCTTGCTTTTGCACGAAATAAAAATTGCAATAATAGTCGCGATCAATAGGGTCTTTTTCATAAGTATATTTTGATCTGATAAATCTTCAATCAAATCTTAATTCTTAAATAGCTCCGGATGTTTTTTATTAAAATCCGTTTTATCCTGGAATGCTTTGGCGGCCGCTAAGATAGTGGCTTCATCATATAAATTGCCGATCAATGTGATGCTCAGTGGAGAGCCGGTCTGGTTAAAACCGATCGGCATGCATACAACAGGATGACCGGTAAGATTGGTGATGGATAATTGCCGGCCGGAAAAACTGGGAACGATCAGTACATCATAGTCCTTCATGAATTCATTCATGCTTTTGCAAAGCTGTGAACGCATCCGGTTGGCATTGATGTATTCTACGGCTGGGATGGTTCGGGCCGCACGGAAAGAGTTTGGCCAGAAATCACGGTCCTGTCTTTCGATCAGGTCATCCCTGTTCGTTCTTGTCAGTTCATCGAAGGCAGCGGCGCATTCAGCATTTAATATAATGCTTACAATATTTACCGGGTACATCGCAGAATCAGGGAAATTGATCGCTTTGATAGTTGCGCCGAGCGAACGGTAGGTATCCAAGACTTTTCTTTCTGCCGCATTGGAATCAAGTCTCCTGAAATAATTCTCCGCATATGCAATACGCAATTTCGAAAGATCGGTCTTCCCTGTATAATTAAATGTATGGTTGACTGCGCTGGGATCGTTGCCATCTGTTCCGTGGATGAATGCATAGACGATCGCAGCATCTTCAGCGCTCCGGCAAATAGGTCCGGCTTTATCCAAACTCCAGCAAAGTACCATGGCACCATAGCGACTAATAGTTCCGAATGTAGGACGAAGACCCGTGACGCCGCATCGTGTAGAAGGAGAAACGATCGAACCTAATGTCTCTGTCCCGATAGCAAAGGGCAATAATCCAGCACTTGTTGCGGCAGCAGAACCGGCTGATGAGCCACTCGATCCCTGTTTAAGGTTCCATGGATTTTTAGTTTCTCCGCCGAACCATTTATTGTTGTAGGCCAGGGAACCCATAGAAAGTTTGGCGCATAAAACGGCACCGGCTTCTTTTAGCTTTTGATAAACATAGCTGTCAACATCTAGTACCTGGTCCATATACGGTGTAGTGCCCCAGGTTGTCTTATATCCTTTTACGGCAAAAAGATCTTTGAGTCCGTAGGGGATACCATGCAAGGGACCCCTGTAGATACCTCTCTTTAATTCGTCATCCGCCTGCCTTGCCTGTTGCATAGCCAGCTCTTCTGTAAGTGTGATCACGCATTCGAGGGTATCTCCCCATTTTTTTAAACGGGAAATAAAGAATTGTGTCAGCTCCACCGAACTGATCTTTTTCTTTTTGATCAGTGCCGCTAATTGTGGGATAGAATAAAAAGCCAGTTCATTTCTATTGGCAGGTAACACGGTTTGTAAAGGAAGTACCCAGGTTATCTTTTCTTTTTGGGAAGGTATTATCATGCCGGGTGCAGGATGAAATGCAAAAGGGTAGGTGATATCATTTGCCAGGTAATTCTTATGCATTGCTTTATACAGCTGCGTATAGTTCCTGATATTTCCGAGCATGGAATCAGCTTCTGCATCTGTAAAGTCGAGGTCATACAACTTTACCGTATTGCGAATGAGCTGAAGTGAATCAGCTTTGTTGAACTGAGCCGTTATTCTTGTGCATATGAGCAAGCAGGCAGTGATAGCAAAGAAGGAAAGTTTTTTCATGAAATGAAATTACTGATTGTTCTTAAATACATAGGAAAAGTGGAAGGTGCGACGTGAGACGTTAGCTCAAACTCCGGAGCCAGAATCCGGAATTTTAAAGGTATTCGTAATTCGAAGTAAATATACCCTAAAAGGGTTATTGACTTTTTCTCATTATTGTACAAAATTGTTGTTTGATCAACGAACCTATTTTATCAACTTTCTAAAATAAAGGAGAACAAAAAATGGAAGCCACCACCACTCTTCAAAAGCTTATTCCTGTAAAGGCCGATTACCCAATTACCAGTAAAATGGACCGGAGTATCGAAATGAGGGATCTTTCAAATAGTTGGGTAATTCAGGCAAATTTTTCGGCACGTTTTCGCCCCACTAAGGAGTTTCCACAAGTAGTAACAGTACCACATGGCTATGGATTTTACTGGCTCAAGGCTTATAATGCCGGATGGACAGACAATATTGATGCCCAGGGTCCGGGGGAATACCCTCGTCCATTGCAAGGTTTTGATTTTGAGAATAAGCATCAATACATATACGCGGCCAGGAGAGCCCAGCTTGTCGCAATAGCTGGAGATAGCTGGGTGGGTTATGAACTGGTGGTCGATGAAAGTCAGGGTGGAACTCAA
>DATLCB010000231.1:0-11268 GCA_035526625.1 Chitinophagaceae bacterium
CATTTCTCTCTAATAGTTTGGCGAGGTGATAATAGCTACCGATATAACCGGGCTCCCTCTGCAGGATCGATTCAAATAAAGCTCTTGCCTCCTCATCATTACCTATCTTGATATTTTCCAGTGCAAGGGCATGCTGCAAAAAACTATCCGTCGGATTTTGCTGTAAAAGCTCCATTAACCTGGGTATCTTGTTCACACTGAAAATTCTTAATTATTAATTCTTAATTTTTAATTATCTCACCTTATCTTTGCTTTAGTTGCATAAACAACTATTCATCTCGAGCGTAGCCGAAAGACTTATTAAGCAGTGAACAAAGTCGAACTGCAAATTTTACTAAAATTTCTTTTATGAAGATCTTAGTTTGTATCACTAAAACGCCGGATACTACGGCAAAAATAGCTTTCACCGATAATAACACGAAATTCGACGCATCAGGTGTACAATGGATCATCAATCCTTACGATGAATGGTATGCACTTGTTCGTGCCATTGAACTCAAAGAGGCCGATGCTTCCACGGTTATACACCTCGTTACTGTTGGCGCTGCTGATGCCGATCCCATCATCCGTAAGGCTCTTGCCCTTGGTGGCGATGAAGCCATACGGGTAAATGCCGACAGCCACGATAGCTTTTATATCGCTTCACAGATAGCTGAGGTAGCCAAACAAGGTAACTACGATCTTGTATTTACGGGTAAAGAGACGATCGATTATAATGGCTCTTCTATTGGCGGCATGGTTGCTGAATTGCTTGACAAGCCCTATGTTTCCCTGGCAACAAAATTCCAACTAAGCGGGAACAAAGCAACCATAACAAGAGAGATCGAAGGTGGTGAAGAAATCTGTGAAGTGGATCTTCCACTTGTGGTCAGCTGCCAGAAAGGGATGGCCGAACAAAGGATCCCCAATATGAAAGGGATCATGGGTGCGCGGACCAAACCTTTGAAAGTGGTGGACGCTGTTGCCGTTGATGCGATGACAAGTGTTACGGATTTTGAATTACCTCCGGCAAAAGCAGGAGTAAAACTGATCGCTCCGGATAATGTAGAAGAGTTGGTCAGGTTACTTCATGAAGAAGCAAAAGCCTTTTAATCTGAATGGATGAATGACCGAACTACAAACAATAAACTAGAAACTACTAACTACAAACTTCTCCTATGTCTGTTCTGATTTTTATTGATACTGCCGATGGTCATATAAAGAAAGCTTCGCTGGAAGCCATGAGCTACGGTTCAAAGATCGCGGCACAGTTAAATACCACTGCTGAAGCAGTCGTATTGGGTACAGTGAGTGAGGATCTCGCTGCTCTGGGAAAGTATGGCGTGAAAAAGATCCACCATGTAACCGACGCTTCATTGGATCACTTCGATGCACAGGTCTATACAAATGTGATCGCACAGGTTGCCGAAGCAATAAGCTCCGCGGTCATCGTATTCTCCAATAATGTTGATGGTAAAACTATTGCTCCACGCCTGTCTGTAAGATTGAAAGCAGGTCTTGTTTCCGGCGCGGTAGCATTACCTGATACCAGCAAGGGGTTCGTAGTTAAGAAAAATGTTTTTTCCGGCAAAGCCTTTGCAAATGTTTCGATCAACACGGAAAAAAAGATAATAGCACTCAATCCAAATGCTTTCCAGGTCATAACAGGTGAAGGAACAGCTGAAGTAACCACATTTCCTGCTACAATAGATCCAGGAAAAATTAAAGTAACCAATGTTGTAAAAGCCAGCGGAGAAGTACCGCTTACAGAAGCAGAGATCGTGGTTAGTGCCGGCCGTGGAATGAAAGGACCTGAGAATTGGGGCATGGTGGAAGAACTCGCAAAAGTGTTACATGCAGCAACTGCGTGCAGCCGCCCCGTTGCCGATGCACATTGGCGCCCGCATAATGAACACGTAGGGCAAACCGGTATTGCCATAGCACCTAATCTATATATTGCTATCGGTATCTCGGGCGCTATCCAGCACCTGGCTGGCGTAAACAGAAGTAAAGTCATCGTCGTGATCAATAAAGATCCTGAAGCGCCTTTCTTTAAAGCTGCCGACTATGGTATTGTTGGTGATGCATTTGAAGTGTTGCCGAAATTTATAGCAGCAGTGAAGAAACTGAAAGGGGTATAGATCATTGGGAAAAGTAATGGGGAAATTGTGAAATTTTCCTCCAGACTCCTTTATGAACTTGAAATTCTTTGAGTCCATAGAGCCGCCCACTATTAGGGGAATTTCCCAATCTCCCAATTTCAAAATCCAAAATACCAAGATTTCTCTTTGTGGTTTTTTATTGCCAACTTTATGGGCAAAGCCATTCTATGCGAAAAGCCATTCTCCTGCTCCTTTTCTCCACCACCTGTCTTCTCTCCTATAGCCAGAAAAAAAAGAGTAAAGGCAAAGAAACATCAAACTATACTGAGAACGATTCTCTACCGCCCCCGGTGAAGGATAGTAAAAAAGGGAAAAGCAGGAAGGCACCCACGAAGACAGAATACATCAGCGTAGGAGATGAAGCCCCTGTTGCCGATACAGCCACAAAGTTCACCGGCATCATTAAATACAGGATGACATCCGATGACCCTTCGGATAAAGATTCTATGATCATAATTTTTGGCGAGAACCAGATCAGGGTAAGCATGTTCACCCCCGGCTACCGCGAAGACCAGATCTTTGAGACCATCAGCATAGCACGTTTTTCGGACAGCACTTTATTGCTACTGGATCCGAGAACCAAAACCTATAAGGTCGAAAGACTGGAAGCGAGGAACGCCGGCACTGAGTTCACATTATTGAATCATAAAAAAACTATGAACATCATGGGCTTCACCTGTCCTGAATACAGTGGTGAAATGCTGCTGAAGGATGGCGAGAGCTATGAGGCAGCCGCTCTTATCAGTAAACAACATTCCTATCTTGGTGCCGTGGATTATAATCTTTTCAATATCCAACCTGTTGTCTATGGATACAGGATAGTACTAGGTTGGCGGACAAAGTCTCCGGAGAACGAGAACACCTATATTATCGCTTACAAAATTGAAAAAGGCAATGTAGAGAGCTATTTTGACCTGACCGGTTATAAAGCGAAATAATTCCCCTCTTTGTTACTTAAAAACCCCTTTTATGCGCTCTTTTTTTTTGCGCAAATGCCGTAGTTTCGCCTATCAAATATGAGAAAGATAGAACTCGAGATTGTGGCTTTGTCGCATAGCATTACGCAGACGCATTCCTATGCTGTAGTGCTGGGTGAAGTGAATGGTTTAAGGCGGCTCCCCATCGTTATCGGTGGTTTTGAAGCACAGGCAATTGCTGTTGCCCTCGAAAAGATGCAACCGAGCCGACCCCTCACCCATGACCTGATGAAAAATTTTATGAATGCCTTTGCCATTGACCTGCACGAGATCATTATCAGCGACCTCCAGGAAGGTATTTTTTATTCCAAGCTGGTCTGCTCCACCGAGAATGATACCGTAGAGATCGACTCCCGCACTTCCGACGCTATAGCTCTTGCTGTACGTTTCGGCTGCCCTATTTATACTTATGAGAATATCCTGGAAAGCGCAGGCATATTGATGGAAGAAACAACACAAACCGGAAAAAAGAAAAAGGGGAAGGCTGAAGTTGTCGTGGAAGAGAATGATATCACCGGCAACGAGGACCTGAAGACCATGACCCTTGAAGAACTGAATACCCTGCTGACGGATGTACTCGATAGCGAGGACTATATCCGCGCCATCGCCATTCGTGATGAGATCAACAGCAGAAGAAAAGGAAAATGATTTCTGGCCGAACAATATTTTCCCTCATTCTAAATAAGATCGATAGGTGATAGTTTTCCCTAACTGCAAGATCAACCTGGGATTGCATATACTTGGTAAAAGAAGTGACGGTTACCATGATCTGGAGACTGTCTTTTATCCTCTCCGCCTTACCGATGCGCTGGAAATAACCACCCTTCATTCACAGGAAAGAAGTTCTTCTTTTCCTTTTACCTTATCAGGAACAGATGTTAAAGGACATCCGACTTCAAACCTTTGCGTTAGAGCTTATAAACTACTTAAGAAAGATTTTCCCGATCTGCCCAAAGTGAAAATGCATCTTCATAAGGTCATTCCTTCGGGAGCAGGGTTAGGCGGTGGCAGTGCCGACGCCGCTTTTACGCTCCAATTGCTGAATAAAATGTTCCACCTCGGTCTTTCAAAAGAAAAATTAATGGACTATGCTAGTGAGCTGGGGAGCGATTGTCCTTTTTTCCTTATCAATAAACCCTGCCATGCTACCGGTCGCGGCGAAGTGCTGGAAGAACTGGAGCTTGATATTTCTGCTTATACGATCGTAGTGATCAACCCGGGCATTCATATTGACACGGGTCTGGCCTTTTTAAATCTTACTCCTGCTATACCGGATCACTCCATCAAAGAGATCATTCAACGCCCCCTCGTAAGATGGAAGGATGAATTGAAGAACGATTTCGAAAAGATCATCTTTCCAAAATATCCTGAGATCGTAGAAATAAAGGACTACTTGTATAGCGCCGGAGCCGAATACGCTTCAATGAGTGGCAGCGGCAGCACCGTATTTGGGATATTCAAACCCAAAGAAGACCTGCAACTTTCTTTTCCTCCTCATTATTTTGTAAGACAGTTACCCGGCCAACTGCAATAAGGCCCGAAGGTCAAGCGGATCACTTACCATTTGAAGTTTACCGTTCTCATCTACCGGCCACTGGTCCTTAGGCTTGTCCCAATACAATTCAACCCCATTTCCATCAGGATCATCAAGGTACAGGGCCTCCGATACGCCGTGGTCCGAAGCGCCCGTTAATGTATATTTTGCATCCATCAGTCTTTTCAATACCATAGCCAGGTCCTTTCGTTCAGGATACAGGATCGCGGTATGATATAGTCCGGCTGACCGCAATGGAGCAGGACCAGCATCCTTACTGTGCCAGGTATTCAACCCGATATGATGATGATAACCACCTGCTGAAATAAATACAGCACTGTCACCATAATATTGCTGCACTTCAAACCCCAGAAGATCACGATAGAATCCAAGTGAACGTTCCAGGTCAGCAACCTTAAGGTGAACATGACCAATTCTTGTTTGAGAAGGAATTTTATATGCCATACTTAAAGGTAGCTATTAGCTATTAGCTATTAGCCGATCCCCAGTTATCAGATGTTAGTTGCCCGCTGTAAGTTATCAGTTGTCAACTTTTTTTTTATTATCTTCGTTCTATCAAAAAGCAACTCCATATTTCTTTTCTGCGGCAGAATCTCGACCTGCTGAATCATCGATGATGTTCATGTAGTGACCGGCATGTACCGGTTTTTTCTTTTTCCATTCATTTCAATTTCAGATCATGCAAACTATGACCGGTATGTTGTTCAATACTCCATATTACCTCCAACTCGAAGAAGAATACAGCGCTCATAACTATCATCCTATCCCGGTAGTGTTGAGTCGCGGCAAAGGAGTTCACGTATGGGATGTGGAAGGCAAACAGTATTATGATTTTCTCAGTGGTTATTCCGCTGTTAACCAGGGTCACTGTCATCCCCGCATTGTGCAGGCACTGATAGAGCAGGCACAGAAACTGACATTGACCAGCCGTGCTTTTCACAGCGATATGCTTGGAGAATATGCGAAATATATCACACAGTATTTTGGCTATGATAAAGTGCTGCCGATGAATACCGGCGTAGAAGCTGTCGAAACAGCCATTAAACTCTGTCGTCGCTGGGGATATGAAGTAAAAGGCATTCCCGAAAGCAAAGCTACCATTATTGTATGCGAAGGGAATTTTCATGGCCGTACTTCCACGGTGATCTCCTTCAGCAATGATATCGCTGCCCGCAAAAATTTCGGACCCTTTATGCCTGGCTTTGTCATCATCCCCTATAATGATACAACTGCTTTGACAAAAGCGCTTGAAGATAAAAACGTTGCCGGCTTCCTCGTCGAACCTATACAAGGTGAGGCGGGTGTGCTGGTACCTGATGAGGGGTATCTCGCCAAAGCCAAAGCTCTTTGCGAAGATGCGAAAGTTTTATTCGTGGCCGACGAGATACAAACCGGTCTTGCCCGCACAGGAAAAATGCTTGCCTGTGATCATGAAGATGTGCGCCCTGATATTCTTTTATTGGGAAAAGCTTTAAGCGGAGGCATGTTGCCTGTAAGTGCCGTCCTTGCCGACGACGAAATCATGATGACCATCAAACCGGGTGAGCATGGATCTACGTATGGTGGCAACCCATTGGCCTGTAAAGTAGCGATCACAGCGCTTGAAGTATTGAAGGATGAAGGGATGCTCGAAAATGCTGTTGTAATCGGTGAACTTCTTCGCCAGGAGCTTCGGGCTTTGCAGTCAAACCATATCTCTATTATACGTGGCAAAGGATTATTGAACGCTATCGTGATCGGTCATGCTAATAAGGACGCCGCATGGGATCTTTGCCTGACATTAAAAGAAAATGGGTTATTGGCAAAGCCGACGCATGACGATAAGATCCGTTTGGCTCCCCCACTTATCATCAACAGGGAACAAATAATGGAATGCGTGGAGATCATCAGCGATAGCCTCGCAGTACTGGATTGATATCTTATCATAAAAAAGTCCTGTTCCAACGAACAGGACTTGCTATTTGGGTCTTTCTTTTTTATTGTTTTACAAACTTAACAGAGGCAGACTCATAACCATCTGCACAATTTATTCTTACCATGTAAGAGCCACTGCTGAGGCCATTAACATCCAACTGTACCGTATTGCTGCCTGTTTCTACGTTCATTGCTCTTTGCTGAACGATATGTCCGGCCATATCTGATACAATCAGCACAGCTTTACTTTTAGCCGGAGCTGCTATTAAAATATTTACAACAGCTTTCACCGGGTTCGGGAACAGTCCATCGATCACAAGACTGGTTGGCTTGCTGCCACGTATCAGGACAATCGTGCTGAGTTTGGTTTGACTGTTCAAATCAATCTGTCGAAGCCGGTAATACTGGCGATTGCCGGGAGGTGCATTATCCGTAAAACCATAGTTGAGCTCATTACTGCTGTTACCACCCATTGCGAGGCTATTGACAAAATCAATAACGGAATAGTTGATCCCATCGGTTGCACGTTGAACCTCGAAGCCAAGATTATCCAACTCCATTGCTGTGGTCCATCTTAATTGATTACGATGGCCATCCTTATACCCGGAGAAGCTTCGTAAACTAACCGGCAACGCTATAGCAGCTGTTGTTCCATTCAGTTGAACATTGACGATATTCGATCCAACATCAAAACCACCTGTACCTCCCGTAGCCGTAGCACTATATCCATATAATCGGAATGTTGTTGCCGAAGAAAGATTGGTCAATCCAGGGATCGGTATGGTATTATTAATTGATAAAGATGCTGGCATACCCGTCACAGAACCCAGATTAGTGCTGAAGCCATCAATGGAAGACCTTAATGTTACTGAAGCCGGGCCTGTTGCTGAGTGATCCCAATTAAAAACGAAAGAAGTTGGAGTAAACGAAAACCCTGCATTTGGCGTAACCGTAAACTGGAAATAGTCATTTCCTGTTACAGCCTCTGCCAATGTATTGGGATTTGTATTAGCAGCATTGAACCAATTATTTCCTCCCAATCGATTCGCATTAGCTGCAGGCGTGACGCCAGATCCAATTATAAGATTGGCTGATGTAATGTTAGGATCGTTAAAGACACTTGGCTCAATGGTTTCTGTTCCTGCATTACCGAAAGTGTTCCATTGCAATAATTGTCCCCATCCTTCATTTGCGATAACCATCACCAAAAGGGGAAAAAAGATCTTTTTCATTTTACCAGTTTTATTTTAAAGAATAATAACTACATAGCATGCTTCATGGTAAGGATCTTGTGTAGCTAAGCCATTAGTCTTCTTCCCCGATTTTCCAGAAAAGGAAAAACAGAAGACACTATAGTTAACTTTTGTAATTTTTCCCTGTTTGCCACAGTTCATACGCAGCAGGACACCGTCAGGGATAGCGGACGTCTGACAACAAGTGGCATAGCTATAATGATAGCTTTACCTGCCTGTTGACGATATTAATGGAAAACTAAATCAATAGACGAACATAGCGATGTGTAAGAAACCTTCAATCCTGCTTTTTTTCTCCCGGCATTTTCATATCGGGGAAAAGAGCTGATACCAGCATGATAAGCGACGACAGTAGTACGAGATAGAGACCTGTTCTTTTGATGGGGCATTCGCCACCCTGGCAGGCAGCGATAATAAAAAAATTACGGACAGCCCAGCCCAGGTTGAGTGCGACGACCAGCAGGTTGGCCCTCTTGGCCCATACCCTTGGTATCAAATGGAAGAACAGGAAAAAAGCGGTCATGGCAAAATGAAAATAACCAGGCTTCCCAAAATTGGTACCGGCAGCATCGATGCCGCTCACCAATATGTTCCGTGACTCAATAAATACCCAGGGTGTAAAACAGGATACGAGAAGCAATATCGCAGCGGCAAGACCGATCCATTTCATATAACGCATAAGACACGAATTACACGAATTATATCGAAGAATACAAATAATTCGTGCAATTCGAGTTTGAAATTCTTCTTACAACCTTATGCCAAGCGTAACGCTAAATACCCTGTGCTTGTTCTTGTCGTCGGCGCTGCTGTTGCTGCCACTTTGCAATTTGGCAAGACCAAAACCGTAGTTGACGCCCAGCACCACTTTGGAGAATTCAATACCGGCCAATCCATTCAAACCATAATCAAATCGCTTCAGGACACCATAACCGGCACCTTCTTCATAATTAAGTGTGGTTGGATCATCATTTGACCACGTGATATCCTCTTCGCTGCTGAAAGAAGTACCTAATAATTTCCCGTTCACTTTATTCTTCCCGGCAACACCAATACCCAGGTAAGGACCTGCGCCCACAAAGAAACGCACATCATCATCCTTTTTGTCTTTACTATCACCGCCGAACTTCAACACAAAATTGGCCGGCACTTCAACATAAAAAGGATTGGTGGTGGCTTTGCGCCAGGTACTGCTATTAGGATCGCCAGATTCTGTTTTAGAACCCTTGCCTGTAAATAAAATACCCGGTTGAAAATAAAAGAAGGAAGTGATCTTCACGTCACCGGTAATACCCAGCTGGAAACTTGTGAGGCTTTTATTCCTGTCGATATCGCCATCGTTAGTGATGGTTACATTGGCCATATTCACGCCGGCCTTGAGGATCGCCTGTGCGCCCGCCGCACCACTCAGGAGAATAAAGGAAATGATCAAAAGCTTTGTTTTCATACTTGTACAGTTTGTTTCACCCCCATTCGACAAAAGTCTTGCCAGACTGTTAAGATCATAGTTTATAGTTGGTGGTTTTTGGTTCTTATCGCAGTTTAGCTTCCTGCAATAGTGAAGTTTTCGGGTAAAAGAACCACTAACTACAGACTAAAGACTACAAACTTATGACTTAAGCATTCCCATATACTTTTATGATAGGTTCTCGCAAAGCTGTGGCTTCCCCGGTGCAATAGAAATAAATGGCATCGGCGATTGCTTCAGGACGTACCCATTTACTGAAATCTGCCTGCGGCATGGAGGCCCGGTTCTGTGGAGTATCGATAGTTGAAGGAACAACAACACTAACTGTCACATTGGTATCTTTTGCTTCTTCATTCATGAGTTCGGCGAGGCGGAAGATAAGAGACTTCGAGAGCCCATAAGCGACCATCCCTTTACTGTTATGCATATCGAGTCCCGGGCGTGATCCAATCAAAAAGATACGTCCGCTTCCCTGTTTCATCATCTGCCCAAAAACGGGGCGGGCCATATGATAGGCCGTTTCAAAATTCAGTTTGTATTGCTTAAGTATATCCGCAGCTTTTGTATCAGCAATTTTTCCCATTGCAAAACCACCTACTGTTAATACGGCTGCATCAATACTTCCTTGTTTGGCGATAACAGCTTTCAGCATCTCGCCAGTTGCATCTTCATTCATCAGGTCGGCATGGCTCGTTTCAAACGAAGAGTGATCAATGTTGATCTTAACAGGATCGCTAGGGATCACAGTGCCAATAACATGATAATCTTCTGCCAGGAATTTTCGAACAACCGCCTGCCCCATATTACCTGAAGCTCCTGTAATAATGGCTGTTTTCATGTTTTATCTTTAATGGAAAAAGTTCTGCAAGTAATTTACCGCCTCCAGAAACTAAGAACTAAGAACACTGAACTTATAACTGAGAACTAAGAACTCCGAACTGAGAACTTATAACTTATACATTTCTTCTTTCACCGTCTTCACCCTTTCATCTTCCAGGTATTCATCGAACGACATCAGCCTGTCAATGATTCCCCTTGGCGTAAGTTCGATCACCCTGTTCGCCACGGTTTGCATAAAGGTATGGTCATGGCTCGTCAATAAAACGATACCCTTATAATCGGTGCACTGTTCATTAAAGCTCTGGATACTTTCGAGGTCAAGGTGATTGGTAGGCTGGTCCAGCAATATCACATTCGGGTTTTGCAGCATCATACGACTGAGCATGCAACGCACTTTTTCACCCCCGCTCAATACATTGGTTTTCTTCATCACGTCATCGCCGCTGAAAAGCATCTTGCCGAGGAACCCGCGGAGAAAAGGCTCGTCCACATCTTTTACGTGGTCCGGCACGTATTGACGTAGCCAGTCCATCAGGTTCATCTCGCCGTTAAAGAATACATTATTCTCCTGCGGCAGGTAAGCATGCGTGACCGTGCTCCCCCATTCATAAGAACCACTGTCGGCAATGGTTTCTGCTGTAACAATATTGAAAAAGTTAGTGATAGCAAGGGGGTCGCGGCTTAATAAGGCGATCTTGTCTCCTTTATTCACCGTGAATGTCACCTCATTAAATAGCACCCTGCCATCGATGGTCTTTTTCAATTTTTCAACGTTCAGTATCTGGTTACCAACTTCCCTTAATTGTTGGAAAATGATACCGGGATATTTCCGGTAACTGGGTTCTATTTCTTCGATGGTCAATTTTTCCAAAGCCTTCTTTCTCGAGGTCGCCTGTTTACTTTTTGATGCGTTGGCGCTGAAGCGGGCAATGAAGTCGATCAATGCCTGGCGCTTCTCTTCGGTTTTTTTATTCTTGTCATTGATCTGCCTCGCCATCAGTTGTGATGATTCGTACCAGAAGGTATAGTTACCCGTGAATATTTTTATTTTCTGACGATCCACATCGACTACGTGTGTACATACCGCATCGAGGAAGTGACGGTCATGGCTCACCACCAG
>DATLCB010000232.1:0-6878 GCA_035526625.1 Chitinophagaceae bacterium
CGGATCACCTATACAGAAGCAATAGATATATTGTTACAATCGCCCGCATACAAAAAGAAAAAATTTCAATATGATGTTAGCTGGGGTATCGATATGCAAAGTGAGCATGAGCGATACCTGGTAGAAAAGCATTTTAAAAAACCTGTTATCCTTTTTAATTATCCAAAGGATATCAAGGCCTTTTATATGCGGCAAAATGATGATGGCAAGACTGTTGCCGCCATGGATATACTGGCTCCGGGTATCGGTGAGATCGTCGGTGGCTCACAAAGAGAAGAGAGGTTTGACTATTTGTTCGACCGCATGAAAGAAATGCATATACCTGAAGAGCAGCTCTGGTGGTATCTTGATACAAGAAGGTTCGGAACTGTTCCTCATGCCGGTTTTGGTTTAGGCTTTGAACGCATGGTGCA
The DNA here is from genome assembly GCA_035526625.1 of Chitinophagaceae bacterium. GTDB lineage: Bacteria > Bacteroidota > Bacteroidia > Chitinophagales > Chitinophagaceae > JJ008. The sequence goes on from DATLCB010000232.1 coordinate 414, forward strand.
ATTTGTTACGGGTATGACAAATATCCGTGATGTGATCGCTTTCCCGAGAACGCCGGGAAGTGCGGAGTTTTAAAGCTATCTCTTATTTGCTGCTGCCTTTAACTTTCAGTACATTAACAGTCTGATCAACCAACCTTCTGCTATGAGATCCTTCATGGTTTCATGCCTGTTATTTTTTTCACTGTTGTCGACTGCGCAGGAATCGTTGCCCCTCGTGCAACAGGTAATGGAATTTTTTGAGAAAGGCGATTACAAAGCAGTTATTCCCATAGCAGAGAAAGCAGTGGAAACAACAAAAAAGGAATTTGGCGAAAAAAGCCCTTTCCATAGCGGCATGGTCATCTTTCTTGGCATGAGCCACTTTAAATTATACCAATACCAATCTGCCGAAAAATGGTTCCTGAAAAATAACGAGCTAACTGCGCTATCTGCTGGGGAGAATAGCCCCGAATTTGTCGCCAGTCTCCAAAATCTTGCCCACCTCTACAGGGAAATGGGTAAATACGAACAATCAGAAGAACATTATAAAAGGGCTGTGAACATTTCGAAAACTGTTTTCGGCGAGAGAGACAGCAGTTATTTTAAAACCCTGAACAACCTTGGGGCTTTATACCAGTTTACCGGGCGATATGCGAAGGCAGAACAATTATATATCCAGACAAGGGATCTTGTGAAAGCCGTATTGGGAGAGAACAATAATTTGTATGCGTCAAGCCTGAATAATCTTGCCACTTTGTATAATGATATGGGCCAATACGACCGCGCCGCGCCTTTATTGCTCCGCGTTCTCAGCATCAGGAAAACAGTATTGGGTGAAACTCATGCCGACTATGCCCAGAGCCTGAACAATCTTGCTTATATGCAAGCTTTACAGGGAAAATATAAAGAAGCAGAATCGAACTATAGCAAAGCAAGGGATATATATAAACTGTCACTAGGAGAAGCACATCCTGATTATGCGAGTACATTGAATAACCTCGCAGAATTATATTCACAGACGGGGGAGTATAAGAAAGCGGAACAACTTTACCTGGAGTCAAAGGAGATCAGGAAAAATACAATTGGAGAGGACCATCCAGATTATATTCTTAGCCTTAATAATCTCGCATCTTTCTATGCGGAAGCCGGAAGATTGGAAGAAGCTGGAAAACTTTTTCATGAAGCGGAAGAAAGAAATAAAAGAGTACAGGGACAGGATCATCCTGATTATATAACGTCACTCAACAACCTGGGTGGTCATTACCATTCAAAGGGAGATTATGTAAAAGCGGAAGGCTATTACCTGCAGGCGAAAGAGATAAGGAAGAAGGTGCTTGGAAAAGATCATCCCAGCTATGCAATGAGCCTGAATAACCTGGCTACATTTTACCAGGAGATGGGACAGTTTGATAAGGCAGGTCCTCTTTACCAGGAGGCGAGGGATATTTGGAAGAACTCAGTGGGAGTTCAACACCCTTATTATGCAATGGTGCTTAATAATTTGGCAGCCTTGTATGAAGACCAGCGGTTATTTGCGAAGGCGGAACCATTATATATACAGGCAAAAGATATCCGGAGAATGGTTTTTGGGGACAATCACACAGATTATGCTACCAGTCTGAATAACCTTGCAGGCCTATATGCACATATGGGTCAATTTGCAAAGGCAGAGGCATTGATAATCCAGGCAAACATTATCTGGAAAAAAGTACTGCTGCCCGATAATCCTTTACTTGCAACAGGGATGAATAACCTCGCAGCCATTTATCGTAAAGGGCAGATAAAATTTGCTGAAGCCGAACAACTCTACCTGCAATCGATCGCGATCAGGAAGAAAACCTTGGGTGAAGACCATCCAATGACGTTAGGAACCTTAAATGATCTTGGATTGCTTTACATGAATATGAAGCAATTTAAAAAAGCAGAACCCCTGTTCTTATCGAGCAGTAAGGCCATAACCGAAAACCTGCTGCATAGTTTTTCCATTCTTTCAGAAAAAGAAAAAGGGAACTATATCAACAACAACCTCTTTTTCAATGATTGTAATAATAGCTTTTTATATAATCATCCTTCGCCACCCTCCACACTGATCAATAATAACTTCAACCTGCAGCTTTTTTTTAAATCCGTGTCGCTGGCAGACACTAAGAATGTACTGGAAGCGGCAAGGAACAGCAAAGATGAAACACTCAAGAAGTTGATCATCGACTGGCAGTTGGTAAAAACGCTGCTTGTCACACAGTATACATTACCTGTTACGAAAAGGATGAAGGACCTCGCAGAGAAAGAAGCGCAGGCGGAAGACATGGAAAAAGAATTGAACCGCCGATCAGCGGATTTTCGAAAACAGCAATCGGCCTTGCAAGTCACCATCAAAGAAGTACAGCAACAGCTTGAAGAGGATGAAGCGGCGATCGAGTTCGTGAGTTTTAAATATTATAATAAACGGCAAACGGATAGTATATTTTATGTTGCTTATATCGTCCGGAAGAAGGATAGCGCTGCGGTATTTGTTCCTCTCTTCGAGGAAAAAAGATTGCAGGAACTCATCACAGAGGCAGGCCGCTCAGCAACAGGAGTAGCCAGAGTGTTTTATGGAGTATCGATGAATTTTTCTTCAGACCTCGCGGATGATCTTTATGCGTTATTGTGGAAGCCATTGGAGAAACACCTTGCAGGAATCAAGAAGATATCCTACTCGCCATCCGGCAAATTATATGGCATCGCTTTTCATGCACTGCCTTGCGCACCCGGGAAAATTTTACAGGATAAATATGAATTAAGACAGTATATAAGTACAAGGCAGATCGCTTTTCGAAGCAATGCCGCAACAAGTGCGCAGCCATCGGATATTGTTCTGTTTGGCAACGCGGATTTTAGCATGGACAGTGCGGCCATAGCAAAACAAATGATCACCGGTCAACCCGATAATTCTATAGCATCTGTGTTACGCGGAGGCGGAGGAGGCTGGCCGGATCTTCCTTTCACAGGAGCGGAAGTAGATACTATTCAACATTTGTTTGAACGGAACAAGATCAAATGTACTTCTTACCAGAAAGCAAATGCCAGTGAGGCCAACCTCAAGCAACTCAATGACAGGTCGCCCGCCGTATTGCATATTGCTACGCATGGATTTTATGTGCCCGAAGCTTTGAGTCAACCCGGAGCATGGAGAGCTTCAGATATCAATAGTTACCGCATTGCCAATGATCCACTGATTAGAAATGGACTGATATTGTCGGGAGGTAATTATGTGTGGGCGGGAAAAGCTCCGGTAAAAGGGGCGGAAGATGGCGTGGTAACAGCTTATGAGATCGCACAAATGAATTTGAGCAATACCAAATTGGTTGTACTCAGTGCCTGTGAGACCGCATTGGGAGATATAAAAGGGAATGAAGGTGTTTTCGGTTTGCAAAGGGCATTCAAAATGTCCGGCGTTGATAAAATGATCGTTAGTCTCTGGCAGGTACCGGATATGGAAACATCAGAATTAATGATGGGCTTTTATTCTTACTGGCTTTCCGGTAAGAATATCAAAGACGCTTTTTACCTCTCACAGTCGGATATGAGAAAAAAATATCCACCTTTTAACTGGGCCGCATTTGTGCTGGTCGAATGAAAATTTCGTCCAATACATCGCCATCCCTCTGTTCACATTTTCCCGCAAATTGATATCTCCCATAAGATAGTTGCAGGTGAAGTAAAAACTTCGCGGAAACTTTGGTTTGCCTGCCAAAGAGATCCCATTTCCACAGATGTGCCCCACAGCAATTCAAGTTCTAACCCGAACGTCGATCTCTGCTTTGAACTGGTAATTTCTTTGAAAGTGTTGTTCCTGTTCACACAGAAATTCAGCGTAGTAAAGACGGAATATCGGGCATAAAATGGACACATCCGTCAAAACTATTCGAAGCTTTGAACGCAAGGCAAATTTTTTTTAGCTTAGTATGTGTTTAAGGTCAACCGTTTACACACAAATAAGGCAAAAATAAAATTATTTTTTAGTACTTTGTTTAGCATAGTACCAAATATCACCCTATCTTTGGATAACAAACGAAAAAGAAGGATATGAATATTGAAAATACACAGAGCCAGATGCGGAAGGGGATACTGGAGTTTTGCATCCTTTCCATCATCCGCAGGGGAGAAGCTTATCCGAGTGATATAGTTGAAGAGATGAGAGCCACCAACCTGCAGATATTGGAAGGAACCTTATACCCGCTCCTGACCCGGTTGAAAAATGCGGAGATGCTGACCTACCGTTGGGTGGAAAGCAATTCAGGACCACCCCGGAAATATTTCTCCCTTACAGAAAAGGGCGAAACCTTTTATAAAGAACTCGAACAGACCTGGAACGAGCTTTCGAATGGTGTGAATGCCCTGGCGAGTAAAAAACCTGGTGAGCCATTAACCAACCAATAATTTAATCAACATACTTCAACCATAACGAGAATGAAAAAGATAATTAATATAAACCTCAGTGGCCGGGTAATACCGATCGAGGACCTGGCATATGAAAAGCTGCAGGCCTACATTGAAAGTTTGCGTCTTTATTTTTCCAACGAAGAAGGTCGCGACGAGATCATTAATGATATTGAAAGTCGCATTGCGGAACTCATGAATGAAAAAGTGCGCAAAGGAGCAGAGGCTATCAGCGATGCCGATGTCGAAGAGATCATCGCCTCCATGGGAAGAGTGGAAGATTTTGAAGCGGCCGATAAAGAAACGGCAGCGGAAGCGCAACCTTCTGCTTCGGCATCACAACAAAGCAGCAACAGTTACGCAGGCACCAAAAAGGAAAAGAGCCGTCTTTACCGGGATACCAACGACAAGTTCATAGGTGGCGTATGCAGTGGCCTTGCCGCTTACATGAATGTTGATCCGGCCATAGTCCGTATCCTGTTTGCGATCATCAGTTTTGGAGGATTTGGTTTTGGATTTTTGGCCTATATAGTCCTTTGGATCGTATTACCGCCTAAGGACCTTGAAGGTTTTGTAGGTAAAAGACTCTATCGCAATCCTGATGATAAAGTATTAGGCGGCGTGGCCGGGGGTCTTGCTGCTTATTTTGGGAGAAGCGCAAAGACCATCCGTCTCATCTTCGCTGCACCGATCTTACTGAGTGTCCTGGTAGGTGTTCTGAACGGGATGAGATGGGATTATGATTTTGATGTGGCATTGAATATCGGCTTTGGCTCTTTAAGCGGAACCTTTATCCTGGCTTATGTGATATTATGGATAGTGTTACCAGAGGCGAACAGCGATTATCAAAAAATGGAAATGCGGGGCGAAACGGTGGATATAAACCGTATTCGCCAGAATGTAAAAGAAGGAATGGGGAATATGAAAGATAGAATGAAGGGTTGGAGCACTGAAGTAAAAGAATCAGCACAAAATATCAGCAGTAAAGCAAAGGAATTCGCAAATACCAGAGGCAGGGCCTTTGCTTCAGAGGTACAATCTACCGCACGCCGCAGCCGAAATGGCATAGGACATGCAATAGGGGTCATATTTAAAGTATTCTTTTTATTCATTGTCGGCACCATCGCATTTGCTTTATTCGTTTCGTTGATCGCTTTATTCTTTGGCGGTGTGGCGTGGTGGCCGATCAATAATTTTTTGTGGACCAGCCCCTGGCAGCAAGGCCTTGCCTGGGCTACGCTCATTTTATTCCTGGTTGTACCGTTGATCGGTTTTATTACATGGGGGATACGCCGCATCATTAAAGCAAGATCAAAAAACAATTACCTCGGCTGGACATTTGGAGGACTTTGGACATTGGGATGGATAGCCATGATCCTTTTTGTCAGCAGCATGGCAAGGGATTTCCGCCAGTACGAACACTCGGAGAACCCCATGACCATCGTCCAACCCGCCAACAATAAAATGATCGTAGCCGTATCACAACCCCGCTTAGAGTACAGCAACAATTTTGGATGGATGAATGACGGGGGAGAAGGCTGGGATATTTCATCTGATACGCTTAAGATAGCAGCAGTTAAATTCAATGTGAAAGCAAGCGGAGATTCTATATACCATGTTACTATCCGGAAATATGGCTTCGGAAAAACAAGTGAAGAAGCGCTGGGTCGTGCTGAAAAGATCCAGTTTTCTGCCACTTCCCAGGATAGTGTACTTGATATTGCCAATGGGTATGCAGTTGACAGGCAAAGCAAATTCCGTTTTCAGCATGTAGAGGTGGAAATATTGGTCCCTGCAGGGAAAAAGATCCGCTTTGACGAATCGGTAAAGAGAAAGCTGGGTTCGATGAATATAAAGGTCAGGAAAAGTTATCGCCGCGACAGGATCAAAGGCTTTGAGTTCAATGATGACAACGATTTCAGGTACCAAACGGGAGTTGATTATGTAATGGGGATCGATGGAGAGTTGAAAGGTCCCGAAGGAGAAAAGATCGTAAACGAAAATAACGATTATCGCTACCAGCCGGATTCCCTTAACAAAGCAACGGACATACAGCAAGAACTC
>DATLCB010000233.1:0-7500 GCA_035526625.1 Chitinophagaceae bacterium
GTTATCTGAACGGTAAAACAAAGAAGCAGTATGGAGACAAATACCTTTCTCACAGTTTGGTTACAATCCGTAAAAGTAAGGGTTTTTGCAGATTATTGAAATACAGGCTCTGCATGTAGTGTCCTCTGACCAGGGTTTTAAAACCACTGAGGCACAGAGGCTGGCTGCTCCACGATGGTTTTCATAGTGTCACTCTGTGTCGCAGTGCCCCAGTGTTTCAAATTAGGCACCTTCTTTCCCGGGCTTAGCCTGACCTTTTAACCCATACAGGATCAGTCTTTTTTACGATTCGAGATCGCCGATAACCGGCTTTTGCTTTTATTGAAAACATTCCGGCCTTTATCGACCCCGGAACGTTTGATCTTTTGTTCTTCTTCCGGGAGGTGAATAAAGTCGAGGCAATCCTGGCTGCAAGTGCCTTCCATTTTTTCCCTGCAATCTTTGCACTGGATAAACAGGAGGTGGCAGGCATCATTCACGCAGTTCACATGTGTATCAGCCGGCTTCCCGCATTGATGACAATGTGCGATCACCTCTTCTGTCACTCTTTCTCCCAGGCGCTGATCGAAAACAAAATTCTTTCCGTGAAATTTATTAGAGATCCCTTTTTCTTTTACCTGGTTCACATAATTGATGATACCTCCTTCCAGGTGAAACACATTTTTAAATCCTTTATGCAGCATATAAGCTGATGCTTTTTCACAGCGGATCCCGCCTGTACAATACATGATAATATTCTTTTCCTTGTCATCCTTCATCATATCAGCAGCCATGGGCAACTGATCACGGAAAGTATCGCTCGGTACTTCTATCGCTTTTTCAAAATGACCGACCTCGTACTCATAATGATTACGCATATCGATCACCACGGTATTGGGGTCATTTGTCAATTGGTTGAATTGTGCCGCGTCCACATACCTTCCTTTATTCGCCATGCTGAAGGAAGGATCGTAGATCCCATCCGCAACGATCTTCTTTTTTACTTTGATATCCAGTACATAAAAACTTTTGCCGTTATCGTCAACCGCGATATTAAGCCGAAGGCCATTCAGCGGTTCGTAGGAATAGAGATAGGTTTTGAAAGCTTCCAAATTAGCGGCAGGTACGCTTACCTGTGCATTGATGCCTTCCTCTGCGAGATAAATACGACCAAGTACATCAATTGCTTTCAGGTCCTTGAAAAGCTGGTTACGAAATAAGCTGGGTTCCTTAATTTCAAAATAGCAGTAAAAGGAAAGAGTGGTCCTTGGAGTGGGATCGTTCTGAATAAGTTCTTTCAACTCCTTTCGGGAGATACGGTTGTGTAATTGCGCCATGTGTTTGAATTTTATCCCGATAACTATCGGGACCCAGTTGCAGGCTGGGTAAAATTCTTAAAGCGAGTAAAATTATGAATTATAAATCCAGAATCTGAATTCTGAATTCATAATTTCTCAGGGCCAATCATCTCCACGACGACCACCGAGACGGCTCAAGCCGATGCGAACACCATTTTGCCATGGTTTGCCTTTGAGATAGGATTGTACAAAATCAACCCTGAGTTGTTTGAAGATATTATCGAGGTCGACAAACCACTCAAAGTAATCAGTACCCTTATAATAAAAACCATTTGCACCCGCCACGAGGTATAGGTTGAGTTTCTTCATACCGGGGATCTTATTCGTCAGGAAACCTTTGAAATTATGCTCGACATGTGCCAGCGAATAGAACTTAGCCGTGTTACTGAACTGGTAAATGGGAAGCAATTGAAAGCTGTTCAGGTATTCTGTTGCTAAAGTGGAGATATTCCCATTAAAGTGATTAAAATCAGGCACGTAAACCTTATCACTATTAATAAATCCACCCACACCGATCCTATACCTGAAGGTTCCCGCTAATTTAAGATTGATATCATCCCTTATGGTGAATTTCCACTTGCTGAAATCAGCATCAGTGCCAAGAAAGTTCTTAAAGCTCCGGGTATAGGATAACCCGAACACAGGATACTTTGAACCGATATTCATTTTCCGACCGGGTAATTCGATATAGCGGGCACCGGGTTGAAAAGAGATCCCGAACAAAGCAAAGAACACTTTATGCCTTGCAATATTATGTGTCATGATCTCGTTGGGATAATTCGGTGTGTAAGCTTTATCTGCTTTGTTCCTCCAGGTATAGTCCGTTGTATTATCCAAAGGCTTTCTATCCTGGTATTGAAAACCCAGGACCCATGAAAAACCATCACCGATCCCTTTCCTGAAACTTCCCCGAACGTAGGTCGCCTCATAGCTCTTGATCCGGTTCTCTTCGCTGAGTAAACTGCTGATGGAATTACCCTTCTCTCCTATGGGGCTATTATTATTGAACTGAAAAACCCTTTTGCCACCCGATAACAGGAACGAGGAAGCATATTTTTTACCGAAGGAATAGATGAATGTTAGGTAGGGATTGACATGTTTATTGGAAAAGCCATATCGAAGGACAGGTGAAATGCGAATGCTTCTTCGCCCGGATCCTGAAGTATCTAATCTTTTGGCCCAGCTGAATCCTGTACTGATCACCCACCCCTCCGCGGGATTGAAAGAAAGTTGGTCGAGTAATGATGGAACACTGATGCTGCTCCTTCTTTTCTCATTACTGAATGATTGACCAAAGAGTAACAAACCCGGGACAGTCACTTTATTTCTCTTCCTGTCCAGTGAATCCAGGTACCGGGGGTCCTTGCGGGCTAGTTCCAAACTGTCTTTCTTTTTATAGTCCCTTACCTCATCTTCGAGGAGCGGAACGGGCCGGATCTTCTCCCAGTATTCCAGGCTCCGCTTATTAGCGCTGTCATTGTATTTGAGAATGGTATTAGTAAAAGTTTTTTTAGCAAACGCTGGTTGAATGTCTATATCTGAATACACATTGACAAAACTGCCATAAGCATCAAAACCAAACATTTTAACCGAGGGATAAATAACCTGTGTACTGATGAACCAGTTATTCCTGTCAACCGGACGGTATAGTTGTTCGATCCGCAGGGTGTCGAGAAACTCCATTTGCGATTCTTTCAGCAACTGCAGCTGTACCGAATGAATGCGCCAGTCATCTTCCACAATGGAGATATAGCCGCTGAACAAAGGTTCATACTTCCTTCGGGGTGTTACCTTGATGCGGCTAATGAGGTTACTATCCTCGAAAAAACTTCCCTCGAGTTTATACTTATAATAATGGAGTGCATTTTCCGAGATAGGAGAAATAAATCCCCGCGGATTCAAGTTACTACCCATGGATATATTATCGTCGTAGAAAGAAACGATATTCGGGGCGCTCAATCCAAATCCATCACTCTCACCACTCACTTTAGATGATATCACTTCCGTTTTAGCTTTCCCGGGTCTGCTTACTGTATAAACAGAGATCGTTTCGGAGAGATAAAGCATTTTTTTCTTACTGGTATCACCATCCTCAAAATCCACTTTCTGGCCAAATATTTTTTTAGGATGATCCCTCAGCTTCAACTGCCCCTTGGTGTAAACCCTGCACTCAAACTGTGAAGGGTTATCCCGGTAAAAGATCCGTTTTTTTATAGCATTACGAATGATCTGGTATGCGGGATCCTCACCGGATTTGATGATCGCTTCACTAAGGGTTACTTCCTGCAGCTTTAAAATAAAATTGATCTCCTGATCCGTAGCATCAACCTTCAACTCTACTTCCTCTTTCTTATAACCGACGTGCTGGCAAACCAGTGTGTAATTACCTGGTTCGAGCTTAAGCGAATACTTGCCTTCATTATTGGCATTGGTGCCCTTGTTCGTGCCTTTCGTATAAACAGAAGCAAAGGCAAGTGGCTTCCCGTCACTGCTTGTAATCGTTCCCTTTACTTTTTGGGAATAAGCACCTGGCCCGGCTGAAAGAATAAGAAGGAATAGGAAGGAGTATCTCATAGCAGAATAATACTTCAAGATAAACCCAAATAAAGAGGACGCCCCGGATTTGATGATATTTAATGTTATTGAGAAATTAAAATTAAATAGACGGGAAGTCGGAAAGATAGAAAGTAGTAAACACAAGTATAATTTGCCGGGCCTACCGGTGCTCCGGTCTTATTAGCTTCCGGACTTCCGGACCTGCGTAGCACGAAGATAACTGCCGCTCATAGCAGCAAAGCCGGCAACCAATCCGCCAACAAGGCCAGTAACAAGAATAATAACAAGCGTACTTCCTCCCAGCGGCAATACGGTAGCGACTTTATGCGAGAGAACGCTATTGTTCTTCATATTGATCCACCACGCAAGACCTGCCCATAATAAGAATACGCCAAGCAAACCGGCAAGAAAAGCTTTTCCAGCTTTTTGATGAATGATAGTGGCTACTAATAACGCTACGATCGCTATCCCCCACCAGGGTAAGAATAAGCCGCTGATAAAAGCAAGGAGGGCTGTTAATATGGTTGCTGTTAGAAATTTCATTTCTATCTGGTTAATTAGTTAATTGGGTATTGGTTAAATAGGCTTTCAAACCAACTATTACTCAATGCTTGCAAAGTTCTCCTTATACTCTTCAAATCGTCAATTGGATAGTATTATTGGGTTTCAATAGGAGGCGTTTTATAATAAAGCCTACTTAACCATTTTACTAATCACCAATTAACCTTTGCCCTTAAACTTCATCACCCACTTTACATTCTTATTCGTCCGGTCGCCATCCCGCATGAACCAAAGCTTATTATATTTTCCTTCCACCCAGGTGTCCACATAGTTATCATAGAATTTACTACCAGGGTTACCGCTCTGTCCCCCTGGATAAACTCCATAAGCTTCGGTAGGTGTCGTTAAATGCACGATCATACGCCAGCTCGGGCCATGACTACCCTTCACTGCATTGACAATATCACCCCCGCCTCCAACATGCAATCCTGGCCTTGCAAAACCTTTGAGATCTTTTATCAAATGAAAAACACCCGGATGATTATGCTTATACCATTCCAATCCGCCTTCTTTGGAAGACAAACTGTCCAATAGTTTTGAAACTTTCTTCAGGGATCCGGTCACTGCATCGTACAGTGTTTCTTTTCCTGGAGTAGTTGGGTCATCAATGAACTTCATGGCGGAATCCTTCTTCAGCGCTTCCATTATTGTTTGTCCTTCGGGTAATGGCAAATTATACCTGATCAGGCTATCCACGTTTGCCACGGCATTACTCCAGATCAAATTCTTCAATTCTCCCCACCACCCGGTATAGACGGTTTGTCCTTTTGAATCGGGTGAAGCCATCATATCCCATGACTTAAAAATGTCCAGGTATTGCTTTTCGTTTGCGTTCAGTTCATTCTCCGTCACATATTTTAATAGTATATCCCTTACATCTTCCGCAGTCGTATTAAAATAATTGTTGTGCAGGGCCACCATGTCAGGGATAGTTATACCGGACAGAGAAGCCAGTTTGTTTTCGATCGTAATACCTCTCGCTGTTATATAACTGCCGGGAATAAAATAAGGATAGCTCGAATCTGCAGGGCGCTGATTAGCGCTTTCCAGGAATCCTCTTTCCGGATTCTTTGCATGAGGGTTCTCTCCCTGTGGAATAAATCCTTGCCACATATAACTGCTGTCCTCTCCCGGCATCACATATAACCCCTGCCTGTCCCAGCGGGCGGGAAATTTCCCCTGTTGCCAGATAGCGATATCACCGGCTTTGGAGGCAAATACAAAATTCTGACCGGGGCATTGGAATGACTTGATCGCTTCAGTATACTCATCATAATTCTTTGCCCTGTTCAGTTTATAGAAGGTCATTCCCTCATTGCTGGGGTCATGTGCCACCCAACGCACCGCAAGGTTTCTTTTATTGGAAGCTTCATTAGAAAAACTTTCATCAAACATGACGGGCCCGAAGATGGTATAAGCAACTGTGTCTTTTACATCTTTACCGCCTTTGACCTTTATCGTTTCTTCTTTAAGGGTAGTCTTTTGCCATTGGCCATTGAACCAATACTCGGTCTTTGTCTTGTCCCTGAATTTTATCTCATAGTAGTCTTTCACATCCCGCTGCGCATTGGTAACACCCCAGGCAATGCTGTCGTTGAAACCTATGATGATAAAAGGGCTGCCGGGTAGTGAGACACCATATGCATTGCTCGTTGGCGTCACCAATTGCATTTCATACCAGATAGAAGGAAGCGAGAGCTCAAGGTGCGGATCATTGCAAAGTATAGGCGCACCGCTTTGTGTTTTGGTTCCGGCCACAACCCAGTTATTGCTTCCATTATTCTTATCTGGTTTAGCTATCTCTTGCTCGGTTATAATTTCTTTTTTGCCAAAATATAATGAATCGGCAGTGGCTGGTTGCACCGGTATGATAGCTGGGGTTCCAAAAACTGTCCCCTTTGGCACGATCGGCAACAATGAATCTGGCACCTGCGGGTAAAGCATCTTTAATTCATCAGGCAGGAAGATCGCTTTGGCATTGGTATTGGCGAGGTCGTTTTCCGTACCTGAAGAAAGATTCTTTGCCATCATCTTTAATAATAGAGCGGTGCGCAGGTTGCTCCATTTCTCTGGTTTGATGTTGAGCAGCTTGTATTCGATGGGGATCTCGCTTTCTTTTAATGAACTGATATAGGCATTGACGCCATTAGTATATGCATCGAACAATGCTTTGGAGGCAGGGTCCTTTTCTATTTCCTTCAATGCATTCTCTGCGGCGAATACCATTCCGAGTCTTCGCTGCTCCTTGTCATAATTGATCGCTTTTTTCCCTGCGATCTCGCTGGCTCTTCCCTCCGCTGCTTTTGTTTGCAGGTCGATCTGAAAGAGACGGAATTTTGCATGCAGGTATCCCTGGATAAAATAAAGATCTTCATCGTTCTCAGCAAAGACATGGGGAACTAATCGTTCATCGATATATACTTCTGCTTTGCCTTTGAGCCCGGGAATATCAAGTTCTTCATCAAAACTTTTACCCGCGTTCTCTGCATTTTGCCAAAATCCATGCTGCGGACTTAAGAATTTACCAGCCGGCATAGGCAATGGACCAAGAGGCCTGTTAAGAGCATAGATAAGACCAGCGGTCACAATAGTAGAAATAGCGAACGGGAGTATGCGCATCCTGTCATTGATTATGGGGGGAAAATACAGAATTAAGTCCGAAAGTCGGAAAGTCCGCAACGCCGTACTGCGGGATGATAATAATTTGTTTATCACTCTCCGGCTTTCGGACTTCCGGACTTGCGGTCTTACCAACTTCATTCTTTTTACCTAATTTCAGTTCACTAAACAAACCCACTATGGTAATATTGATCGTGATCGGCATCCTGGTACTTCTTGTACTCTGGGTTGTCGGCATTTATAATCGCCTTGTAAGATTAAGGAACCGCCGTGAGAATGCTTTTGCAGATATCGATGTCCAGCTTCGCCAGCGGCATGACCTCGTACCGCAGTTAGTAGAAACGGTTAAAGGTTATGCTTCGCATGAGAAGGACCTGCTGCTGAAAGTGACGGAAGCAAGGACAGCGGCCATGGCAGCGACCACTAT
>DATLCB010000234.1:0-22975 GCA_035526625.1 Chitinophagaceae bacterium
AGGTATCGGAGCTTATAGTAAATCAGCAGCACCAGTAATTTCTATTAATGGCTCGGGAGTAGCATTAGGGCCTGAGGGCTTTGCTTCGTATAAGACAACAGTTAATGGTGTTGGTGCGCATACCCTGCCTGTCAGGATCAGTTATTTCAACCAGGTTACTGGCAAGCAGGAAACTGCCGAAGTAAATGTTGAATACGTTGTGGGTTCACCAAGCGGTGCATCTGTCGCTCTTGATGAAATGAATGTTCTTTATATCGGATGGCCTAATAAAGTAAGAGTAGCAGCCAGTGGGGCTGGTGATGATAAAGTGCAGGTATCTATCAGCGGCGGAGGCGGAAGCCTGAATAAAACCGGCCCTGGTCAATATATTGCGAGCGTTAGCTCTCCTACCGATGATTGTAAGATCAACGTAACGGTAGATGGAAAAACTTCCAGCTTCCCCTTCCGTGTTAGAAATATCCCTGATCCAGTTGCAACTGTTGGTGGTGTAGCCAGTAATGAAAATATGGCCGCCGGACAGTTCAGGGCGCAGACTGGAGTAGGCGCATATATTAAAGATTTTCCGCTTGCTATCAAATATTCGGTGGTCAGTTTTACACTTACTGCTGATAATGCCGATGGGGATATCGATGAGGCACCTTGCCAGGGCAATACTTGGAGCCCGAGAGCGTTAAGTATTGTCAAGGGACTTACCGCCGGTCGTACTGTAACAGTTGATAATATCAGGGCACAGGGGCCGGACGGAAAAGTGAGAAAGGTTCCAGGATTAACCTATTATATTAAGTAAATCGTTGAAAATGAAGCATAGTATTGTAAAGGGCCTTCTGGGTTTGTTATTCGCAGCAGTAATTGCTGAGAATGCGGGCGCACAGCGTACCGGGAGAAGGAGAACAGGTGGTGGTACCCCAACGAATCCTTCGGATACAACAAAGCCTAATCCCAATGTGCAGCAGAATAATAATCAGCCGCCCGTTAATTATAACCCGTATGCGAATATCCCAATGATATATGATACGGCAACAACTAGCACCGACATTAAAAAATCATTACGGAACGAGAATGCTTTTGATAAAACAAGTCTTACACAACGTACTCCTTTACCTTACGAGCATTTGAGATGGGATGATGCCCTTTTTGCGGAAAAAGTATGGCGTGAACTCGACCTGAGAGAAAAAATGAATAAAGTATTCCAGTATGAGGCAGCGGATGATAATGGCAGCCAGATATTCATGGATATTCTTCTGAAAGCAGTCAACAGCGGAGAAGTAACTGCTTTTGCCGATGAAAGGTTCACTACTCCTATGAGTCTCCCTGAAATTCAGCAACTGACCACTGGTAGTAATGATACTGTAGCGCAGACAAACATCAATGATCCTACCTTGGTTGAAAAATACGTTGTAACAAGAACAAGCTTTGACCCAAAAAGTGTAATGAAGATCAGGATCAAAGAAGAGTGGGTCTTCGACAGGGAGTCAAGTAAAATGTTTTGCCGGATCTTAGGTATTTGTCCTTTAAAAACGCTTTATTTTCCAAATGGTAAGGAAAGGCCCGGAAGCTCGATCATGTTCTGGGTGTACTATCCTGACCTGAGGCCTATATTGGCCCGTTATGAGGTCTATAACCCAAAGAATATGGGACAGAGCCGCATGACATGGGAAGAGCTGTTTGAAAGCCGCATGTTCAGTAGTTATCTTGTGAAATCCACATTGGACAACCCGGCGAACAAGAACATCCGGGCTTATATTAAAGACCCAATCCTGGCGCTTTTAGAAGGCGATAATATCAAGGATAAGATGTTCAATTTCGAACAGGATCTCTGGTCTTATTAATAACAGTACTCATCGTTTAAACATCATATTGAGCCCCTGCAAAGGGGCTTTTTTTATGGGGTAAAAATTTCACGTTCAGTAAGAAAAAAAGTTTCAAAAATCGTAAAACTCCTATAGGATAATTGGAGAATTGTTGTATTTTCGTTTCGGTTTTTCATAGGATATTGGATTTTAAAAACGGGGCTGGATTTCTATCCGGGCCCCATTTTTTTTACAGCCTCCAGAGCTTCGCTCGTAACCATCACTCTGCTCGGTTATCCTCCGAAGGAGGGTTCTGGTTCCGAAAACACAGGAATTATTACAGGGTTTGTTCTGCGTAAAGAGAAAGCCTCAACCCATACACATCTTCCTAATAATAAATCATCTTCCCAAGAACCCCTCTCCTTATGGAGAGAGTTCCTGACTTAGTACATACTTCGAAGAATAATACCTATTGGGGTGAGTTAGGTGAGGCGAAGTGATTTACAACTATCCTCGCCTTTGTTATCCCAATGACCTTCCCGATCTCTATTTCGCCCTTACCCTCTCTTATTATTTCCCGGATAGCTCTTACGGACCTGAATTCTTTCAATAGATGGTCGGCTGTTGCCTTGCCGATACCGCTTATCTCTTCCAGTTCATTTTTAAAAGTTCCTTTGCTCCTTTTTAGCCGGTGAAATGTTATTCCAAAGCGATGCACTTCATCCCGTATCCGCCGGATGAATTTTAAACTGCTGCTATTATAAGGAAGCTTCAGCGACTCCCTGTCGCCCGCGAAGAATATTTCCTCCTCATTCTTAGCAAGGCCTACCAGGGTACTTTGGCCCTGTAGTTCCAATTCGGTTATGGCTTCCACTGCGGCGCTTAGCTGCCCTTTACCGCCATCTATGATCACGAGTTGAGGGAATGGCTGCTCTTCTTCTTTTAACCGTTTATAACGACGGAAAACAGCTTCTTTCATGGTGGCGAAATCATTGATGCCTTCCACTGTCTTTACATTGAAATGCCGGTAATCGCTTTTACTGGGCTCCCCATTCTTGAAACAGACCATGGCCGATACCGGGAAACTTCCCTGGAAGTTCGAGTTGTCAAAGCATTCAATATGCACGGGCAGTTCCTTGAGCTGGAGATCTCCCTGCAACTCTTCAAGCAATTTGATCTTTTCAGGTTTTTTTGCATTTAACTGGAGCCTGTTCTTATTCTTTAATTCCTCGATAAAATAACCAACGTTCTTCTCCGACAGCTCCAGGAGTTTTTTCTTGTCACCTCCTTTCGGGACAGTCACAGCTACCTGTT
Source organism: Chitinophagaceae bacterium (assembly GCA_035526625.1). Taxonomy (GTDB): domain Bacteria; phylum Bacteroidota; class Bacteroidia; order Chitinophagales; family Chitinophagaceae; genus JJ008. The sequence continues at coordinate 3,105 of DATLCB010000234.1, forward strand.
CCTGGGGATAATCAAGCGGGAATGGTACGACTATTTCAGGGGCATCGCTGTTGAAAGTCGTGCGCATCTGTGCGACGGAAAAAAGGAGTATCTCTTCGGGTGTTTCGTCCAGGTGGGTCTCTGCTTTATTGGTATGTGTTTGAATGATCGAGCCATTACGTACCATCAGGTAATTAACATAGGCAATATCTTTTTCCTTTTGAATAGAAAATACATCGAGGTCGCCCGTCTTAGCATTCACCACAACGGACCTTGACTGGTAATTTTCCAGGAACCCGATCTTCTTCTTCGTTAAGGCCGCTTTTTCATATGCAAGCGCCTGTGCATGTCCCTTCATTTCTTCTTTAAAATGACGAATAACGGGCGATAGGTTGCCGCGTAATAAATTTTTCAGCTGGGATATATTCTCTTTATAGTCGGCGGCAGATTGTAAACCTTCGCAGGGCCCTTTACAATTGCCAAGGTGATATTCAAGACAAACCTTGAACTTCTTTTTACTGATATTCTTTTCGGTCAGGTTCAATGAGCAGGTCCTCAATTGGATCGCTTGCTTTGTGAACTGTAGAAGTTCTCTTACTTTTTTTACGGATGTATATGGCCCGAGATATTCCGATCCATCATCTATATTTTTCCTCGTGAGAAATACCCGGGGGAACGGTTCATTTTTTATTACTATAAAGGGATAGCTCTTGTCATCCTTCAGGTTGATATTGAAACGGGGCTGAAATTCTTTGATCAGTGAATTTTCCAGCAGGAAAGCATCCTGTTCGGAGTTAACAATAGTGAACTCGATCCGGCTGATCCGTTGTACTAGCTCATGCGTCTTGTAACTGGTAAATGTTTTACTAAAATAAGAGCTTACTCTTTTTCTTAAGTGTTTTGCCTTGCCTACATATAATAACTCACTTGCGGCATCATAATATTTATATATGCCCGGTTGAGCAGGAATGCTGCCGGCAATGGTATGAAATTCTTGAGCGGTCATTGATAAGGATCCTCATTCCAGATCACCCTGGTAATGGTAGTGACTTCCGGCTTGCCTTTTTTTTGCGAAGTGGTTACAACCTGGAAACTTTTATCCATTTTCCAGAGCATTTTTTTCTGGAGAAAACTATCACGGTTACTTATTTCCCGCGTAATGATGACATTATTGATCTTTGCATCCTGTCCCGGAACGGGGGTGGCAAGGAACTCCTGGCTTTTTACTTCTTCTTTGTCATAGTCAACCGGTGTGTATTTGAAGATCACCCTGCCGATCAGTTCATCATACCTTGGAGGGTCTTGTTTATACCTTTTAGCTACTTTTTTATCAGAAAGATCTGGTATGGTAAGAAAGTCTTTTGCCTCATTTGCAAACTCCTCTCTAGGTATATACGTAGTATCCTGGTGGAGGCTATCATAAGAAATGATCTTAATGATAGGATAGAGGGAAGTATCGATATGTGCGACCTGAGCTTTTATAAGAGAAACGACAGAAATGTAACTGCTGGTTGCTTTTTCATCCTTATGCTTACAGGAAATAAACAACACCCCGAATAAAACAGCTTCGAACAGATATTTCATGCCTTAAAATTAGCACAAGAACCTTTGAAAATAGTCAGGTAGAAGTGAAAAAAGAATATCCCGCCTCGTATATGCAAGGCGGGATATTGCTGTAAAAGGCAGTTAGTGCAGGTCCTATCTGAGCTGTATGCCCAGTTTCAAACCGAAATCAAAAAGATGTTCTTTGATCGGATAATTTTTTACAAAGCTTGACATGGCCTGGTATCTCAATTGCGGTCCGACCCTCCATTTTATTTTACCAGTAGTAAATGCGGAGAATACTTCGAAGCTTGTATTCATGTTCCAGCGGCGTGTGAGTGAAGGAACTTCGGCATAGTTCTTATAATCTCCTGAGATCAGGTAAGCCCTGTTATCCAGTACATAGGTAGGTTGCAGCGTGCCTGCTACCCCAAAATAATTTTTCGTACCATCTGATAATTTCAACTCTAAACCAACTGGAATGGATGCAGTGAAATAGAAGTTCCTCAGCCAATTCTCGTTATAACCATTTGTATTCCTTAAACTGCTCATCGTGGACACACTCCTGTCGCTCAGGGCGATGGTTGCCACCTCAGCGGGATGGTCGTAAGCCTTGATGTCATATTTACTTACACTAAGCTGGAAGCCCCCGGTAATACTGACCCATTTTGAAAGTGGATAAGCAGTACGAACGCCTACCTGGAAACCCAGATCAGGTCTATGATTAACCATCGTGTTCACATCAGTGGAGTAAGAAGTGCTGGTACCATTTACATAGTTGTTGTACCGGGCAGCAGCGATATACTCTGTATTCTCTTTTAATGTACGGTAACTGACAGTAGGTGTAACATAAACCTGCCAGCTAAGTTTTTTCTTTGAGCTCTTGTTCATTTGTTTGGCCACACGTTCAGGTATTACCGGCAGTTTAAGGTCCTGCGCATCGTCCTGTTTTTTGTCAGCAGCTAGTTCCTCTGCTGGTTTATCAGTTACAGCAGCGATATTGTTTACTTCTATGAACGGCAGTGATGGAGAAGATGCTGTTATGGTCACTGGTTTGCTTTCTTTCCTGAGGCTGCTGGTTGGAGGAAGCTCAGCTTTGGGCGTTACTTCTGGCCTTATCATAGCAACTGGAACGCTTTGCACATTGATTGTTTCGTTATCAAGGATCTCTGTTCTTTCACCTAGGTGGGCAATATCTGCGGGATCAGCATAAACAGCAAAAGGATCTTGTTCTTTAGTTACAGCCGAGGCAATAAAGGAAGTTTTATCCCCTTTAATTTTTACGGGACCGGTTACCGAAATAGCAGGTATCTCATCAGTCGTTCCTGGCGTTATAGCTGTAGCGATCTGTATAGAAGAGATGGAAGCCAGTTTTTCTGAACGATTATCAGGCACCAGCATCACCCAGGTTACAACCGTAGTCGTAATAAGTAATAAAGCAAGGGCGAGACCGTACCAGCGCCTGCGGGTGTGCAAGGCCCCGTGTACGTTCTTCCATACTTTTTCTGAAGGGAACATCCGGTATTGGTCAGCATTCTGCTTTACAAACCGTTCGAAATCCCTGTTGTTAAAATTACTTTCCATTGCCAGTTGGTCTTTAGGGTACGATCAAAATTATCTGCGGGCCACCGCCACCAGCCAATCTGTATCTGCTTTTGGTTTCTGCAAAATTCTTTTACGGATCAAAATATCTTCGAGCATCGCCTTCGCCCTGGTATACTGGCTCCTGCTTGTGCTTTCTTCTACATCCAGCATATTGGCGATCTCGCGGTGACTGTATCCCTCTATCGCATACAGGTTAAGTACTGTTCTGTAACCTATCGGCAGCAGCCTGATACATTCCACCACCTGCTTGGCCTGGATAATGGCTGACACGCTTTCCTCTCTCACCTGTACCCCGGTAGCATGAATGATATCCACACTTTCATTGAACTTTTTATTCTTTTTCAGGATATTGATGCAGGTATGTACCACTATCCGTCTTATCCACCCCTCAAAGGCGCCCCTGTTCTCAAAAGTGTGTATCTGTGTAAAGACCTTAATAAACCCTTCCTGCAGCATATCTTCCGCATCCTCCCTGTTGTGAGCAAAACGATAACACACGGCCAGCATCTTAGGACTGTACCGGTTGTACAGTTCCCGTTGGGCGGTGGTATCATTATTCAAACAACCCTTTAATATGGCTTCCTCGGTCATAATTTCCTTTGGTTGCCTGTAAATTAAGACAATTTTCGTGAACAGGTGCTGCACAGAAATGTAAAATCTTGCAGGAATATTTATAAAGCCCGGAAGTGAATTTGTTGACAGACATAGCTTTAACCCTGAAGCTCCTAAAAGGATGTTGAAAACTGTAAAATCCACTGCTAGATCTCTGTAGCAATCCGATCTTATTTTTTCCGGATAAGACTATCGATAGGGTACCTGGCTTTCATGCTGTCCATTGTACCATTCGCCCATGTGATCAGTGCATTTTTATCCGTTTCGTTGAGCCGGGCATCCTTATGTGTCCATTTATAAGATTTGATAGGCATCTTTTCATCCTTTATCATTTCAACGGTCTCCTCCAGTTTATGATATTGATACCGGAGAGGTTTATGGGTATATTCATCAAAGTTGATAGCTTTCTTTCCCTTTACAATGTGCTTATCCAGCCACCAATGCACGGGTTGGATATTTGTATACCAGGGATAGCGGGTGTTATTGCTATGGCAATCAAAGCAGGCCTTAGCAAGAACCGCTTTAGCATCGGCAGGAATGGGATACACATTCCCGATAAAATTGGGTTGCGGCCCTTCTGATCTGTTTTTTTTCGGGTGTATGAACTGGATAACAATAAGTGCAACCAGCAGTACAAGCATTATTTTTCTGAACATATGCGTTGGTTTAAAGAGTTGTTTTGTCGATTAGAATTTCCCCCGTCATTTCTGCTGGCACGGGAAGTTCCATCATGGTTAATATAGTTGGCGCAAGGTCTCCCAGTTTCCCTGCTTTGATTCCGCCTTTCCATGTTTTGTCAATAATAAAAAAAGGAACCAGGTTCAGTGTATGTGCCGTATTCGGTGTGCCATCTTCATTTATCATATAATCAGAGTTGCCGTGGTCGGCTGTCAGGAAAATGGTATAATCATTTTGCAGTGCCGCAGTAACCAGTTTTTCAACGCATTTGTCAACTGTCTCGGCGGCTTTGATCGCTGCTGACCAAACACCGGTATGTCCCACCATATCTGTATTGGCATAGTTCAGGCAGATAAAATCCGCCGTCTTGTTTTTAATTTCCGGGAGTATGGCTTCGGTAAGTTCATAAGCGCTCATTTCAGGTTTCAGATCGTAGGTAGCTACTTTAGGAGAAGCGACCATTATCCTTTTCTCCCCTTCAAAAATTTTTTCCCTTCCCCCGCTGAAGAAAAAAGTTACATGCGGATATTTTTCTGTTTCTGCTGCACGTATCTGTTTCAACCCGTGGAGAGCGATTATTTCTCCAAGCGTATTATTGAGATCATCAGTATTAAATATTACCTGTACATCTTTATAGGTATGGTCATATTCCGTCATCGTGGTATAGTGAAGAGAAAGCTTGTGCATCTGAAATTCCGCAAGATCCATTTGTGTAAGCACTTGCGTGAGCTCCCGGCACCTGTCTGTCCGGAAATTGAAGCAAAGCGCTATATCGCCATCCCCGATCGTTGCCAATGGCTCTTGTCCTTCATTAAGGATAACTGTTGGTTTGATGAATTCGTCGGTGATATTAGCTGCATAGGAATTTTCAACAGCCGCTATTGCATCAGTTGCTTTTTCTCCTTTTCCTGACACCCATGCATCATAAGCGAGCTTGATCCTTTCCCATCGCTTATCCCTGTCCATCGCAAAATAACGACCGCTTACTGTGGCGATCTGTCCAACAGAATTGTTCAGGTGTGCCTGCAATTCTTTTATAAAGCCTAGCCCGCTTTTAGGATCGCAATCCCTTCCATCGGTAAACGCATGAATGTAAACCTGCTTCAGGCCTTCCTGTTTACAAACATCAATGATTGCCTCCAGGTGTTTGATATGCGAATGAACACCACCATCACTTACCAGGCCAAGTAAGTGAAAAGCTTTGTTATTGGCTTTGGCAAAATGGATAGCTTTAAGCAATGTCTCATTCTTTGCAAAAGAGCCATCCCGTACAGCTACATTGATACGCTGGAGTTCCTGGTAAACTATTCTTCCCGCACCAAGGTTCAGGTGACCTACTTCTGAATTGCCCATTTGTCCTGCGGGCAAACCAACTGCTTCACCACAAGTAACAAGAGTTGTATTTGGATAGTTCTTATAGAGGGATCTTGTAAAAGGAACATCGGCGTTTTGAATAGCGTCTGCGGAAGCAACTTTTCCCAATCCCCAGCCGTCCATTATTACCAGAATTACTTTTTTCCCTGACATATTTTATCAACAACTTATAGTTCGTACAAATCCATTCATTCTCAATGGGCAATTGCCCCCCCGCACCCTGTAAAACTACATCCTTTAACCTATTTGCCCGCCTGAAAGCGGAAAAACTGCTGGTTTTTAGGTACTTTGGTTCATGTTAAGAAAGGCCCGGTACTGTGGCATGTTTTTAGATTAATACCCGGGTGAAAACCTATTTGTTATGAAACGCATATTTTCCATTCTGCTCCTCGGTTCAATTTGTGTGTTGTATTCATTTACATCACAAAAAGGAATAGATGAAGTTATCGGCGCATTACGTTCAGGTAATTCATCCCAGCTTTCCTCGCAATTTGACGAGAGCGTAGAACTTACATTGCCGGCGAAAAGTGACAGTTATAGCAGGGCGCAGGCTCAACTGATCGTCAAGGATTTTTTTAGTAACAATGGCGTAAAAGGCTTTGAGTTGAAGCACAAAGGTGATTCTCCAAGCGGGCACTTCTGTGTAGGTACATTACAAACCAATGCCGGTAATTTTCGCACGAATGTTTTTATGAAGATGAAAAATGGTAAAGAAGTGGTGAAAGAGATCCGCTTCCAGGCGATCGAATAAATAATGCATAATTTAATATACATGCCCTGTCTTTATTAAGACGGGGTTTTTTTTATTGACCAGAGGACAAAGAATGAATGGTTATTTTTACTACATGAATTTTGACCAGCAATTGCAACACCTCATAACCCAAGCATTGAAAGAAGATATTGGAGATGGGGATCATTCCACATTGTCCAGCATTGAGCCAGGGGCAAGAGGTAAGGCGGTACTCAAAATAAAGCAGGAGGGTATGCTGGCAGGTATGCAGGTAGCTCAAAGAATATTCAGCCTTAAAGAACCTGCAGCCATCTTCCGGCCTTTTAAAATGGATGGTGAGCGCATGAGACCTGGTGAAAAGGCTTTCGAAGTGGAAGGGCTCGTACATACCATATTGCAATGTGAAAGGTTAGTGCTGAATTGCATGCAGCGAATGAGTGGTATCGCGACGCTTACAAACCTGTACGTACAAAAATTAAAAGGATATAAGACCCAATTGCTCGATACCCGGAAGACAACACCGAATTTCCGGTTGCTGGAAAAAGAGGCGGTGAGGATCGGCGGGGGAGTTAACCACCGTTTTGGACTTTTTGATATGATCATGCTGAAGGATAATCATATTGATTATTGCGGGGGGATAGAAAAGGCTATCAACAAATCATGGGACTATGTCGAGGTAAAGAAACCGGGATTGAAGATAGAAATAGAAACAAGGAACCTTGAAGATGTTAAAAAGGTAATTGCGGTGGGGAAAGGCAAGGTTTTTCGCATCATGCTTGATAATTTTACTCCTGTATTAATAACGGAAGCAGTTGCATTGATCGGTGACGATTTTGAAGTGGAGGCCAGTGGAGGGATCAACCTGGAGAATATCGAGGACTATGCCCGGACAGGTGTCGATTTTGTAAGTGTGGGGGCCTTGATACACCAGGCAAAGAGTTTGGACCTGAGCCTGAAAGCAGAACCATTATAGATCTCTTTTGAAGAGAGAGACATTAAACCTTACTTATGAGCAAAAAGATCAAACCCGATCTACGGGGGTTTGTGTATAGCACAGATCCCAACTTTTCCTTTGAGGAGCAACGATCAAATACCCTTACACTATCTCCACCTCAGCAAAAACTCAAAATAAGACTTGATACAAAGCACCGCGCCGGTAAAGCTGTAACACTGATCGAAGGTTTTTCTGGTATCGATAATGACCTGCAGGAACTGGGTAAGCAATTGAAATCATTCTGCGGAACCGGCGGCTCATCCAAAGATGGACAGATCATCGTGCAGGGCGATCAACGGGAGAAAGTAATGCAATGGCTGATAAAGAATGGATATAAACAAACTAAACAGTCATGATCTTTTCTATTTGGACGATTCTCCTCTGCTTTATCTGCATTGTACCTTTCAGTATTGCTTTTTTCTATTTGACATTGGGGATAAAGATCCTTGTATCAGGCAGGAGAGAAAAAAACAGGACAAAGACCATCAGTGGATACAATACGATCTTTTCTTCTGTTTTTTTGATGTTTACGGTTTATTTCATCTGGGTTCTTCTGTACCAGCACCTTCTTTCCGTGGAATTATAATTGTTCTTTAAAGACCAGTTTCTTTCGCAGTATCAGCATTCATATAATAACTCAATGCGCCGCTTGGACATTTTCTAACCTGTTCAATTATTCTTTCTGTTGCAGCGCCGTTCATTTTTATCCAGGGTCTTTCTTTGGGGTTGAATACGTCGATCATACCTTTCCAACAAAGGGTGGAGTGGGTGCAGGTATCGGGCTTCCATACAATGGTAATGTCGGTATTGCTGTATTTGATCTCTTTTTTCACGAATACTAATTTACAAAGAGCTTTGTAAAAGTCAACGATCACGCTTGGATAAGATTCTCTGGGTTTCGCCGAACTCCCAACTCCTGACTAAACACTCCCTACTTCCTCTATTGCCCCTGCGCCTGGCTATACGCTTTCAGGCCTCCCCATTGATTCAAAAGTTCGAAAGAGCAGATCTTGAAATTACCGCTCATGCTTACATAGAGGCCGATCACATCCTGCTGGTTCAAAGGGTAGTCTTCAATACTTTCAAAACGTACATTATACTGGTTCACCAGGTTGGTATAAACTGAACCTGTTGGCCAGACCTGCGTTCCCCGGTTACTGATATTAATAAGATTGAATTTCACACCGGCATGTCTCTTGCATTTTTCAGCGATGGCACTCGGCTGCTCATCACTTTCAATAAAAAGATCGACACCCACAATTTTTTCATTACCGGTTTCTTTGGAGACCATCATGGAATTGATCTCCAGTTTCAGAGGCGCCGGTGTACCAGGTTTATTCGGTATGATCTCTTTCGCACCTACTTCAGGGGTTTTCCCGAAATTACTGATAATAGTGTCGGCAAATTGAGTGGTATTCACCGGGGCCTTTGACTTATCGCCAAAATCTCCCGTATGCACTCCACTCTCCAACGTATATAGTAAAGCATTTTCAATGACAGCTGCATTTCCTGTAAGACCAACATGACGCAGCATAGCAAACCCGCTTAGCAATAAAGCGGTAGGGTTCGCAATATTCTTTCCGGCGATATCCGGCGCTGTACCATGAACTGCTTCAAAGATGGAAATGTGATCACCAATATTTGCCGAAGGAGCAAAGCCTAAACCACCTACAAGGCCGGCACAAAGATCAGAAACGATATCTCCCTGCAGGTTGGTAAGCACGACCGTATCAAATGTATCGGGTCTTGTCACAAGTTTCATACAGAGATCGTCTACGATCACATCATCCGCCTTCAGGTCAGAATATTCTTTTGCCACTTCATAAAAACATTCCAGGAAAAGTCCATCGGTGAGTTTCATGATATTGGCCTTATGGCCACAGGTTATACGTTTAGCTTTTTTCTGCCGCGCCATTTCAAAAGCATAACGGATCACCTGCATACTGCCAGGGCGTGTTATAAAACGACGGCTTAGCGCTACATCATGTGTAAGCATATGTTCGATGCCACCATAAGTATCCTCGATATTTTCTCTTACTACAGTTATATCAATAGGGATACCTGCTTTGCTGAAAACGGTATCAACACCATGCAAACTTTGAAACACTCTTTTATTGGCAAATGTGTTCCAGGTCTTCCGTGCAGTTACGTTGATACTCTTTACGCCTTTACCTTTGGGCGTTTCCATCGGGCCTTTGAAAAGCAGACCGAGTGCTTCAATAGTTTGTTGGGCTTCAGGCGTCATCCCATTATTAAAACCTTTGTCGAAGACCCATTTACCCATTTCCACAAATTCATATTCCAGCGGCACTTTGTTCGCATTGAATATGCTGAGTACCGCTTCCATGATCTCTGGTCCTATCCCATCTCCTTTTGCTACTGCTATTTTCATTGAACTGAATTGAGCCGCAAAATTACGATGCGGCGATTGATTTCAGAGCGTAAATAAAAGCCTGTTTGCGCCCGGTTAATTTTCTTTACTTTTACTCTATGACAAGCATGATCTCAGAAGGTGTAAAAGTTAGCGTAGAAACATTCTACCAGCCTGACTATAGTAACCCGATGCAGTCAGAATTCATCTTTGCTTACCGGATCAGTCTGGAGAACCACAATTCATTCCCTGTAAAACTTCATCGCCGTCACTGGCAAATTTTCGACAGCAATGGCAGTTACCGCGAAGTAGAAGGCGAAGGTGTTGTCGGCGTACAACCAACCCTTCAGCCGGGTGAGAACTACCAGTATGTAAGCAGTTGTAACCTGCGCACAGAAATGGGCCGCATGGATGGGACTTATGAAATGGAAAACCTCCACAGCAAAAAACTCTTTACAGTATCGATCCCCGTTTTTGAGATGGTAGTGCCGATGAAGAACAATTAAAACTGCTGTTTCCTAAAGGGGTATCTTTCTCGTCCTCTCTTTCATCACCGCTATCGCTTCTTCCCTCGATTGAAAGATCGCTCCGTTGATGTTGACCAGGTTATCCGCTAGTTTATCATAACGTTTGGTCAGCAGCCAGGTAAAAATATGGAGATAGTGTATGCCATCAAAGACGATAGCCTTGTTAGCGGCAAACTCGTCCTTGCGCTTTAAGAATTCAGCAGGCATGTCGGTATAATGCATTCCGGGCCGGAGATGATGAATAATATGATACCCGTCGTTCCAGCATGTTTTGTTATACACCGTATTGATACAGTTAATGGAACTGGTATAAAGATTTTCCGGATCTGCTGCATCAATAAAAGAATGCTGTGTCCAGTTGCCCAGCATCATTACCAGTCTCGCAAAAAGAAGAGGCACCACAAAAACGAGGAGAGTTGCCTTTAGGTCCACAAAACACATGGCGATACAAAAGACAAGAAAAATATATTCACCGGCGGTAAGGCGCTGGTAAAGCTTTTTTCGTTTACGGTTAAAGAGATATCGTATCGTATTTATAACTCCGACAAAAATGAATTTAAGAAAATACGCAAGGAAACCCCGTACACTATCACGTTGGTAGGCCATCGTGCTGCTGGTATCATCCGGCAGATTATTTTCAATATGGTGCATACCCATATGATGACTAAAGTATCCTTCAGGTGCGTGACCAAACAAAGGACAGATGATCCATGTTATATAACCATAAAAAAATCGTTGATAAGCTCCCCTGAATGTTTTACGATGACAAAGACAATGGAACATCAGTCCAAATCTTCCTTTAAAATATAATTGCGAGAGGTAGAAATAAGGAACAGCCAGCGCCCACCACCACCATCCTGTAAGCAAGGGTGTAAATAATATGATAGCTGCAGGGACAACCAGGATATGGATCTTCGTTAAAAGATAGATAAAGGGAAGATCTCTTTTATCCAACATGATCTTTAGCCACATCTTGTCGTAGAAGCTGTACTTTTCTTTCGGTATATAGACCGGGTCAGTTAATGTAGCCGGGAGTGTTTTCATGAGAACGGCAAAAATAAGCAATTAAACCAGTGATCCCGGTAAGGAAAACAACTGGCTGTGTTAATTATTTAGGCTTATACTTTGCCTCTTCCAGGATTTTACGTGCCGGCGTCTGCATGATCTCCGCAGGTTTCATGTCCGGATTCTTACCAGCAAATTTTTGAATGATCTGCCACCCTATCCATTGGCCAAGATTGCCGGGTGAATATTCCTGCGAAAACCCTTGTGTAAAAGGTCCTTCACCTATATAGGTTTGAATAACAGTTGGGCTAAGCGAATTCAGGTCCTCATTCTTTATAAGGTCACTCCATATCTGTCCCTCGTTCTCATTGCACCAGTCGAGTTGTTGTTGTGTAAAACCTGTTTTTAATGAATCGGCCGTAAGCGGGAGGAATTTATCCAACAGCCACCATTGTTTTCCTTTTTCTATCATCTGCTCGATAAGGGGCTTGCCGCTGCTTTGATCAGGAAATAATTCCAGCGCCACTGCTTTCATGCAATTGGGAACAATGTATTCGGGTGAAAAACGACGGGAAATATACAGGGGGAATAATTCCTGGGCTTGTATAGTCTGGTAAACAAAAAAATTCTTGCCGGCAAACTGTTGAAGCCCTATCGCTAATCCACTTGCGGTGGAAGCAACGCCTGGTGCATCAAATGGTCCGACAAATAAAATGACCTTACCGTTCTTATAGTTGGGGAAATAATATTTTACGAATTGAAATGCATTTGTCAATCCTTTCCTTAGCGAGGCAAGGTTATTGAATGTAGGTTTCAATGAATCGTAAATGGATGAGTAACCACTAAGGAATTGCCTGGTCACCATCACCGTGTTCACATCATCGGGGCTCCCATTTACCCCAAGTATCTCCTGCATAAAGTCGTTATAAAAATCAGGGTGCTGCTGGCGAAGCCGCTGCAGTTGGGGTATCAGGGGGATTGTTGTATCAATGAGAAAAAAATTCCGGTCAAACCGCTCCACGACGAGATCCACTTTTATTGCCGAGACATCGGGTATATCTTTCTTTTTCTTGCAGGCCAGGAAAGAAACGGTGACAAGTATGACTAAAAGCGGTTTTTTCATCTCACCTAAACGAAGAGGATCAATTATTGTTGTCGCAACGAAATTACGGTAAGAAACTTTAGCGAAAATTAGGAGGACATTAGCGTAAATTTGTGCAATGAAGATCGCCTTAGCGCAACAGAATTACCATATTGGCAATTTTGAAGAAAATACACAAAAAATAATTGAGGGGATCAACTGGGCCAAGCAGCAGAAAGCCGACATCGTGCTATTCTCCGAGCTATGCGTTTGTGGCTATCCTCCCCGTGATTTTTTAGAGTTTGACGACTTTCTTCATAAATGCTACAAGGCTATTGATATTATAAAAGAGCATGCCGATACTATCGCAGTATTGGTGGGTGCGCCCGACAGGAACCCCGTACGTGAAGGGAAAGATCTTTTCAATGCCGCTTATTTCCTTTATGAAAAAAAAATAAAGGCCGTTGCCCATAAGACCTGTCTTCCCAACTATGATGTATTTGATGAATACCGTTATTTTGAACCGGCCTACAACTGGAACGTTGTAGAGTTCAAAGGCAGGAAATTAGCCATCACGATCTGCGAGGATATCTGGAACCTCGGTGATAACCCTCTTTACCGCAATTGCCCCATGGATGAACTGATGAAGCAGCAGCCGGATGTCATGCTCAATATTTCTGCTTCGCCTTTCGATTATACGCATGTAGAGGACCGGAAAGCCATTGTCAAATTAAATACGACGAAGTACAGGTTACCCATGTTCTATTGCAATTGTGTAGGGAGCCAGACAGAGATCATATTCGATGGGGGATCACTGGTCTTTGATAAAGATTCCAACCTCATAAAACAACTCCCTTTATTTGAAGAAGCTTTTGATGTTTTTGAACTGAATGATAATGGAACATTTTCCCAGCCACCCATCAGAAAAGCGCTTGACCTCCCTGATGCAGAGTATGACCCTGCGGGCCTTGAACACAAGCTTTGTACCCCTGAGATCTACAGCGCTATTGTTATGGGCATAAGGGATTACTTCCGGAAAATGGGGTTTACAAAAGCTATACTGGGCAGCAGTGGAGGCATCGACAGTGCAGTAACACTGGCGCTGGCATGTGATGCGCTGGGCAAAGAAAATGTAAGAGCGATCCTGATGCCCTCTCAATATTCAACAGGACATTCGGTGAGCGATGCAGAGCAGCTTAGTAAGAATCTCGGCAATCCTTACGATATAGTTCCCATTAAAGATATCTATGAGAGTTTTTTGAAAGAGTTGAACCCCGTTTTTAAGGATCCATCTTTCGGACTGGCAGAGGAAAATATACAAGCAAGAACGAGAGGCAACCTGCTTATGGCCATTGCCAATAAATTCGGTTACATTTTACTCAATACCTCCAATAAAAGCGAATTAGCTACAGGCTATGGAACCCTCTACGGCGATATGGCTGGAGGTTTAGCTGTATTGGGAGATTGTTATAAGATGCAGGTCTATGCATTAGCCGATCATATCAACAGGAAAGAAGAATTGATCCCACGTCATATCCTGACAAAACCACCTTCTGCGGAATTAAGACCCGGTCAAAAAGATTCGGATTCATTACCCGACTATAGCATACTCGATAAGATCCTCTACCAGTATATTGAAAAAAGACAGGGCCCACGTGAAATAAAAGACCAGGGCTTTGATGCTGCCCTGGTCGATAAAGTGCTCCGGCTTGTAAATATCAATGAGTATAAGCGTAATCAATTCTGCCCGATCATCCGCATCTCACCCAAAGCTTTTGGTGTTGGAAGACGGGTACCTATTGTAGGAAAATATCTTTCCTGATCAGGCGTGTTCAAAGGTTATTTGCACCAGTACTATAGGCCCGGTTGTAGCAACGCCAACGGATACTATCAATTGGGTTTCCGTTACAGATACTATCGTAAGAGTAGTACCCGTATCGGTAAACAGCGAAGAAGATAATTGGATCTCTGTTTTATTATTGGCAAGAGTCCAGGTATAGGGAACGCTTTGCGGATCACCAGCGTTACATTTAGTAGAGCCTTCATCCTTTACGCCTGTCCCATTTATATTAAAGTCCAGGATATTATCTGCCTGGCAGGTTGCAAATGCAGTATAAGGAACTCCATTATTCGAAGCGCTTTTAAACTTCCAGGATCCTTGTGCTATCAATTCTTCCTTTGATTTTTGGTTGGATGGAGTATCATTTTTGTCGCAGGCTGTAAAAGTAAAGCTCAGTGCGAAAAGAATGGCGGGCAGAAACAATAGATACTTCTTCATAAAGAAACGGTTTAGATTGTATAAATGGTAGTTTCCGGGTGAATTTCCCTCTAAACACCCTAAAATAATGCCAGATTGCCGCCCCCTCATCATTACGGCAGGCATTTTGCAAATGGCAAGTTCGTAATTTGTGTATGTTCCGGTTATATGCTCTTGTAAGACGCTGAAAATCACAAAACCGAAACCCATATTGTTCACTCAAAAATTCCCTACAAATCATGTTCAAAACAGCGGATGATATACGACAATTGAATGAACGTATAAGCCAGGCTGGGCAATTCACCGATAAGTTGAAAGAAGAGACAGGCCACGTTATTATTGGTCAGCATGATATGCTAGACAGGTTGCTCATAGGATTATTAAGCAGCGGGCATGTGTTGCTTGAAGGTGTTCCGGGCCTGGCAAAAACACTTGCCATCAAATCGCTGGCACAAGCGATCCATGCAAAATTCAGTCGCATCCAGTTCACTCCTGATCTTTTACCTGCGGATGTGATCGGGACGATGATATATAATCAGCAACGCAATGAATTTGTAGTTCGCAAAGGTCCCATTTTCGCCAATTTTATTTTGGCCGATGAGATCAACAGGGCACCGGCCAAAGTGCAAAGCGCATTGCTGGAAGCCATGCAGGAAAGACAAGTAACGATCGGCGAATCGACTTACAAACTGGATGAGCCCTTTCTGGTTCTGGCTACACAGAATCCTTTGGAGCAGGAAGGCACTTATCCTTTACCGGAAGCACAGGTCGATCGCTTCCTGATGAAAGTGATCGTGGATTATCCAAAAATGAAAGAAGAACAGATCATCCTCCGCCATAATATACAGGGTAGTTTCCCTTCGGTAAAACAGGTCGTATCCATCCAGGAAGTATCGAATGCAAGAGAGCTGACAAGACAGATCTATATGGATGAAAAGATCGAACAGTATATACTGGATATCGTTTTTGCGACAAGGAGGCCCGAAGACTACAAGCTGGAAAAATTAAAACCACTGATCTCTTATGGCGCTTCCCCAAGAGGCAGCATTAACCTTGGTATCGCCTCCAAGGCACAGGCATTTTTGAATAAGCGCGGTTTTGTGATCCCGGAAGATGTAAGAAGTATCTGCAAGGATGTGCTCCGGCATCGTATCGGTCTTACTTATGAAGCGGAAGCGGAGAATGTAAAAGTGGAAGATGTGATAGAGGATGTATTGAAGGAGATAAATGTGCCGTAGAAAAGAACACGGATAATCAGGATAGTTAAGATATGTTATGATCATCTGCGTCATCATATAAATCATAAAAATCGGCGTTCACTTTGCTGACCACAACAGAAATATTAAAAAAGGTAAGAGAGCTCGAGATAAAAAGCAAGAAGCTTACGAGTGACCTGTTCACGGGTGAGTACCACAGCGCTTTTAAAGGGAAGGGTATGTCATTCAAGGAAGTTCGCGAATATGCGGCGGGTGATGACATTCGTTTTATTGACTGGAATGTATCGGCCCGTTTTGGTCACCCTTTCAGTAAGATATTTGAAGAAGAAAGAGAATTGACGGTAATGCTGCTGATCGATATAAGTAATAGCTCATTATTCGGCACCACGTATGCGAGAAAGCGGGATATTATCACGGAGATGGCTGCGGTCCTTAGTTTTTCAGCAGTGAACAATGCTGATAAGATCGGAGTGATCTTTTACAGCGATGTGATCGAAAGATATATCCCACCCAAAAAAGGGAAACAGCATGCGCTTTTTATTGTACGTGAGTTATTGACCATGGAGCCTAAAGGAAAAGGGACAGCAGTAAGCAAAGCACTCCGCTATTTCAATAACTCTACCAAGCAGAAAAGCATCGCTTTTATCCTAAGCGATTTCCTGGATGCCAATTACGAGGACGCTTTGCGGATAGCTGCGCGGAAACATGATGTGATAGGAATCAAAATCTATGATAAGATGGACCAGCAGCTGCCTAATGCGGGCCTGTTACAGGTGCAGGATGCAGAAAGCAAAACAGCAAAATGGGTGGATAGCAGTAATTCTTTCGTGCGGTATAGTTATGAGCAAGAATTTTTCCGGGTGACCGATTATGCCACGCAGAATTTTAAAAAAGCCGGCTCTGACCTGTTACATATAAAAACAGGTGATGATTATGTAAAAGTGCTTCAACGATTCTTTTTAAGCCGCAACCGGTGACGCAATTGTTATTTTATAATGAGATCGCTAAAAATATTCTTTACTTACTTTTTCTTGCTGGCTGCATTGTCCGGCACCGCACAAACAATTACCGCGTCAGTAAATAAGAATAAGATTTTGCTGGGAGAACCACTTGTGCTCACCATCAAGGCGAACATATCTATGGAAGCACAACCCTCCTTTGTACGCATTGACAGCCTCCCGCATTTTGAGATATTGGGAGAGCCTGTGATCGATACTTCACACAGTAATGGCAGTACCCTTATAATGGGGACTTACACGATCACCAGTTTTGACTCGGGTCATTGGGTGATCCCCTCCTTCTCTTTCGCAAGCGCAAAAACGGATAGTATTGGGATCGACGTTGTCTTTTCCGAATTTAATCCCGAACAGGAATACCATGACATAAAAGATATCATCGAAGTAAAACCCAAAAAGAGGACGCCCTGGTGGTGGTATGCAGCAGGCGGATTGTTATTACTTGCTTTGATCATGATATATTTCTTAAAGAGGAAGAAAAAATCTCCCGTAGCACAACCAAAGACCGCGATAAACGCTTACGATGAAGCGATGAAACAACTGGAGCAGTTAAAAAGAGAAAGACCTGCTGCCAAACAATTCCATACAAGACTCGCAGAGATATTCAGGATTTATATTTTCAAAAAGAAAGGAATATTATCTCTTCAGAAAACAACTGATGACCTGGCAATACAATTAAAGAACCTGGACCTGGACAAGGAGCAGTACGACAAATTAGTGCAGGCATTGAGACTCGGCGATTTTGTAAAGTTTGCAAAATACAGTCCCACAAGCGACGATGACACAAATTGCTTTAACGATATTGGCAACAGTATCGTTGATCTGGAAAAGAAAGAAACAACTTCACCCTCAAAGACAGCAGCCGTAGAATAAGTATGCTTTATTACTGGATAAAAAATATGGACTTTGCGTATCCTTTTCTCTTTGGGTTATTCCTTTTATTACCGCTACTAACCTGGTGGTATGCAAAAAAGATTAATAGCCGGCAGGGAAGTATCCTGGTTTCAACGGCCCATGCATTCAACGTTCATTCCTGGAAGAACCGGGCCAGGCATTTACCCTTTATATTTCGTTTGCTGGCATTGAGTTCATTGATCATTGCGCTCGCAAGACCTCAGAAAAGAAGTGAAGAACAGAAAACAGACGGAGAAGGAATTGATATTGTACTCTGCATTGATGTTAGTGGTAGTATGGGTTCAAGGGATATCCCTCCATCGCGGATGGAGGTAGCCAAAGAAGTGGCGCAGGATTTTGTTCGCAGCCGCCCCGTTGACCGGATAGGGCTGGTGATCTTTTCAGGTGAAAGTTTCACTCAATGTCCCATTACTACTGACAGAAATACACTTCTTACACAAATACAAAATCTGGAAAGCAGGAAATACCTGGCAGATGGGACGGTTATCGGTGAAGGACTCGCTACAGCAGTTGATCGGTTATCGAAAGCTACAGGGAAAAGTAAAGTGATCATTTTACTCACCGATGGTAAAGAAGATCCGCCGGAAACAAGACTTATCGATCCCATTACAGCATTGGATATAGCCCGTTCGCAGGGAGTGAAAGTTTATACTATTGGTATGAGCGCCGGGCCCACCACCATTATCGAGAACACAGGCAATAAGGAGAAGAATAATACGGCTGTAGATCTTCTCGACGAGGCCTTATTACAAAGGATCGCAACTGAAACGGGTGGCCAGTATTTCCGGGCAAGGGATAAGGAAGGATTAAAGAATATATATAGCCAGATCGACCAGATGGAAAAGTCAAAAGTGGAAGTAACTTCTTTCAAAAGGGTAGAGGAGAAATTCCTGCCCTTTGTCTTAGCAGCCATTGCGTTTTTATTTGTAGAGTTACTGCTACGGTTTACATTGTTCAGAAAATTTCCCTGAAAAGAATTCTCTATCTTTCCCCCGATGAAGATGCTTGTGTATAAATCAACCGGAAGCTGGTATATCCTGAAAGATGAAAATGGCAGATCCTGGGATGGCCGAACGAAAGGTGTGTTAAAACTGGACGATATTACCAGCACCAACCCGCTAGCCGTTGGTGATTGGGTAGAAGCAGACATGGAAAACGATGGTGATGGTACCGCGGTAATCACCAGCATCATTGACCGGCATAATTATATCAACCGGCAAAGCCCCCGGCATAAGTACCAGCATCATATTGTTGCGGCTAATCTTGATCAATCCATGTTAGTGGCTACACTGAAAGAGCCCCGGACCTCGCAAGGTTTTATCGATCGCTTTCTTATTGCTTCCGAGATGTATCATGTCTCCACGATCATTGTCTTCAATAAGTCTGACATCTACAAAACTAAAGAACTGCTGAAGTTTGAACAGTGGAAGCAGATGTATGAAGCAATAGGATACAAAGTGATCCTGATAAGCGCGGAAAAGAACGAAGGCATCGATGAGCTGAAAGACCTGCTAAAGAATAAGACCACCCTACTCAGCGGACACAGCGGTGTCGGTAAATCCTCCTTACTGAATGTGATATTCCCTGAAATGAATTTAAAAACCGGTGATATCAGTGGCTGGAGCGGCAAGGGCCAGCATACCACCACTTTTGCGGAGATGTTCGACTTGCCTTTGGGCGGGCGCATCATTGATACGCCAGGCATGCGGGAATTTGGGTTGGTGGATATAGAGAAACAGGAACTATCTCATTACTTTCCAGAGATGAGAGAAAGACTGAACAATTGCCAGTTCAATAATTGCTTACACTACAATGAGCCGGAATGTGCCATTAAAGAAGCTGTTAATAACGGGGAAATTCATGAGGACAGGTATGTTAGTTACCTCGGAATATTGGATTCGATTGAGGAAAAGAGTTATTGATAAAATGAGAAATAAGAAATCAGGAATAAGAAATCAGAAAGTGGAG
>DATLCB010000235.1:0-9897 GCA_035526625.1 Chitinophagaceae bacterium
CCATTGAGATAGATATTTTCCCTTCCTGTCAGTTCGGGATGGAAACCGGTGCCTACTTCCAATAAACTTCCTACGCGGCCACGGATGATCGCTTCGCCTTTGGTGGGAGGAACAATGCGACTTATAATTTTCAGCAAGGTGCTTTTGCCGGCTCCGTTCCTGCCGATGATGCCGAGCCTTTCGCCCTGCATGATGTCCATATCCAGGTCCTGCAATGCCCAGAATTCTTCTTTACCACTTGCATTCTTAAAAATATTTTTGAAAGAATCGCTTATTACATCTCTTAGCGCAACGTATCGCTTTGCGGTTGACAACTTATACTTCTTGCCCAGGTTCCGTATTTCAATGGCAGGTCTCATCAGGCAAGATCCGCGAAATAGGCTTCTGTTTTTCGGAAGTAAAAGATACCTGTAACAAATAACAGGGAAGCAGAACCGAGGCCGATCCACACAACGGTATTGTCGAAATCATTGCCGTTAAGAGGAGCTCTGAATAATTCAATGGCCGCATTTACCGGGTTGAGCGCAAGAAAATATTTTAACCCGCTTTGCTGAATATGTTGTAATGGATAGATGACCTGTGTGGCGAAGAACAGGAATTGTAAGAGAAAGGGCATGGTGTAACGGAAATCTCGGTACTTCACATTTAATGTAGCTAAGAACGTGCCTGCGCCAAATGCACTGATCACTACTATGAGTATCGCCGCAGGGAAAAAAAAGATTGCCTGCCAGCTTATTGCCTGATGGTAAATGAAACAGAAGACAAGGAAAATGGTCAGTCCCATTATAAAGTCAAACAAGGCTACCAGTACAGCTGAACCAGGAATAATAAGTCTTGGAAAATAGATCTTCCGGATGATGCCTGCATTTTGTATCATGCTTTCTGCTGCATGGGAAACGGAAGAATGAAAAAGGTTCCAGAGGATCAATCCTGCCAGCACAAAAATGGGATAAGCAACTGGGGTCGTGTCGATCTTCCAGGTTTTAGTAAAGAGTAATGTAAAGATCAGCATCAGGCCAAGTGGTTGTAATAAGGCCCAAAGGATGCCGAGGTAAGTTTGTTTGTATTTTACTTTGATATCCCGCCAGGTAAAAAAGTAGAAGAGTTCACGGTATTGCCACAATTCCTTCAGCCCCAGTGTAAAACCGGCAGGTGGCTGTATCCTGTGTTCAAACTTCTCCATTGGGGTAAAGATACCCAGAAAGATGTGAAAGGTGAAACGTGAGACACGAAACGCAAGGGGCAAAGCAGACACCTAATGAATGGGTAGAATGAAAGATATACCGATCGATCTAAGTTGCCTGGGACAGCAGAAGGATAAGTTTTAACATCTGACTTTGACGTTTCACCTTCTTCGTTTAGTTGTCGTAATTAACCGGTGTTTTATTTCCCTCTTTGGTTTTGTTCTTGTCCGATTTCTCCTTCAGCTTGTCCTCATTGCGGTTACCTTTCGGATCAAGTAAGGGTTCACCAACGGGCGCCTGCCCATCCTGTAGTTTAAAGGTGAAGACCTTGTCGATATGCATCCATTTGCCATTCTCCCATTTAAAACCTTCCTGGTCGCCATCGGGCACGAAGGTCCATGGTAGGTCATCCTGTTCTGTTTCTGAGACAAGATGATCTACCAATATCATTTCGAGATCAGGTATATAGTTTACAAGCACTCTTGCATCTTTTTTGAACTCGATACCAAAACGGTATTTCGGTTTTTTAGGGATACTATCCTTTTCATAACTGAACAGCGGTCCGCCAAAGACCGGTTCATTCTTTTCATTAAAGGTCAGGACCTCTATCCACTTCATACTGCTCATGGCGCCATTATTATCAAAACCGAAAAGTGTATAATAGTTCTTCCCTTTGAATTGTGTTTTGGTCATATTGTAATAAGTAGCGCCGATCCAATTGCCTCGGGTACGAACGGAGTCTTCAGGCTTGTCCGTGAATTCGGAAACATCCCGGAGTGGTAATAATTTAAGAGAGCCGTCGGCAGTCCTCATTTGAATAGCGCCACGCTGGCGATGATAATAATCGTCATAACTGATGTTCCAGGAAAAAATGCGGAAAGTAGTATCAGGAGAGTAGAGTTTAGAAACTCCGCGCAACGAATCAAAAGGATAGTAAAAGGAATTTTTTATAAGTAAAGCTCTCACCAGTGTTTTGGTAAAAATGCTGTCGGAAACCATCCTGTCTTCTGTGAGGCTGTCTGTATTAAGGTACCGGGAATATTCCAGCAGGGTATCTTCCTTAGCTCTTAATTTCTTCAGGTCGGCGCTGGAGATCTTTTGACCAAAAGAAAAGTGGCAGGCCAAAAGCAGGGATAGTATGAGTAAGCTGTTTTTCAATAATGGTATTTTGATCTCCGCGCAAAGTTACAAGTCATACAGGCTTTAAGATGTAGCTAACGCTAAAAGGGTTGTAAAATTTTGTGGCTCCTCACAAACTATTGGCAAAATCAGGAAGGGAGTTGAAACGCAGGTCAACATCCGGGTGTGGAAAGGGAATATCCGGGTTGGTGGTGGCTACAAACACGCTGTACATACCGGCATTTTTAGCGAAAAGCATATCACTCAGTTTATTACCGATCATTAGTGACCGGGAGAGATCAATATCAGTAATATCAAGTGCGGCACTGAAGGCCATCCCTGGATTTGGTTTTCTGTCAGGGTGTTTATTATCGGTACTGGTACAATAATAGATCGCATCTATCCGTCCGCCGATCGATTCAATTTCCTGTTGCATCAAAGAATGGATCCCGGCAAGATCAGTTTCAGTCATAAGGCTCCTGCCAATGCCTCTTTGATTGCTTACGATGATGACTTTCCCGAACTTTTTACTGATCTTATGAAAGGCTTCTTTCACGCCATCGTAGAAACGGAACTCTTCGGGGTTACGGATATAGTCTTCTTTTTTTTCATGGTTGATCACGCCGTCGCGGTCTATAAAGATCGACCAGCTTTTATCAATTTTGTTAAGATCAAGGACGGGCTTTTCTAATTCTTTATGTGCCCTGCTATGATCTTCCGGTATACCGATATCAATGAAATACGCATCCTGGATCAATCCGTATATCTTTTTCCTGGGGTAAGCGGTTTCCAGGTAATTCTTTTCGAAAGAGAATTTAGCTGGATGATCTTTTTGAAGAAAAGAAGGGATATTCAGCAGGTAAACACCAGCGTTGATATTACCTGTTTTATAAGGTTGTTTTTCCTTAAACTTGGTCACCAATCCATTCTTATCAGTTTGTACAACACCAAAGCGATCAAAATCCTTCATCGGTTTCAGCAGTAGTGTACATTCAGCATCATTGTCCTCATGAAATGTTGCAGCCTCCCGGATATTTGCCCTAAACAGAGTATCACCATTGACGATCACTACATTTTTGTCGCTTGCCACCAAGGAGGCAAGCCTGATCGCACCGCCTGTTCCCAAAGGTTCATCCTCAACCGAACATTGATAATTGAGTGTAGGGAATTGCTCTGCAAGGTATTTTTCTATCACTTCGTGCAGGTGACCAAGGGAAAAGATGAATTTTTCAATTCCCTGGCTGCGGAGATAATTGATAACATAAAAAAGAAAGGGTCTTCCTGCAACGGGCGCCATGCATTTAGGACCGGGGACGGTGTCACGTAATCTGGTGCCCAAACCCCCAGCCAATATGATCACTTCTTTAACCAAAATATTTTTCTTCAACTAATTGGCAAATGATATGGCCGATGGTGATATGACTTTCCTGGATGCGCGGAGTATCAGTGGAAGGCACATAGATAAGATGATCAGCCATGCCTTTCATCTTTCCGCCTGTTTCACCAGTGAAGGCGATCGTTATCATTTCTTTTTTCTTTGCCGCTTCAAAAGCATTGATGATATTTCCTGAATTACCGGAAGTGGAAAGTCCCACCAGTACATCCCCGGCTTCACCAATACCCTCAATCATCCTCGAATAAACAACGTCAAAGCCATAATCGTTGGCCACAGCTGTCAGGTAGGAACTGTTACAATGCAGCGCTTCGGCAGGTAATGCTTTGCGATCAGTATAAAAACGGCCGGAGAATTCTGCCGCGAGGTGTTGCGCATCCGCAGCGCTCCCGCCATTGCCGCAAAAATAAACCCGCTTACCATTTTTAAAAGCCATAGTTATTATGTCAACTACTTTTTGTATGGTCGTAAGTAAAGCGACGTCGGTTATTATTTTTTGCTTTGTTTCGATTGAAGCAGTGATGATATTTTTGATCTTATCCATATAAAAAGGAATTAGGTATTAGGAATTAGGTATCAGAAATTATGGATTAGTCCGTTTACTGTATTTACTTTCTCATTCCTTATTCCTGATTTCTTATTTCTGATTATCAAAGGGTCCAGGTTTTCAAGCCATTCTCCACAAACTGGTAATTCCGGTGCCTGCCGCCAAAGTTCTCCAAACTTTTAATTACTTTATGTTTAGTTGTTCCCGGGCAATAAAAGATCATAAAGCCGCCACCACCCGCGCCGGATATTTTTCCGCCTGTCGCTCCCGCTTTTTTTGCCGTTTCATAAATCTCTTCCATCAGCGGGTTACTGATGCCATCTGCCATTTGGCGCTTTTGCTGAAAACCAAAATCAAGTATCTCGCCGATCTCATTTAAACGACCTTTCAACAAAGCCTCTTTCATCATCTGGGCCTGTTGTTTGAGCTGGTGCATTGCTTCAATGGAGCTTTCCTTTTTGTCAGTCACATTCCTGCTTTGCTTTTTTATGATATTGGCGGATTCGCGGCTGGTAGCAGTATAATAAAGAAGCAGATTGTTTTCCAGTTCGAACAGGTGTTCTTCTTTTACCCTTAGCGGGTTCACGATCACTTTATCGCCGGCATAGAATTCCATAAAGTTCACACCGCCGAAAGTAGCGGCATATTGATCCTGCTTACCTCCTGCGAGTTCCAGGTCTTTTCTTTCTATCTCATAGGCATAATGGGCCATATCATATTCGCCTAATGGCAGCCGCAGCATTTCAGCAAATGCACCGATGATAGCTACCACGAGAGTGGAGGAAGTGCCCAGGCCCGAACCGGCAGGCGCATCAACATAGGTAGAAAGACGAAAGCCTTGTTCTTTCATCCCATGATCTTTTTGAATACGGTTGTATACACCTTTTAAAAGGTCAAGTTTTCCGTTTATAGGTAATGCTGGCGACCAATCAAATTGCTGCTCTTCACCCTGGTCAATAGCTGCAAGAATGATTTTTTTTTCATCGATCAGTTCGATGGTGGCCGTAGCATATAAAGAAAGCGTTGCATTGAGGATGGCGCCGCCGTAGATATCGCTGTAAGGACTGACGTCCGTACCGCCTCCGGCTAAGCCGATCCGTAAAGGGGCTTTACTTCTGAAGATCATAATTAGGTCAAAGGTGAAAAGTCAAACGTGAAACGAGACGAGCAAATTTAACGGATCATATTAGATAACATAGCAAAACACTTATTTAAAGTTCGCCTGCCTTTTTCAATTCCTCACTTCTATAGTATTCCAGATCTACTGCTGTTTCTAATGCAGCATCAATTTCGATAAGTGAGCCTCTGGATATTTCCAGATATCGTTTCCTCTCCAGGCCCGAACGTCTGGAACAGCCTTCTGCGAGGTTCAGTTTAACCGATAATGCTGCTCTGCGAATCTGTTGTACCATATTAAATTTTTCATCCGCAGGTAATAACTTCGATAGCTTATAAATTTCTTTGGTGAGTTCGCGGACAGCAACATAAACCTTCAGGGATTTGTGATTTAGTTGGATAAACACCGTCTCGATTTAGCGTTAAGTAAATGTGGAGCGTTTGACGTTTGACATCTCACCTTTCACTTTTACAAATCTGCTAAATTAAAGATCGCGTCCACCAGTTTTTCCCACGAATATTTCTGTTTTTCTTCCCGTAGATGCGGAATAAAATAATTCTCTCCTAATTGGTAGAAACGAATTATGCCATCGGCAATAGCTTGAGGATCGGGTTCAACAACCAATCCCACTTTTTCGTGGGGAACGAGTGTTGGTAGTCCGCCAACATTGGTCACGACCATGGGTTTTTCAAAATGATAGGCCAGGGGAGTGACGCCGCTTTGTGTGGCATTCCGGTAAGGTTGTATCACGGCATCTGCGGCACAGAGGTAATATTTTACTTCGCTGTCGGGAATAAAATCGGTCCTCAATATTAATCGGTCTTTTATTCCAAGTCTGTCTATTTGTTCTTTGTATTGTTTTTCATCCTCATAGAATTCACCTGCGATCAGAAGTTTGTAGTTTGTAGTTTGAGGTTTGTAGTTCTTCAGTACCGACATCGCTTCCAGTAACAGGTCAAGTCCTTTGTATTGGCGGATAAAACCGAAGAACAAAATAATATTGTCATTTTCCGGGAGCCCCAGATGCTTTCTTGCCAGGTGCTTCGGGATGATCTCACCAAAATTATCATAAAGAGGATGTGAGACAAGTTTGGCACGCTTTGTTTTTTGAAACAACCGCAGATCGGTCATCACTTTTTCGCTCATCGTGATAAAAGCATCACAGCTTTTCAAAAAGTATCTGGTGAAAGGCTTGTCGCCGGCTCTTTTTTCATGCGGTATGACGTTATCGGCAATACAAATGATCTTTGTATGCTTGTTCTTTCTTACCCTTCGCAGGATGGTCCCTAATGCTGGTCCCATGAATGGCAACCAGAAGCGGACAACGATAAGGTCGGGTCTTTCTTTTTTAAGCCGGTTGCCAATTTTGATCCAGTTGAAGGGATTAATAGAATTGATCACCGTATGTATGGTGAGATTTTGCGGTGCCAGTTCATCACTGAATTGTGTTTTACCGGGAAATAAAAATGAAGGGTATTGCAGCGAGAAAGAATAAATTGAACACTCATTTCCCTGCTGAATGAATTCTTTGGCCAGGCGTCGGTTGAAAGTGGCGAGTCCACCCCGCAGCGGGTGAGCCGGACCTATGATAACAACCTTCGCCATCAGAGCCCTGTTTTCTTTTCAACGATATAGCTGTTGCGGCCAGGTGCATTCCGGGAAATAAGTTCGCCGATAAAACCTGCGAGGAATAATTGCATACCGATCACCAGAGAAGTGAGCGCAAGATAAAAGCCAGGTTTATTGGTCAAGGGAAAATCACTGTTGACGATCTTGGATATGATCAGGTATAGTGAGATGCCCAGACCCAAAAGGAAAAATAAAGTTCCCCATAAACCAAAAAAATGCATAGGCCTCTTCGAGAATTTGCCTACAAAGCTGATGGATAGCAGGTCAAGAAAACCGTTGACAAACCTTCGCCATCCGAACTTAGATCTTCCATACTTCCTTGCCCTGTGCTCGACAACTTTCTCGCCTATCTTTTTAAAACCCGACCACTTCGCCAATACCGGTATGTAACGGTGCATTTCACCATAGACCTCGATACCTTTTATCGTCCGGTTCTTATAAGCTTTTAGCCCACAATTAAAATCGTGAAGTTTGATGCCGGAGACCCTGCGGGTAACTGCATTGAAGAACTTCGAAGGGATATTTTTGGTTAACGTATTATCGTAGCGTTTCTTCTTCCAGCCGCTTACCATATCAAAACCATCTTCCACGATCATCCGGCGGAGTTCGGGGATCTCATCGGGACTATCCTGAAGGTCGGCATCCATAGTTATAACCACATCGCCGGTGGCGGCACGGAAAGCTTCATTCAGACCGGCTGACTTACCATAATTGCGCTGGAACTTGATGCCTTTGATGTTCGGGTTCTTTGATTGGAGGTTCTCGATCACTTCCCAGGAATTATCGCTGCTGCCATCATCCACATAGATCACCTCGTAGCTGTAACGATTCTCATTCATTACTTTTTCGATCCAGGCCGTTAATTCAGGCAAAGATTCTGCTTCATCAATAAGGGGTATGACGATGGATAGATCCATGAATTATTTTCTCCGGGTTAATAGTGCCGACATAGCAGCCGTGATACCTGCGCCAATGATCAAATATCCGAAAATTGCCCCTGAAACAAGTTTTAAAGTGTATTGTTTTTTAAAAGTGGTAACAGCATCTTCTATTTCAGTAGGCAGTTTATTTTTTTCTTTTAACAGCTGTTCCTTGTACCGCGCTGCAGTTTCATTGGCGAACTCAGGATGCATGGAATTGAATACACCATAGAATATCGCTACACAAAGCGTCACTACAACAAAGCATTTAAAACCCTGGCTGAATAATTCGCCGAACTTACCTGTAAACGCGGGCGATCCGCGAAAAGCCAGCAATGTCCAGATGATCCCTGCGCCATAAAGGCCATATACCAAATACTGCAGACTGCTACCCGAATCTTTACTCGTTTGATAAATGACCAGGAAGAGTGTGATCATCAGCGCAGCAGTGATCAGCCCTTTTACCGCAGGTGAAAGTTTTATCTGCATGCAGCCGGTTAATTTATAACAATGTGTTCATGGTTAATAATGCCGATCACACTGCCGGTAAGTTCCTTACCGATAAAAGGCGAATTCCGCGACTTTGACCGCAAATGGTCATCTTTCACCACCCATTTTTTTGACGGGTCAAATAAAGTCAGCGAAGCTGGCATACCTTCTTTGATCGTTGCGGGTTCAAGACCGAATAGCTTGCGGGGATTTGCCGAAAGAAGTGTTACTAATCTATCTATTTTTAAAGAAGGCAACGCTGTTCTTATCACAGCAAAAGCTGTTTCGAGGCTCAACATCCCATATTTAGCATATTCAAATTCGATCACTTTACTATCATAGTCATTCGGCAGATGATGAGAAGCAAAACAATCAACTGTTCCATCTTCCACTGCTTTCAGTAATGCTGATCGATCCTCTTTATTACGGAGTGGCGGATTCACTTTCAGGTTCGTGTCGTAACCGGTAAGGTCCTCATCCGAAAAGAAAAGATGGTAAGGTGTGACTGAACAGCTAATAGCAGCTCCGCTTTCCTTTCCTCTTTTAATATATTCGAGTGATCTTTTGGTGCTGATACCTGTAAAGTGCAGTTTGGATCCCGCGTAATGTGCTAGTGTGATATCCCTGGCCACCATCAGCTCTTCGGCCACCGCAGGTTTACCTGGCAAACCGAGTTGCGTGGAGATAATACCTTCGTTCATCAATCCCTGCGGGTTGATACTTTTATCATCGGGCAGTTGTATCAGGATCCCATCAAATGCTTTTACATATTGCAGCGCTTTCACTAATAAACCGGAAGATTGAACACCATTCAGCCCGTCACTGAAAGCAATAGCGCCGCTGTTCCTCATGTCATACATTTCGGCGAGCTCTTTTCCTTCAGTGTTCTTTGTGATAGCGCCGAGCGGATGGATATTGACCGGGAGTGAGCGACCTTTTTGTTTGATATACTCCACGCCAGATTTATCATGAACAACCGGTTTTGTATTCGGGATCAGCATTACATCTGTGTAACCTCCGGCCGCGGCAGCAGCGGCGCCTGTCTCGATCGTTTCCTTGAATTCATATCCGGGGTCGGCGAAATTAGCAAAGACATCCACCCAGCC
The DNA here is from genome assembly GCA_035526625.1 of Chitinophagaceae bacterium. Classification (GTDB taxonomy): domain Bacteria; phylum Bacteroidota; class Bacteroidia; order Chitinophagales; family Chitinophagaceae; genus JJ008. The sequence continues at coordinate 9,505 of DATLCB010000235.1, forward strand.
CGGAGAGACATGAAGCTCCTCAAAACGTATCTCCCTGTCGGTCTTAACCGTTATTTTATTTCCCACCTGGGTAATAATGCCATCTTCAATTAAAATATCAGTTGTTTGTCCGTTGAAGGGGGAGAGAGGGTCAACGATGCGGGCCTGCTTAATGAGTAGCTTCATTAAGGGGCGAAGATAATGGATTGTTTTTGATTTTAAAGTTGCCTGATACTGCTGTACATTTGCCTTCCTCCGAAGGAGTATTAGGACAGTTACCGATAGAAATTCGGGTGGTGGCGCAGCCCGGTAGCGTACTTGCATGGGGTGCAAGGGGTCGCTGGTTCGAATCCAGTCCACCCGACAAAATAGTAAAAGCCCTGGCGATAGCCGGGGTTTTATTATTTCGATAAG
>DATLCB010000236.1:0-5411 GCA_035526625.1 Chitinophagaceae bacterium
CCTTTAGCCGTGCAACAAATATTTCTGATTGCTGTAGTGGAACGACCTTATCCGCATCACCATGAATAATGAGAATAGGCGGGTCATCGGGTGAAACAAAATAAAAAGGAGAAATATCCCTTGCGATCTTATTACGCGTAGCCGTATCGCTTATATGATCATAGGTGCTGGTGAGAGCATTCCACTTGGTGAAATCCAATGCGCCGTATATCGCATTCGCCAATTGGAGCTCTTTTATATTGACAAAATTGGCTCCCGTTGCTCCCCAATTTAGTAAATCAGTTGGCGGGTAAAGTACTGCTGCCGCCTGCACCCTTGAAGACACCCGGTCTACAGGATCGCGGCTAAGCGAATCCATTTTTTCATCTGCAGTGGCAACGCTCAAAGAAAGATGACCACCCGCTGATCCACCTGTAATACCAATACGATCCGGATCTATTTTAAGTTGCTTTGCATTGAAGCGAATATAACGAACTGCTCTTTTTACATCTTCGATCTCGTCTGGTATAGCATACCTCGGTTGTGAACCTACTATTACGAGGAAAACAGTATAACCTTTGTTAAGGAACATTGATGAAGGACGGATGGTCCTTTCTGCCTGCTGGTAGGAAGAGAACCAGGAACCTGCGATCACCCAGATGATCGATATGCCATTTGACTTTGATGGTTTGACCTGGAGCATGGTCAAAGCAATGCCGTCCTTTCTTCCATATATCAGTTCTTCCATATTATAATTGGATGCGGCACGGCTCATCATTTTGTCGAATGTGGAGGCCCATCTTTTATCTTTTTTTACGGAGTTGAAGTCTTTATCGGTATCAACACCATTTACATCGCCCACTGAAATTTCGGCTGATGATGAAAGGATATCAAGGAAATAAAAGGAACTATCAGCATCGCCCGCCGCCGCCCAGCGGCTTGCAGCACGCCAATAATTATTCAGGTCCGCATTTTTCCCTTGCATCTTTATTGCAGCCGAATAATTCGATGCTGCATTTTTATAATCCTTCGCCCGGTATAGCGAATCACCTTTTTTGTAAAGCAGTTCCGCAGTTTGTCCATAAGACAGGAACATAGTTACAGAACAGCCCAAGAGTATAACAATATGTTTCATTGGTATAGTTTGTGTTAAAGAGTTTGTGATTGAATATACCGAAAACCCATATATTCACCATTTTTGCAGTATGCAGATACGGGAAAATATTTCACTCAGGGCCTATAATACATTCGGGATAGATGCCCGGGCAAGATATTTCGCCGCATTTAAGGATGTTGATGAGTTAGAGGAGCTTACCACTCACGCCTCACGACTCACGTCTTTGATCCTTGGTGGAGGAAGCAATATCCTTCTTACCAAAGACTATGACGGACTGGTTCTCAAAAATGAAATAAGGGGCATCACTGAATTGCATGAGGATACCGACCATGTGTATGTAAAAGCTGGGGCAGGGGAGAACTGGCACCAGTTTGTATTGTATTGCATTGGTAAGAATTGGGGAGGTATCGAAAATCTTTCGTTGATCCCTGGAAACGTTGGCGCATCACCCATGCAGAATATCGGCGCTTATGGAGTGGAGATGGATGATGTGTTTTGGAGCCTCGACGCATATCATCTCAAGGAAAGGAAACTGGTTACATTTACCAAAGCAGATTGTGAATTTGGTTATCGCGAAAGCGTTTTCAAAGAAAAATATAAGGACCAGTTTGTTATTCTCAATGTCACCTGCCAGTTGAAGAAAAAGCCCAGGTTCAATACCAGCTATGGTGCCATCGAACAGGAGCTTGAACGCATGGGTGTAAAAGAAGTTTCGATCAAAGCCATCTCAGATGCAGTGATCCATATCCGTTCGTCCAAACTTCCCGACCCCAAAGAGACCGGCAATGCGGGAAGTTTCTTTAAAAATCCAACAATACCTGCTTCACAGTTTTCCATACTGCTGGAGAAATTCCCTTCTATTGTTGGTTATCCATTACCCAATGGGAATGTGAAGCTTGCCGCAGGCTGGCTGATCGAGCAATGCGGTCCGAAGGTCGACTCTGGTAGAGACACTGTGAGCTGGAAAGGATTCCGAAGGGGTGATGCCGGCTGTCATGCAAAGCAGGCATTGGTGCTGGTTAATTATGGCAATGCTACAGGATCTGAGATCTACCAGCTGAGCGAAGAGATACTGCAAAGCGTGAAGAAGAAGTTTGGAGTTATCCTGCAGAGAGAAGTGAATATTGTTTAGAAAGCAGACTCTCTGAAGGCTTTGTCATGCCGGGGTACGAGGCATCTGAAAAAATTGTATTCTTTAATAGAAATCTCACAGACTCCTCCTTCGTCGGCGTGACAAAACTCCGAAAGGTTGATCACTCAAGCTTCTTCATCAAATTCAAAATCCTTCTCATTAAAGTTCATCATGCTGCCCACAAGATCCTTGAACTCTATTTTACCTTCGAACATTTTTTTACTGATCAGGGAATAAGACGCCAGGCCATGCAAAACGAATTCCATCAGCAGGGCAGCCTGTTCGTCATTGGCTTTGGGAAAATATTTCTTTACCAGTGAATGAAGACCATCCACCTTATACAGCACCAGGATCTTGTCTTTATCAGTAGTATTGAAAGAAATATTCAGGTGGTTACCTTTATCGAACCATTGCGTAATGGGCCGGTAAGGATTATCATCTTTCTGTTCTTCCAGTGATGGCTTACCCGTATTCCTTTTTTTCTTTAATTGATCCGGGTTGGGGAAATATTGAATGAACTGTGAGCGGATGGCCTTGTCAACTAAATTCATGGCAACCTGGTACGGACCTTCCTGCTCGCCTTCATATACCAATTCGACCTTACCGGTAATAGATGGAATGATACCCGCGAGATCGCTGATCCAGACCTGTGTCTGTTTTTCATTATTTGTAATAGCTCTTCTTTCGGCAGAACTGATCGCATTTTCAAATGCAGAGATGGTGAGCCTGGCGCTAACTCCACTTTTCTTATCAACCAATTCACTGCTTCTTGCTTCAAAAGCTACTTGTTCTATGAGTCTTTTCACCAGATCGCTGACACTGACCTTTGTTTTTTGATCTTCATCGATCTTAGCTTCCTGTTCCGTGATCGCCAGGGCTTCTTCGAGGCTTTTTGGATAGTGGGTTAGTATCTGGCTTTCGATCCGGTCCTTTAAAGGAGTAACGATAGAACCCCGGTTAGTATAATCTTCCGGGTTGGCCGTAAATACAAACAGAATATCGAGTGGTAATCGAAGTTTAAAGCCACGTATCTGCACGTCGCCTTCTTCTAAGATGTTAAATAAGGCAACCTGTATTCTTGCCTGCAGATCAGGCAGTTCGTTGATCACGAAGATGCCCCGGTTGCTTCTCGGAATGATACCATAATGTATCACCCGTTCATCAGCGAAGCTGAGCTTGAGGTTCGCAGCTTTTATGGGATCTATATCACCGATCAGGTCGGCTACACTTACATCGGGTGTAGCGAGTTTCTCTCCATATCGTTCGCTCCTATGGATCCAACGGATCGGGGTATCATCGCCATGTGTAGCGATCTCTTCCTTTGCATATTTAGAGACTGGGTCCAACGGGTCGTCGTTGATATCACTACCTGCGATGCATGGAATATATTCATCCAGCAATTCTGTCATCTGCCGGGCCATCCGTGTTTTCGCCTGGCCACGAAGGCCAAGGAACAAAATATTATGCTGGCTCAGCAATGCTCTCTCCACGTCGGGTATCACCGTATCCTCATAACCCACAATGCCGGAAAAGGTCGGCTCATTCTTTTTCAGCTTAGCAATAAGGTTATGTCTTATCTCTTCTTTGATGCTCCGGGGTTTATAGCCTGAAGCTTTTAGCTCACCTAGATTCTTTATTGTCTGAACCATGATTTGGGTGGATTTATAGATTGCCATGAAACTCAGAATTTTTAAATTTTTGATTTTCGAGTCTTTTAAACTCCAGACTGATACTGCCAAAATTTATCAGCAAGCCAACCTGCATATTGTAAGCTTCAAGATAGTTTTTTGCCTGTGCGAGATGTACTTTTTCCAACTGTATGATCGCTTTTAGCTCGACCATGATCTTATCTTCAACAAAGAAATCGACTCTTCTTTCTCCAATATTTTTTCCTTTATAGTAAATGGGCATACTGAATTCTCTCGCGAATTTCAAACCAGTTTCACCCATTTCGATTTCTAACGCTCTCTGGTAGATCACTTCCTGGAAGCCATTACCCAGAGCTGCATGAACTTTCATTGATGAACCAATGATTTTTTCAGTTATCTCCTTGTACTTATATTCCGCCATAATCTCTCAATCTTATAATCTCCCCAAATCATGGTTCAGACTAATAAACAGTTTTCCTCTTCCCGCTTTCAAAATCCTTAAATATAAAAGCTCCCAATTTATCCAGCGATGCAAAAAATGCTTTCCCGTTATTCATTTCCGTAAACTCCTGCACAAAACGTTGGAGGTAGGGGTCCGTGGCGATCATGAAAGTGGTGATCGGGATCTTCAGCTTTTTACATTGTGCTGCTAAATTGATACAACGGTTCACTACTTTCCTGTCAAGACCAAAACTATTTTTATAATATCGCTTCCCGATCTTCAAACAGGTGGGCTTACCATCAGTGATCATAAATATCTGTTTGTTCGGGTTCTTTCTTCTCCGTAAGATATCCATTGCCAATTCAAGACCCGCCACAGTATTAGTATGATACGGCCCAACCTGTAAATAAGGAAGGTCCTTCACTTCTATCGGCCAGGCATCATTGCCAAACACAACAATGTCGAGTGTGTCTTTTGGATATTTTGTCTGGATCAGTTCACTCAGGGCCATGGCTACTTTTTTAGCAGGTGTGATCCTGTCTTCACCATATAAGATCATGGAGTGGGAAATATCGATCATCAGCACCGTGGAGGTCTGGGCTTTGAAATCTGTCTCTCTTATGCTGAGATCATCCTCCTGCATACGGAAACTATCGATGCCATGATTGATCTGCGCATTGCGGATGCTTTCGGTAAAATCAATTTGCTCCAGCATATCGCCAAACTGGAACTGCCTGGTTTCCGGATTCAGTTCATCTCCCTGGCCGGGCTTGAAACTATGATGATCGCCCTGCTTGGTTTTTTTCAGCTTGCCAAATATATCTTCAAGGCTTCTCCTGCGGATACTCTGTTCAGTTTTGGGAGTGATCTTGATCTCCCCCTGTTCATTATTATCAGTGATGTATCCTTTTTCCCTGAGTTCTTCGATAAAATCACCCATACCATATTCATCATCGGTAAGCTGGTATTGTTTATCGAGCTCATTCATCCATTGTAATGCTTCCGCCACATCACCACTTGTGTAGGTGAGCAACTGCATGAAAATGTCAAGCATTTGCTCAAAGCGGCTCTTACCTTCACTGTCCGGGTCAA
>DATLCB010000237.1:0-13203 GCA_035526625.1 Chitinophagaceae bacterium
CATGCCGAGGGACGAGGCATCTCCCGGACATCGGATCATGCGTACGAGGGAACCGACTGGTCGACCGCGAGAACGGGGTCTCCGATGTCCGGAAGATGCCTCGTACCTCGGCATGACAATGAGTACACTCTTCAAAGAAGATCATCGCATTTATGGGTCCGACAAAGAAGGCTTAAAACAGATGCCTCGTGGCCCGGCATGACAATGAATAAACTCTTCAAAGGAGATCATCGCATTTATGGTTCCAACAAAGAAGGCTTAAAACAGATGCCTCGTGCCCCGGCATGACAAAGCAAAATGTCTTTAAGGAGGAATAACTATTGATTCAAGGAAATTCGTACCTGCAAGCCTGCTCTTGTATTCGTGATCGGAAAGGCATTACTGATCTTAGGTATGCTTTTGTTCTGTTCGAAATAAAGTTTCATACTCACCCTGTTGTTCACCACGTAATCAATAGAAGGCGCCAGGCGTATCACTTTCTGACCCGCTGTACCGAACGAGGTCCGCTGGTCGAGTTTACTGTTGGCTGTTGCATCATCCCGCAAACTGAAATCACAACGGATCGTAACATCATTATCCAGTGAACCCTTGAGGAAAGGTAATTTCTTGATCAGCGGCACACCTTTCTGTCTCCAGTTGAGACCGAAAGTAACTTCGGTAGAGCGGTTCTCAGCCAGTTGATAATCGATCAGGCTTAAGCTAAGCTGGCGGCGCTTGGCAAATTCAAAGCGGACGCTGAGCTGGTTGGTAAACGTAACATCCACTTCGATCAGCGGATCGAACGATTCCTGTATCGTGATGTTCGGCACCAGGAAGTAAGGAATGAAGTTCCCGGTCAGTGTATCCCTGAAGTAAGGATAACCGATCCGAAGCGGATCCAAAAATAACAGTGCGGTGTTGAAACTGTTCATGCTAAGCGAACTGTGGTATCCGTGCCGTATACTGAAATTGGTAAATATCTTATCCAGTCCTTTGATCCTTGACAGGCCATTATAAGTAAGGGTCCAGTTAGGTTTAGGAACAAGACCGGAGAATGGATTGGAGCGAAGGTTCGGGTTGTTATTCTTTGTCATCTTCACGCTCATCGGATCCTTATTGGTATATGCCGCAAGGAAAGCGGGTATCACGACATCCTGTGCATAGCGGCCGTAACCTTTGAAGTAGGCCGGGTCATTCGGATCTATCGTTCCGCCCTGGTAAGGATTCAGACCTGCGAGTTTCCTCGATAGGATCGTCCTGTTATTTTCAAATGTCTTGAATGTCTCTGAAAGAATATTGGGGTCGAATTTGGTGAAAAGGGTCTGGAAAGAAATATAACTGATATTAAAGCTTCCAAATGCATAAGGATTGAGCCTGGTAAGACCTACGTTGTCGAACTTACTCGTATCCTTGTACAACTCTGAATATTGCTTGTCGAATGTCTTATCGAGGTTGATATCAATATTAAAATCACGGAAAGGACTTACCTGTGCGGTGAGGTTCAAACGCTGATTATAACGCTGCTGTATCATCCGGCTCACTAAGGTATCCGTTGATAGTAATCCTTTGGCGCCGAAATTATTTATCCAGTTGGTATCGGGTTGATAACCGAAAATATATCGGAACCCGGGTTGACCACTCTTCAGGTTATAACCCAGCACCTGTGTGCTATCCATATACCCGGGGAGTGTCGTTCCAAAATCTTCCGTGTATTGAATACCTACCCTCTTTAGTGCTGTTGCCATCCGCAGGAAGAATTTAGGTATCGCTCCAACAGTTGGAAGCTGGTTAGGATCTTTCTTTTCCTTAACCTTCTTCTCTTTTTTCTTCTTCGGCATTTTGATCCTGATGATCTTCCCTTGCTTGTTACGGATAGTATCAGGTTTGGCATCTACAGCGGCACCCGCTTGTTGCGGACCCGCAGCCTGCGCTTTATTGTTGTTGTTCTTATCCTTGTTATTATTATTGCCTTGTTTCGGTGCAGGCTGGTCGCTGTTCACGGCTCTTAAGAAACGTGACTTATTATAAAGCTCTTCGAACTTCAATTCGCCATTGATAGTTCTTGTTTGGGTGTTGGCAATTGTATTACCGAGATTAATGATCGGCGGATTACGCTCAAGCAATGAGCCGGCGAGCCAGTTGTATTTTGTATTATAGCTGGCCCTGAGTGATGTCCACGCAAGGAAAGGTATCTTCTGAGTCGGTACATTATAAGTTACTGTCAACTCCTGGCGATACTCTGTATTCCTTCCACCTTTGAACACATTTTTCCGGATAACGTCTTTCTTTTCTTTGGTATCAATACGGCCAATGGGTTCATCGATACGTGCAAAGTTGGTTGCGCTGAAATCTATATTGATCGATTGCGTGATCGGCCATTGTAAGATATAATAACGGTCGAACGTGAAATATTTATTGTAGGTCTCGGGTATCTTATAGGGTCCTCCACCTACATTACGAAGCTGTGTAGCACCGAATTGCCTGAACAGGTCGGCCCTGAATGCGATCTGTGAAGGAGCAGGGTTTACATTGAAATCCCTGATCAGTGCTAACCAGGACGATTTGGATTTGATCCATTTTTTAAATGGCTCTATCGGTTTACTCTGTGGTGCATAGGTATATCCTACTGCTCCCCGCGTGCGACGCAACTCATCTTTTTCAATAAGCGGGTTATGGCTTAATGTCTGGATATAAGAGTAGTTGAGATCAAAATTGGTCACACTCCAGATCTTTGGACGTTTACCATCCGTTTTCAATTTCCGGACATTGGTAAGGTTCACCGTTTTAATGGTCGTCACATCCCTGGCATCGTTACGGATAGAATCTCTTTTTTCTGGAGCTGTTTCTTTCAGTTTCTCTTTCAGGTTGAGGTCAAGATCAAAAGGATCATACTCTGGTGTACTGCTGCGAATGCTCATACCTGCATATACGGGGACCTGCAATCCTAATTTCTTGGGTAACAATTTTCCTGCTTCAATGGTGGCCGTCGCATCCAGAGTGTACACATCCTCCCTGCTCCTTTCATTGACTCTTTGTTCGAGTGTGCCGAATCCCTGTGTTCGGGCAGTACCCGCAATCGTTAGTGAACCGAGGTCGGCGAGTCGGAATTCCACTCTTGCATTGGCGGCCCAACCTCCTTTTTCATCCAGCTCGGAAAGACGTAGTTCGTTGAACCAAATTTCGGTGCAGATGGATTCTATCCTTACGTTCTCTACACCTAAAAGCATTCCTCTCACTTCACCGAGATTAGGATTACCAAGGATGGCATAGGACCTTCCATCGGTTTTTGTTTCTTTAAAATATTGTGACGGGTTAAAACCCTGCTTGTTCCTTTTCGTTTTCAATTTGGTCAATTCATCTAGATCAAAATCCAGGTAGTTCCCATCGGGCCATATCCGTGCACTGTCCGTTTCTCCAAACCGTGTGATATGCATCGGAATCTTTATTTCATAATAGTTACCTGAGAAATCATTACCGATACGGATCACAGCATTCATATCTCCATCATTCAATGGCTGAAAACCCTGCACGGACTCAGCATGGATGAACATCTGCAATCTTTTATACTGGCGCATATCCAGGTTCATCGTTTTGAAGATACCGCGACCTTCATATCGGTTAAGACCGCATACCTGCATACTGAGCGATTGCTCATTCAGAAATAAAGGAACATTGTTATTGCTCAACTGCTGCTGTCTTTCGATACCGGGAGGTATGCGATAAGGGATCGGCTGACGCTGATCGTTCTCCTCGATGTTTACAGCCAGTGTATTCACAGCAGTAGGGTCAGGTTGAGGCAATCTTGTATAAAGACCCGTACTGTCGAGCTCATACTTATATTTTCTCCACTGGTTGCGGACGAGTTCAAGCTTTCCAAAACGCATGACCAGTGAATCATCAAAGCCCGTCATGAACATACGGATAAAGCGGATCGACTTGAAGTCCGGGATGTTGCCCACTTTAACCTGGTACTGGTCGATCGGGATGCGGAACAAATACCATCTCTCCGTACGGGTTGTTCCATTCGCCAATGTAACGACCGGCGTTCTTACATCGGTTAGATAAGGTGTGGTTCCAACCGTCATATTTTGCTTGATATCCACTCTATACTGGAAATATTCTTCCACTTCATTCATGGTATTGTCCCTGTTCAGTTCTTCCTGGTCGGGGTACTGGGTGAATGCATTGAAGAATTCGGTATTGTTATCTGCTACCGGTGAATTACCATGCGGGTTATTGATATTCTTATAGCGTTCGAGGATACCAGCTATTGGACCCTGGTCAAAGAAAGGATCACGGTATGCCCTGAAGTTATCCGCGGAAGGATCGGCAGATGCTTTCTGATAAATTAAAGAACCTGAACCAAAATTGGTTTGCAGGGAATTGAGGTAAGGGGAGAATTTTGTTTTTTCTTCACTGTCGCGCAAGCCATCAAAACCTACATCCTGCAAGGGCCTGTCTTCTGGTTCATTGCTGAATGCGTTGGTTACCTGTAGCGGGTTCGCAGGCACTTTACCCCAAACCGTATTATTATCAACCGGCGCATTGTTGGTAGTGGTAGGCAGTCCATTCTCATAAAGGCGCTTACCATCACGTAACACATCTTCAGAGATATTACCCAGGTTGAAGTATAACTGGCCGCCATTAGGATTGCCTGTGTTGGTAATAAATGGATCCTGTACCCAGAATTCAATGAACTCAATATTGTTGGTCTCGAAATCCGTCTGGTCGATATAGCGCATCAGGCCGCCCCATGACTGGCGGGGAAAACGAAGTCTGCCATTGGCGTCGATCCGTGCATTGGTTGATTCAAAATTATAAGGCCCTTTATCTTTTGGATAGAAAGCAAGATCGAATGTGGTCAGCAAACCTTCGCCAAACTGTGTACTGCGTTTGGGAAATATTTCCTTTTGCAACACCTGTCTTGTTTCAGGTTTGGAAAGTTCAGCAAGATTATTTTGTAACGGGTTGTTATTACTTCTTTTTTCCTGGAGGTTGGGCTCAATATTATACCAGGCCATCTTTGCCCGGTTGAAACCACTGCGGAGATCATTATTCAACGCAGACTCGGGAAATAAAGGTGCTGTTCCTGTGAGGTTATTATTTCCCTGTGGAATAGAAGCCATCGTCCAGCTTATCAAAGGAAAGCGTAGATCGATATTGGCACGTGTACCTTCGAAATCATCTATATATACCTGGCCACCTTTATCTGACTTACTTGTGTTGATCTGTTTAGCATGGCCGGGGTCAAGCAGAGCAGCTTCAGCGGTAGCTGTTACAGACGACATTGCCCTTGTTGTATAGAATGGCAGTTTATCCAGCCATTTGGTCAACCGGGGAAGATTATTGCGATAATCAACATCCACACCATACATCGTGTTCTTTATCGGATCCTCTCCATACAATTGTTTGATGAAGAAAGGTCTTTCGCCCAGTTTTACGATCGTACCTCCCAGTGTAAGTTTTTTGCTGGCGAGATAATCCAATCGTAATCCCATGAAATTCTTTTGCTGAAAACCAAACGCCTGGTTATTCTCATACTGAATGTTGACAGGGATGCCAGAATTGAGAATAGCCTGGTTGGTCACCCGCAAGGTGCCAAGCTCATAATTGATCTCGTAATCGGAATTTTCCTGCAGGATCTGTCCATTGGCAGTAACGGTTACCGAACCACGTGGGATATTAAAACCTAATTGATACTCACCTGATCCTGTACCAGGCGCTCCCGCACCCGCGATATTTCCAAAACCACTTCCTGCCGCGGTACCTGATGATTTTGACCGCCCCGTTAATTTAAATCGATTCAGGTTAGCATAGGTTTGAGCGATGGCTTTGATCGTATCGTAAAGAGGGTAATATAAATATTTATCACGCAGCGCCTGGCTGGGGTATACATAATCAAGATCGTGACCAAATGGCTCCAGTACCGGGAATACTATACGACTTTGTGATGAGATGACAGTGAACCCTTCCACAAAATCAAATACCCCATCAGGTTGAGGATCATTCTGGTTATTAAGACGATCAAGATTTACCAGTGAGATGATTGGTTGTCCTTTATAGGGTGGGTTTACATCTGCTGGCGGTAAATATCTTTTCTCGCCAAGGCTTGGTTCTTCATAAGTAAGATCAAGACGGAAATCCTGTCTTTCCAGCTGACCATAGCCTACAGAATATACATTCTTCATCATCAGTTCCCAGATAGGAAGATTGGTACGCTGTGATGTTGCTTTTAATAATTTAAGGAACAGCACCCGTTGTGATGTACCGGTAGTATCAGGCGGCACATCCTGGGAGAACTCACCTACCTGCAAAACACGACCGTTATACGTGTATTGATAAGCTACACCCAATACTTCATCGGGCTGCAGTGGCTGGTTGAGTGAAAGAAACCCGATCTGTGGATTATAATAATAGTCGGTTGACTGCAGCTTGCGTGCAAATGTCTTTTCAAAATCCTGTACCGGCAATAAACCAAAAGTTGTAAGCTCGTTTTGAACCAGCGATGAATTCCGGAAATTAGGATTCGCACGAAGAATAGAATAAAGATTGTTGGCATCGTTACGGGGCAATGAATCTCCGCCACCGGTTAGTAAACCCGAACGGTAAGGAGCTCTTTCTCCAAGGTCCATGAAGGCTACAATGTCTCTTGTGTCAGTTGTTGCGCCATTCCTGTTCGTTACCCATACTTCCATCTTCAGCAAGTTGACCCTTGAGTTTACAACAGGCAATTGTTGCATTGCTTTATTGTAATTGTTACGGAAGTATTGCGCCAGCAGGAAGTGACGGTTCTCATCATATTCATCCGCACGAAGAGTGAAAGCCTGGGCGGCTGATCCGCCCTGCAGGTTTTGCGACTGGCGTTGTGATTGCTGGTTGGCCAGGACGGTAGTCACGAACAGCTTTCCAAACTGTAACTGTGTTTTTAATCCAAATAAAGATTGAGCGCCGGGTATCAGTGTGCCTTTTGTAGCGAAGCTGGTATTACCTGCCTGGAACTGTTTGATGATATCATCATCCTTGCCCCGGAAATCCAGTTTCAACTGGTTCTCAAAATTGAAATTGGCAAGCGTATTATAATTAATGGGAAGCTTGAGTTTTTCTCCTATGCTGGCATCTACCTGCAATTGTGAGTTCATGTTGAAATCAAAACCGCCATTCTTTCTTGCTCTTTCAGGTAAGGTTGGATTCTTGATCGTCTGTCCCTGGTAACCGGCCAGCATTTCCACATATCCTGTCGGCTTAATATCAACTTTTACTTTTCCGTCCGGGCCAACGCCCATTATCCGGTTGAACCAATCATTGGAAACTTTGAATTTAGGTTTGAAAAGCCGGCGATTCATATTGGCCAGCAATGCAGATCTCTTTTTGAAATAATCTCTTTCATCTTTCTCTCCCTGCAAACGAAGGAATTCTTCCATCGAGAAAGAAGCGGGTGTACGATAATAACGATCCCCGATCTTCTCTACAATATAATATTGCTTGGTTTTTGGATCGTATTCGATAGTACGTTTGAGATAAGAGGTATCACGAATATCAAATGTATTGCGGTTGGGATAAGAATACGGATCGCCGCGCCTGTCGGTTAAAGGGTAACGGTTCGTATCAGCAATTGCTCTTTTTTTGTGGGGATCAGGTGTACCGTTGCCGGCATTTGCCTGCATAAAATAAGCTGGCAAAATAGCGGTGAATACCAGGAGGCGGCAGATATAGGCAGTTATAAGGTTCAATGTCTTTTCTCCATCAATTAGTTTCCACAATAACAGATCAGAGTGAACGAAGTGCTAATTTAACCAGTTCCTCAACAGGTATATTGGAGTTGACCGTTAGAATTTTTTCAAGTGCCTGCCCGGCAGCCTGCCGGTTGATGCCCAATGCGGTCAATGCATTTAACGCATCTTGGTGCAAAGTATTGTTTTTCATTGGAAAATTATTTGTTTCTACGTAGAATTTCGTAATCTTATCTTTCAACTCCAGGACCATCCTCTCTGCTGTTTTTTTTCCTATTCCTTTTATCCCTTCCAGCGTCCGGCTATCACCACTCCCAATTGTTTTTGCCAGTTCGTCAGGCTTCATGTAAGACAGGATGACCCTGGCTGTAGAAGCGCCGATGCCTGAAACACTGAAGAGTAAAAGGAACATCTCTTTTTCGGACTGTTCAAAAAAACCATACAGGATGTGCGCATCTTCCCGGATGAGAAGGCAGGTGTGAAGAAGACCTTTATCAAGATGCTGAATTCTTGAATATGTATTTAGACTTATCTGAACTTCATACCCTACCCCATTTGCTTCTATATGGACGACGGCCGGACTCATATGCACAAAATCACCTTTCAGGTAAGCTATCATGGTTGCGAAAATAGGAGAATTTAGTTTGTAGTTTATAGTTTGTGGTTTGTAGTTGTCTAACCGGTAGAACTTCATTTATTATCTGATTCACTGAGGATCCAGAAGCGAATCAGCCCGGAAAATTCCATGTTGTATATTCGTTATATCAACACAACCAATCCCTGCATGTTCAAAAAAATCACTGCCGCTATTACTGCTGTTGGCGGATTTGTTCCTGATGACCGGCTTACCAATTTTGACCTGGAAAAAATGGTCGATACCAACGATGAATGGATAAGGACAAGAACCGGTATTTCTGAAAGGAGGATATTAAAAGGTGATGGATTAGCTACCTCCGACATGGTAGTGCCCGCGGTAAAGCAACTTTGCGAAAAAAGAGGGATAAGTCCTGAAGAAATTGAGTGTTTGATCGTAGGAACAGTAACCCCTGATCATGTATTTCCCGCCACCGCGAATATTGCCTGTGATAAACTCGGTGCGAAAAATGCCTGGAGCTTTGATGTTTCCGCCGCCTGTTCGGGCTTCTTATATACGCTGACACTTGGCGCTTCCCTGATTGAAAGCGGCCGGTATAAAAAAGTGGTGGTTTGCGGCGCCGATAAAATGAGTGCGATCGTGGATTATGACGACAGGGCCACCTGCATCATCTTTGGTGACGGGGCGGGCGCTGTTCTATTAGAGCCCAATGAGAACGGATACGGTGTTCTCGACAGTATCCTCCGCAGTGATGGAAGTGGTTGCCAGTACCTGCACATGAAAGCAGGTGGTTCAAAGAAACCAGCGAGTATTGAATCGGTGATGGCACGTGAACATTATGCTTACCAGGAAGGGCAGGCTGTTTTTAAGTTTGCGGTCAAGGGTATGGCAGATGTCAGTGCTGAGCTATTGGAAAGGAATGATCTGACTGCAGAAGATATCGCCTGGCTGGTACCGCACCAGGCCAACTTGAGGATCATTGATGCTACAGCCAACCGGATGGGATTACCCAAAGAAAAAGTGATGATCAATATCCAGAAGTATGGAAATACTACGGCCGGTACAATTCCTTTGTGTCTCTGGGAGTGGAAGAATCGATTGCAGAAAGGCGATAATATTGTCCTCTCTGCTTTTGGCGGTGGGTTCACCTGGGGGGCTACACTGGTGAAGTGGTTGCTTTAGGTGTCAGACACTAATGGACCAGTACGATCTTTACCGCTCCCCATTTATCTTCTGCTGTTACATACCTTACTAGATAAGTTGCCGAAGGATACCTGCCGATATCAACCTGCCATCTTCCTTTTTTATCCGCAGCAGGGAGACACATTAATATTTTTCCTGTAAAGTCAGCTATAAATATCTCTTTCAGATCTTTCTTGCTTTCTATTGTAAACAAGCCCGCGGTAGGATTTGGATAAAGTTTTACAGAAAGGATATTACCTGTTTGTTTGATGGGCACTTCGGCCATCACTTTCTCCTCCACCGAACAATCTTTTGCATATACATACTGGCCGATGATGCGCTCCAGTAAATTCCCCAACAGCTCCACTTCATATTTATCGGTAGTAGGTTCGATATGTGTATCACCCACTGCACTATGATTGGTAAGAAAAGCATAAGTACCATTTGTTGCCAGCGCCATGGAGCGGAGCAGGAATTCGGTTGATTTATCAGTACCACTGCAAGCTACCGGTACGATACGAATGCCCATCGCCGCTGCTTTCTGAGTTAATTGCCTGATCCTTTCTTTAGCCTCATTATGTGGGGGCGCATCCAGAATAAGGAATAATAACCTGGTTCTTGCTTTCGGGTTCCACTGCAAACTATCGATCGCTGAATGGAGTGCTTCATCCAAAGCCTCTGGCGTATCTCCTCCTCCACCTGCTTTCTGTAGTTTGATAAAATTGAGCGCCTTCAGGAGGTCGTCGTTGAAATCTACTTTCTTAGTAAGGTATTCGTCGCCATTGTCGCGGTAAAAAACAGAAGAGGCCCTTAATGAGAGCGATCTGTGTTTTTCCATTGTATTGCGGATAACATCTTCCAGTTCCAGTTTTAAGAATTCGATCTCATCTCCCATGCTACCGGTCGCATCCACTACAAAGGCAATATCCACATCGGAAGAAACGCCGCAACTGCGGTCAACAGTGAGCAGGTTAATGCCGTTGGCAAAGGAAGAAGGACTTGCTATTTTATTACCGAACCGGTCAGTAATGAAATAATTATCCTTTTTGATCGTATCACGAAAAAAGCCGGCCCAAAGCTCCGCTTTACCTGTATTATCCGTATAAGCTTTCCATACAGTGTCATTGGTTTCCGTATTAATAAGATAGAGTTGCTCATTTACGACCGCATTGAATTTTTTATCTGTCAGTTGCACACTGTAACGCTTGTTTGGCAGCATACCCCAGAAAATACCCATGGTCTTAAATTCGTTTTCTGTATACTCCTCCCACATCTTCCATTTATTGAAATCATTCACTTCACCAGCCGTCAATATCCTTGATTTGGCAGCAATGCCGCTGCGGGGAGTGATATTAGTGTCGGCAAAAAAGAATTTTGAGTCAAGAGCTGCTCTTTCACCAGCACCGCTGATGACCAGACCAGACGCCTTTCCTGCTAATTCTCTTCCCGCATAGTCTTTTTCATACAACGAAGCAGCGCCCCCGCCTGTGCCATAGCCAGTAACCACCACTTCCGAGGTGACCAACGCATCATCCCTGCTAACGGAACTGCTCGTTGATCGCATACTTTTTTTACTGGCCATGGCCGATGTAACTACAACTTCGCTCAAAACCTTTCTTGTATTGAGCAATACCACTTCAAACTTCGGATCTTTAATATTCTTTTCTGTGATCACCACTTTATAAGGTTCGTAACCTTCAGCCGAAAAAACCAATGTGTCCGGAAGTGTGGTCGCTGTTATTCTAAAACTACCATCAGCATTGGTAACTATTGAATTGGACCTATTCTGAAATCTTACAGAAACATTAGATGCACTGCCGCCACTTTCATTCATCACACGGCCATTCAACACCTGCGAGAAAGTAGGTGGGGAGAATGTAAAGGCAATAAGAATAAGGGGTAAAAACTTTCTCATGGCGGTCATTTTACTTACTGATGAAGTAAGAGAAAGATTTACATAAGGTAAAGCCTATTATTTTTTACCCCTGCTCCACAAAATAAAATCGGTAGAAGGCAATTTCTCTATACCCAGCTGGCGTAACATATTGATGAGCTGGCCCCGGTGATAAGTGCCATGGTTGAAAACATGGTGAAGCATTTGCCAGGTCGGCTGTTTATACTGCGTACCATCAAAAGTCTGGTATTGAAAAACATGATCAATAGAAAGCTCAGAAGCATTACTGACCCATTCCTCCCATTGCTTTGACTGGCTTTGAAGACCATTCGATACGTCCTTCATTGTTCCGTTGAAATTCTCGCTGGGGCGGATGATGCGTTCATGCAATTTCATACGTTGCCACCAGATGCTCTCCGCATCCCACATATGCAGTACGGTTTTATACAGGCTGGTAAAGCTGCTGGGCAGTTCTGTCATTTGTTTTTCTTCAGGCAAGGAAAGAATAAGTTCCAGAATCTTTTGTGAGGCCCATATATTGTACGCCGCATATTGTTTCAGCAGTTCTTTCATTTCATTAGCTTTGGTGGTAGCCCAATAACAAATCAAATTTCTTACTTAGACCTGTTTAACATGGATAAAAGTTATCCCCGTTCTGAAAAAACAGCACCAGCCTTGTCTGGCTGGAGCTCCGTAGCTATACATGGTGGCCATGTGCAGGACCCTCTGTATGCTCACCAGACACCTATTTATGCCAGCAGCACTTATGTGTTCGATGAAGCTGAGCAAGGCATGCGCCGTTTCAGCGGAAAAGAAGAAGGTTATATCTATAGCCGCTGGGGCAACCCCACCATGAGTGAAGCGGAAAGAAAGATCGAAGCATTGGAAACATTTGGATTGAACACAGAAGTAAAAGGTATCCTCCATGCTTCCGGCATGGCTGCTATTACTACGCTGATGCTCGCCACGTTGAAACCTGGTGACAAGATCATCACGCATTTTTCTTTATACGGCGGCACCAATGAACTCGTTAATAATATCCTGCCGGGTTTGAATATCACCGCTGTGATTGCTGACCTGAGGGACATGGGCAAAGCGGAAGAGATATTAAAAGCCGACCGGTCCATAAAGATGATGTACCTCGAAACACCGGCGAACCCAACAATCCAGTGTGTGGATCTGCAAGAACTGGGCAGCATTGCCAAACAATATAATTGCATCGTCGCCTGTGATAATACATTCGCCACACCTTACCTGCAACAGCCTTTCCGATATGATGTTGACTTTGTTGTTCACTCCACTACAAAATTCCTGAACGGGCATGGCACTGCGATCGGTGGTATACTGCTGGGAAAAGATGTTGAAAAAATGAAAACCGCTGTTACCAAAGTGCATCGCTTATTAGGCGGGAATTCAAATCCTTTCGATGCCTTCCTGCTGATACAGGGAATAAAGACACTCGAAGTAAGAATGGAAAGACATTGTCATAATGCGATGGAGGTTGCCAATTTCCTTGAAGCACATCCTGCAGTTGCGAGGGTGAATTATACCGGGCTTGGTTCGCACCCCGATCATTATACTGCTATGAAACAAATGCGTCATCCCGGCGCTATGCTGAGTTTTGAACTGAAAGGAGGTTTGCAGGGCGGTATTGAATTCATGAACAAATTACTGATGTGTGTGCGAACCGTTTCGCTTGGAACTTGCGACACACTCCTCTCTCACCCTGCTTCTATGACGCATCACAGTGTGCCTAAAGAGGAAAAAGAAAAATATGGTATTACGGATGGCTTGATACGGATGAATGTGGGCATTGAGAATTT
>DATLCB010000238.1:0-4747 GCA_035526625.1 Chitinophagaceae bacterium
ACACTCTTCCCTGCACTATTGAAACGATAACAGGAGAAAAATTGACATTCGAAAGAATTATCATCAAGGATGGTGTTGAATGGATCGAAGGAAGCAATGAGGTCCAGCCAAATGCCGGTCCACCTATGCATGTACATCACCAGCAGGAAGAAGCCCTGACTGTTGTTTCCGGTAAAATAGGTTACCAGGTTTTCGGCCAGGAAAAAAAATATGCCGGACCCGGAGAGACGGTTGCCTTCAACGCCGGCGTCCCACATAAATTCTGGAATGCCGGGAATGATGTGTTGATCTGCAAAGGATATATCAGCCCACCGAACAACGTGATCTATTTTCTTTCACAGATCTATAAATCAACAAATGAGAATGGTGGCAGACCGGGGACCTATGATGCGGCTTATCTGCTTCACAGGTATAAGTCTGAATTTGATATGCTCGATCTCCCGGTGTTTGTTAAAAAAGTGATATTTCCCATTTCCTTGTTCTTTGGGAATCTTATGGGCAAGAATAAAAAGTTCAAAGATGCACCGTTACCTATATAGCGTGATGCAATGGAATACTGTCGATTTACCTAAAATCCAATAGCTAATGGGTACACAGATAACACCGTATAAATCTGTGTGTATTCAATCTTTGCTATTGTGTGGTAACTTTTATTATTTAAACCCGAAAGCTCTCGATAAGTTACTGCCAACAGGATCCGCTGCTTATCCCGTTAAATCTCATTCCCTTATTTTTGTACAGTTTAACCAGCAGTACAATTGGTCAAATCATTGGTTTACAGTTAGACTGCTTCCAGGAAATTGGAACAACATTCTAAACTCTACAATCTTACATCTCAAATTAAGATCATATGCCGGATATTTTTGAGCGACTACTAAAGGACTACGGCCCCATCGGCCAGCATCGGGAAAGAGCACATGGCTATTTTGCTTTCCCAAAACTTGAAGGTGATATCAGCAGCCGTATGAAATTCCGCGGCAAAGAAGTGATCGTATGGAGCCTGAATAATTATCTCGGTCTTGCCAATCATCCTGAAGTGAGAAAAGCAGATACCGACGGCGCCAAAGAATATGGTCTTGCCTATCCGATGGGGGCAAGGATGATGAGTGGAAACAGTAATCTCCACGAACAACTCGAAGAAGAGCTCGCCGCTTTGGTGATGAAAGAAGATGCGGCCCTCCTTAATTATGGTTACCAGGGGATGGTGAGCCTTATCGATTCGCTATGCAGTCGTCATGATGTGATCGTTTATGATGCCGAGAGCCATGCCTGTATCATTGATGGGCTGCGTCTGCATCCGGGTCATCGCTATGTGTTCAAGCATAATGATGTGAATGATTGTGAAAAACAATTACAGCGGGCTACTGCCCTGATCGAAAAACAAAAAGCCGGAGGTATTCTTGTCATCACCGAAGGTGTATTCGGCATGGCCGGTGACCAAGGAAGATTGAAAGAGATCGCAGCGTTGAAGGGAAAATATCAATTCCGCCTGCTGGTGGATGATGCCCACGGGTTTGGTACGCTTGGCAAAACAGGGGCCGGCGCCGGTGAAGAACAAGGTTGCCAGGATGCGATCGATCTTTATTTCTCTACGTTTGCGAAATCAATGGCTTCGATAGGGGCTTTTATTGCAGGTGACAGAAAGATCATTGATTATATACGTTATAATATCCGTTCACAAATATTTGCCAAGAGTTTGCCCATGCCTTTGGTAGTTGGCAACCTCAAAAGATTAGAGCTATTGCGCAATCATCCCGAGTTCAAAGAAAAACTCTGGAGCAATGCCATGAAATTGCAAAGTGGTTTGAAGGAAAGAGGCTTTGATATCGGCAATACTGATTCCGTGGTAACGCCGGTCTATATGAAAGGCGATGTACCCGAAGCAACGGCGATGGTGATGGACCTTCGTGAGAACTACGGCATTTTTGCGTCTATCGTAGTGTACCCGGTTATCCCGAAAGGGCATATCATTTACCGCCTTATCCCCTCGGCTATACATACGGATGAGGATATCCGTGTTACACTCGAGGCCTTCTCCGACACCAAGAAAAAATTAGATGCGGGCCAATATCGCGTCGAAGCCATACCCGATATGGCCGAAGTATCCGGTAAAAGGTTTGATTACCTGACGGATAAGTTAAAAAATAAATAGTCCGGAACCGGTCGCTTAAAAACCCCGTCTCTCTTGCTTGCTGAGGCGGGGTTTTATTTGTACGGCAAGCCCTGTTTAAGCTTATTAACCTACATTTATTCCCTTAAAAAATACACACTATGCGTAAGTTCTTATTGGTGCTTTTCCTGCTGCCGTTGGTAGCGATAGGTCAGAAAAAGCAGATCACACTGGAAGATATTTATAAGAAAGGCACTTTCCGGGGCGAGCCGGTACGGGCCGTTTTTGAAGGCGATGCGAAGGAAGAAGAACTGAAACTGGATGAGCTGAAAGATGAAACGGGCAAAGCCTTTGGCCAGGCCGAAGGTGAAGTAAGAAACGAGGTCAATCCAAACCTTGTGCTGTTGAAAAAAGGCACTGAGCCGATCTACCGTCGTTCTTCAAAAGCCTTTGTTTATCTCTATGATAAAATGTCAAAACAACTTACCAAACTGGATGGCGAAAAGATTCTGCACCCCACTTTTTCCCCGGATGGCAGCAAGATCGCTTTTGTTAAGAATAATAACCTGGTTTTATATGATATCGCCACAAGGAGCAGCAGGGCGATCACAACCGACGGGAAGTGGAACTATATCATCAACGGTAATTGCGACTGGGTATATGAAGAAGAGTTTGAATTCACCCGTGCGTATGAATGGAGCCCTAAAGGAAATTACATTGCTTACTATCGTTTCGACGAGACCAATGTGAAAGAATACAACATGACGATCTTCGATAATGCCCATAATAAGGATTACCGTTATAAATACCCCAAAGCCGGTGATGACAATTCAAAAGTCGAGATACATATTTATGATGTAGCCGGTAATAAAACAGCAAAGGCGCAGTTTGAACAAGGCGATATCTATATCCCCCGTATCAAATGGACGAGGGACGACAATACCCTGATCGTTTACTGGATGAACCGCTACCAGAACGACCTGAAATTACTGGCTACGAACTCACAGACGGGTGCAAGCAACGTTCTCTACGAGGAAAAAAATAAATATTATGTAGAGATCAATGATGACTGGTGGTACCTGAAAGATGGCAAGAACTATATGTTCACCAGTGAAATGGACGGTTACAAGCATTTGTATCTCTATAGCCTCGATGGCAAAACAAAAACACAGATCACAAAAGGCAAATACGAAGTGGCTGATGTAAATGGTGTGGATGAAGCCAACCAGAGGATCTATTTCACGCTCGCCTATCCCCGGCCAATGGATAGAAATCTCTTTGTAACAGATTTCAGCGGAAAGAAAACCTACCAGCTTACGGATGGTGAAGGATGGAACAGGATCGAATTCAATGATGCTTTCACGCAGTTCTATTGCTTTCGTTCCGATATCAATACTCCGCAGGTAGTCACACAGCATGCAATCGTAGTGGATAAAAAGAAAGGGATCTCTGCTACGCTGTTGAAAACGGTGAATGAAAGCGCCAAGCTGAAAACCAAGATCGATGAATATGGTTTTGGGAAAGCAGAATTCCTGAGGGTGCCTAACAGTAAAGGGGATACACTCAATGGCTGGATGCTTAAACCTGCCAACTTTGATCCGAATAAAAAATATCCTGTATTGTTTTGTAATTACGGTGGTCCCGGATCACAACAGGTGGCTAACCGTTTTGGCGCTGTAAGCAGCTGGCACCAGTTGCTGGCACAGCGAGGATTTATCGTGGTAAGTGTAGATAATACAGGTACCGGATATCGTGGTGAAGAATTCAAAAAGAAGACCTACCTGCAGTTGGGTAAGTTTGAAATAGAGGATCAGATCGATGCGGCGAAGTATATAGGCAAGATGCCTTTTGTTGATGCTAATAACATTGGTCACTGGGGATGGAGCTATGGTGGCTTTATGAGCGCCCTGGCGATCACGAAGGGGAATGAAGTTTTCAGTGCAGCTGTTTCGGTAGCGCCTGTTACTTCCTGGAGATATTACGATAATATCTACACAGAAAGATATATGCGTACACCACAGGAGAATGCCAAAGGTTATGATGAGAACTCTCCTATCAATTTCACTGATAAGATAAAAGGCAAATATCTTATCATCCACGGCACCGCGGATGATAATGTGCATTTCCAGAATGCCACGCAAATGATATCAGCGCTTGTAAAAAGCAATATTGATTTTGAAAGCGCTTATTATCCCAATAAAAATCATGGCATCGGCGGCCAGGTGGACAATACCACATTCCATCTCTGGAGCAAAATGACCAATTGGATCATGGATAATATGGGTAATGAGAATACTCAAAAACCTGGGCAACCAGCGAAGCAGCCCAAAGGATTTTAAATATCGATTGAAAGAGCTTTGAATATTGAAAGAGACCCTGCTATGCGGGGTTTTTTATTTTACTGATCTTTCGCACAGGGATCGCACTGATAAAGCCGTGGCTGCTGATATAATGTTGCCACAAAGGATCAAAACGGATCTTCTGCTGTGATGCAGCAGAAAGCTGGAGACCTGAATGATGCGGCGTATTATTAGATCTATTAATATCCTTTTAAACCGTGTTATCCGTGTGCTAAAAGGAGCAGGGTATTCTTTTGTTTGGGAAGGGCTGAAATCCTCTTCAGCGATTAGGGGTATA
>DATLCB010000239.1:0-11971 GCA_035526625.1 Chitinophagaceae bacterium
AAAGATGTTCGGGTCAAAAATGATATCCTGCGGATCATAACCTACCTGTTCCGTCAATATCTTATAAGCACGTTGACATATCTCTACTTTTCTTTCCCTGGTATCCGCCTGTCCTTTTTCATCAAAAGCCATAACGATCACCGATGCTCCATAACTCTGGCAAATGATGGCTTGTTCAATGAATTTCGCCTCACCTTCTTTCATCGAAATGGAATTCACGATGCATTTACCCTGCACGCATTTTAACCCCGCTTCGATGATCTCGAATTTAGAACTGTCGATCATGACCGGTATCCTGGCAATATCCGGTTCGCTCTGCAAAAGGTTAAGGAAGGTGGTCATGGCCTGGACCCCGTCCAGCAAGGCATCATCCATATTCACATCCAGCACCTGTGCACCGCTTTCTACCTGCTGTCGGGCCACACTCAGCGCTTCTTCATATTTATTATCACGTATAAGGCGCGCAAATTTTTTAGAACCGGTGACATTGGTCCTTTCACCAATATTCACAAAGTTGGTCTCGGGTCGAACGACGAGTGGTTCTAATCCTGAAAGGCGTAAATATGGCTTGATAGTGACAGGCTCCTGCATCTACGGGTTCTTTTTCGCAAACAATTTTTTAAGGAAGGTGAAATTGTTCACAATGAGTATGACGATGGATAATAGTAATAATAACTGGGGTGTTGTCATGCTAATTCTTTTTCAACAACAGGCAATTGCCTCGGAGTAATATGTTTTACCTGTTCAGCAATATACTTTATATGATCAGGTGTAGTACCACAGCAGCCGCCTACGATATTTACAAACCCTTCTTTGGCCCAGTCTTCAAGATAATGCGCCGTGTCTTCGGGATGTTCATCATATTCTCCCATCGCATTGGGTAACCCGGCATTGGGATAGGCGGACACATAACAACTGGCTATCTGTGATAACTCTTCAATATGCGGCCTCATTTCTTTAGCGCCAAGGGCGCAATTCAACCCGATGCTCAGTGGTTTGGCGTGCATCACAGAAGTATAGAAAGCTTCGAGTGTCTGACCGCTCAATGTTCGCCCGGAAGCATCCGTGATCGTTCCGCTTATCATGACCGGTAACGAGGCCCCCCTGCCCCCCGAAAGGGGGTTCTCACGGAAATATTTTTTTATAGCGAAGATGGCGCCTTTGGCATTGAGTGTATCGAAAATCGTCTCGATCAGCAAGAGGTCCACGCCACCTTCCACCAATCCTTTCACCTGTTCATAATAAGCATTGACCACTTCATCAAATGTTACAGCACGGAAACCGGGATTGTTCACATCGGGTGAAAGTGATAAGGTTTTATTTAAAGGGCCGATAGCGCCGGCAATGAATTTTGAATGTTGAATGTCAGCTGTTGCATGTTCATCCTGGTATTGTTTGACAGCTTCCTTTGCACATTTAGCTGCCGCAACATTCAATTCATATGCCAGCGATTGCATTTCATAATCGGCCATAGCAATGCTGGTACTGCTGAATGTATTCGTCTCGATGATGTCAGCGCCCGCTTCTAAATATTCCTTATGAATACCAATTATAATGTTGGGTTGGGTAAGGTTCAACAGGTCATTATTCCCCTTCACATCAAGATGCCAATCCTTGAAACGATCCCCGCGGTAATCAGCTTCATCGAGTTTATGCCGCTGGATCATGGTGCCCATGGCACCATCAATGATCAAAATGCGTTCTTTCAAACAATCCTGGATCGTTTTCATACTCTCGCTGTTTGGGAACTATAAACGTTGGGAAACACTATGCAGTGATCCGTACCGTTTATTAGTTCTGTTTGGGGAGCAGGCCGAACAATAAACAAATCCGCCTGTAATTAGGGCACAAAGCTAAGTGATATAGCTATAAAAAGCAAGGATGCTTATAGTTCATTGTTCAAGTTCATGGTTCAGGGATAATAGACCAGTCACAGCGTGAAAAGTCCTAAATGGAATATGATATCCGGGGAGAGCTATAACCATGAACCTAGCGACCCTGAACATAGTTCTCGACCGGCAACCGGTTTTGCAAGCTTCGTCCCAGGGTCATTTCATCGGCATACTCGAGTTCGCCACCAAAAGCAATACCCCTGGCTATGGTTGTAACGCGTACGGAGGAGGATTGCAGTTTCTTTTGGATATAATAGATCGTGGTATCGCCCTGGATATTTGGATTGAGGGCAAAAATGAGCTCACTTGTTTTCTCTTTTTCCACCCGCTGCAGCAACGACTCTATATTGAGCTGGTCAGGACCGATCCCATCCAATGGAGAGATGACCCCGTTCAATACATGATAGGTGCCGTTGAATTGCTGCGTGCCTTCGATGGCGATCACATCCCGGATACTTTCCACCACGCAAATGATCTCCTGTTTACGTAAAGAGTTGGCGCAAATGGAACAGATATCGCCGTCGGCGACATTGAAACAACGATGGCAGAACTTTATCTCTGTTCTCATCCTGGCGATCACTTCGCTGAATTGGCTTACTTCTGCATTGTCCTGTTTTAATAAATGCAGTACAAGCCGCAATGCCGTTTTCTTGCCAACACCCGGGAGTTTGGCAAATTCATTCACCGCATTTTCCAATAAAGTGGAAGAGAATTGCATGGAACAAAGATAAGCCATTGGCTATTAGCTAATAGCTATAAGCTAATGTCAAATTCATTTTGAAAGCCCGGCTTCACAGATATTTTTTTCTCAATGGACTTTATGACCTCGGGCTGCTTATGCTTACCGAAAAATTCACCGCTATCCCATTTGCCATTCTTGTTCACGTCATAAAGCAGGCGAAGCTCATATTCCCCCGGAGGGATCATGGGTATTGTCAATTCAGCGCCTCCCAGGGGATAAGATCGATAGATCGATTCACCTGACAGCAGGAGCAAGACAGGATTTTGGGAAAGGTCAGGACTCTTGAATATTAATTTAACCGAACCGTAGTCGGTTAATTTTTTTGTTTTAAAATCAAGGGTATCCGTTTTTAATATCTTCCTGCCGGCAGAGTCTTCTGCAAAATCCTTCTCCAGGATAAGATGATAAGAACTGTTCTCTTTCCAACTGTGATGTAGGGTCACTATTTTATTGCTGCTGTCTTTTTCAAACCGGTATCCGGCTGCTGCTGTGAAGATGGAATCGCTGTAGAGCCTGATCTTTGTTGAATCAAAGAGGCGAAGCGGCTCATCAAAAGTCAGTACCAGGTCCTTCAGCAGGTCTTGCTGACGCAACGTAAGATTTGTTTGATATTTAAGCCTTTGGTCTTCGGGTCTGTTTGACTTGTTCCTATTGCTTTTGAAAGAAGGCAGTGCAACGGGGACGTCTTTTTTGGACGAATAAGCATATAAGGTCACCGGGTCATTCTTTCCATCCGTAACAACAGGTTTCTCTGCAAAAGCAAATAATTGCTTCTCGTTAAAATACCGGCGGGTGCCACCGTCATCTTTTAATGCATAGAGATAAAATGTTTTTGGCGGAAGGTTCTTGAAAACAAAATTGCCTTTGCTGTCAAGTCGTGCCACATAACGGGGCCGGTCCTTTACAACAGCAGAATCATTAGGGTTCGTATGAAGCATAACAATGAGTGTGGTATCTGTCTTGCCTGTCTCAGCAAGCAACACCTTACCACGTAGTTCCAGCGAATCGATATAGTTACCTGTGGAAAAAGTATAAGTAAAATTCTTCAGCAAGTTACCCTCAGTAAAATCTTTGATCGATTCACCAAAATTCAGGGTATAGGTCGTATTGGGTTCAAGACTGTCTTTTAAACGTACGGTCAGCGTATTCAATTTGTATTCTACAGCAGGAAAAACAGTGGGTTGCGGCGACATCATCAACTGTTGTTGTGCATTTTGCAGTTCGATGAATTCATTAAAAGAAAAAACAATTTTATTACCACGAAAATTCCGGGTGGAATCCCCCGGTGTTGCTTTTTCCAATAGTGGCGGTATTGAATCTCTCGGTCCGCCTGTTGGCGGGATGATATTAGCACAACCGGGGCCGCTGATCATCCCGATCGCAATAAGAAAAAACAGAGCAATGAATGATATGAAACCCCTGTAATACATGCAGGCTGCAAACATAACAGGTTTGCCGTTAATCTTCTGTTTAAAATCATGATTCAACATCTTCCATATCCCCGGTCTCATGCAGTGCGACAGCCAGTTGATTTGTTTTAACAAAATTGCACCAATGACAATCTTCCTTACCGCAACCGGTATAGAAATCACGGTCCTGTATCTTTTGCCAGGTAGAACTGATCTGCTGTGTTACGGTGGTAATATCGGCTTCGGATATAATTAGCTTCTCTTTCCTGTAATTCTTTTTCTTATCCGGTTCAATAAAATCAAATTCGGTGCTGACGACCTTCCAATCCTTTTGTTCATAATTATCGACAAGTATCTTGTAAAAAACGGCCTGTCGCCAGTAATCGCCCCCATGCGGATCTTTTTCTGAAGGCCCCTTTGTCTTTAAGATCCCTTTATCCGGGTCACCGGATTTATAATCCACGACATTCACCGATTTGCCATCAAATTCCAGTTTATCCAGTTTGCCTTTCAGCGGTACCTCTTTGATCACCACATTACGGATATTTCTTTCTATGGCTACGATCTTATTGAAATGATCAACGTATTTGTCATAGTAGCTCCCAAGCACCTCCTGCCCGTATTCCAGGCGGCGGTCATATTGCTCTTTAGTAAAGCTTTCCCGGTGTCGTTGCATATACCATTCAAAATCGCCAATGAATTCCTGCCGGGGTGGGAAGGTCTCTTTTCCCCCTTCCTGCATTTTCCTGAATAATTTTTCTAAAGCATAGTGCACAGCCGAACCAAACTCGGTCGCTTCATTCTTGGGTGAAGGGATACGAACTAAATTTTTGAAATAAAATTCAAGCGGGCATTTTAAATAATTATTCAGCGCCGATACATTCATGACGAATTTATCGAGCAGTCGGCTAATAAGGTCTTCCTCCAGTTTTTCGATCTCCGGTGAACCGGTATCGCCAAAATGTAAAGCGGTGAACTCGGACAACACTTCTTTGTCAATTATTATTTTGATCGCAGGCAGGTGATGTTCATCCTGTATCTCTGCTATGAACATGGAAGGTTCCAGTTCTTTGCCATCGTTCTTATACTTGCTGTAAGAAATATACAAATGCTGCTCGGCCCGCGTCAGCGCCACATAGAATAATCGTCTAAGTTCTTCCTGGTCGTTTCCAGTAGGCTGGGAAGAGAACATGGTATCAGGTAATTTATAACCACCACCGGGCTTTCTTTTCTTCTCCCATGAAGCCGCATTACAGCCGGCAAGAAAAACATGTTCGAACTCCAATCCTTTGGATCCATGTGCCGTCATCAGGTTCACCCCTTTATCACTACCACTTACCTGCACCAGTGGCAGGCTGATATCCTCCCTTTCCATCAATTCAATAAGGTTCACCAGTTGCTGCAGTGTAAGAAAAGGGTTGCGATGCGTTTCTTCTTTTACAAATTCAAACAAGCCATTCAGTACCTGTAATTGCCAATGCTTGTCCGGGCTTTGCATGATATGGTTCAATACACCGGCGATACGAATGATATTCTCGAATAACTGTTGCAGGGTAACATTAGGCACGATAGCGATCAGTTTCTCTATATTATCCGAAGCTTCTTTGAAACCTGCCGGGGCATTAGAGGAAAAAAGGTCTTTGGCAGGCCCTCTTACCTTATCAAACAGCATCCGCCGGAAGGACATATGCTTGTCGTCGTATTTTTTTTCGGACGCCTCTATACTTAGTTTCGCTATTTCGATAGAGGAGAGATGGAACCAATCGAAATGCAGGACCTCGAAAAGCATTTCATCGCCGCTATAGGGTACATCATGTTCGGAGGCAAGATATTTCAACAGCAGGATGATCTTTTTAGCCAGGGGAAGTTCAAGGATGTTAAGGTGACGTTTACTGTAAACCGGGATATTGAGCAGTTTAAAGTACTGTGCGAGCTCTTCACCATATTTATTTTCTTTATAAATGATGCCGATCTTCCCCGCGGGTATCCCTTTTTGTATCAGCTGTTGGACTTCTTTAGCGATACCACTCATTTCCTGCTGTTGGCTTTCATACTCCCGTAAGAACGGAGTATGTGTCAACTGGCTGATCAGTGTGTTGGAAGAAAGCAGGTCTTTGCTAAGGTCTTTTAATTTTTTTACCAGCCTTTCTTCATTACGGTTAATAAGTGTTTTTGAAAGATCGAGTATCGGTTGCGTAGAACGATAGTTATTGGTGAGCACCACGGTCATGAGATCATCCTTATAACTATTGGCAAAATGAAGCATGTTCTCCACGTTGGCGCCCTGGAAACGATAGATACTCTGGTCATCATCACCCACGACAAATACATTGGGTTTATCCCAGTAGCTTATTAATAATTGTACGAGCCGGTTCTGTGTGCCACTGGTATCCTGGTATTCATCCACCAATATATATTGAAATCTTTCCTGGTAATTGGCCAGTAGGTTTTTGTTCTCTTCAAAAGCTTTGATGACCCAATTGATCATATCATCAAAATCATAACGGTTCCTTTTGCGCATCAGTTGCTGGAACCTTTCAAACTCATTGACGGCAGCCTGCAGGCGTTCCATTCTTTCTTTTTCTTCATCAAGCCGGTCTTTTTTCAGGTCGCCGGCGTTGAACTCTTTATATTTTTTTTTGTAAATGAATTCATCCCGGGTAGGGAGACCATTGATGTACTCATCGATACGCTGGTTGATAAAAGCAGGTGTCCAGCCTTCCCTTTTCATGGTGCTGAATAAGGATTGGAGATTGTTGACCTCGAAATACACATCACCGCGGTACCTTTTGAGTGGATGGTTCTTTGGAAAAGCGTCGATCAGTTCTTTGAAGAGCTGCACTTTTTCCAGGTCGGAAACCGGGTCGAGTGCTGTCTTTTCAAATAAAGAAAGATTCTCCTGTATCACATCATTACAAAAAGCATGGAAAGTGTAGATGTTCACTTTATAGGCATCCGGCCCGATGAACTGTAGGAGTCTCCTGCGCATAGCCACAACGCCAGCATCGGTATAAGTGAGGCAGAGTATATTCTCAGGAGAAGCGTCGGTATCCAGCAATATCCTGCCGATACGGCTCGCAAGGATCTGTGTCTTCCCCGTACCCGGTCCGGCGATCACCATCACAGGTCCTTCGATCGTATCGACGGCCTGCCGTTGCTTTTCATTCAGTTTCCCGTATTCTTCCCTGAATTTTTTTTCCAGTCTTTCTTTGTTCAATGACATGTAACAGGTGAATTTATTGATGTTAGAAAACGAATTTAAACCAATAATTGTAGCAATAAAAACTGATCAGCAGGTAGTTAAAGTTTTGGTTGCGGACCTCAATGGATGACGCACTTTCGGGTATTGTTTTTTTTTATTTATCTTTAAAAAAACCATCTTATGCCTTCAAAATACCTGCTCTGCCTGGCGACGAGTTTGCTCTTTTTATCTCTTTTTCCTCCTTCTTTTGTCTATTCCCAGAAAGCAAATGAGGATGCTGTGCCAGCAGAGTTTAAATGTACCGGGTGCGTGTTGCTCATCATTGAAAAAGATAGAAAGACACCACCTTTTGGGTTTAATAAATATGTAGAAAAGACCTTCAAAAAAGATTACTCAGGGGAATTTGAAATAGTGACATGGAAAGATATAGATACCAACACTAAATACCAGGATAAGAGTGTATACAGGTTCGTTTTAGCGGATCGAATAGACAATAGTAAGACTCCCGGTATGGTAGCAACACCCAATAGTGTCAATGGCAAGGATTTCCAGCAACAATCCACCTTCTCTTTCTCCATTCAATATAAGCTTTATGACAGAAAGGAGGATAAAGCTTACCCTTCCATGGGAGTGTATTCCAATTCAGCAAAAGCGATCAAGGGTGCTGCAGAGTTGCTGGATGAAAAATTGAAGCACTGATTCAAAAGTGTGAATATAAAGGATGAGCCTGTGTAAAAGTTAAATATCCAGCCACCAATGGAAATAGTGAAAAAGATCCTTGCCTGCCTTTCCGTGTTACTATTTGTGCTCGCAGGTTTGTCACAGTCAAGACCTGTATATAGTTTCTGGCAGGACGATAGTCTTATTAAGAAAAGGTATTATGACCAGGCCCTGAAAAAGAAAGAAACCCTGATCGCTTCACTGGATAAAGGTTATAAAAAAGATTATAAAGAGATATACGAGAACAGATTCGAAGAAATAGCTGACCTCTTACAAAGCAGCCGTACCATCACCCAACCAGAAGTGCATCAATACTTGCAATCGCTTGTCAAAAAGATAGTTGATGCCAATACCAAACTTCAATCATTGGAATTGCGTATTGTATTCTCCCGTGACTGGTGGCCTAATGCCTACAGTATCGGGGAAGGAACGATTGCTTTCAATGCGGGTTTATTCGTGTATTTGAATAATGAATCGGAAGTGGTTTTTGTACTTTGTCATGAACTGGCGCATTTATACCTCGATCATAGTAAGAAGAGGATCGACAAGATGGTCATGCTTGGAAACAGCGACAGCCTTAAACGGGAGTTAAAAAAATTATCAAAGCAGGAATACCGGATAGGGGAGCAATTGGATAAACTTTTTAAAACCCTGGTTTTTGATCTAAGACGACATAGCCGCGAAGGAGAGGAAGAGGCCGACAGGGAAGGGATGAATTTTTTTACCAACACCGGTTATACGGGAGGCGGATTTATCAGCGCCATGAAAGTGCTGGATAAAATCGACGATACCAGCTTATTCTCTCCGCTCAATATCGGCAAAGTGTTATCATTCCCAGACTATACTTTCCGAGAGAGATGGATCAAAAAGGAATCTGTGATCTTCGGTACGCTCAACCCTGAAGATGCGGGTGATCTGAGTAAAAAGGAAAGGGATTCGCTGAAAACACATCCAGATTGTACCCGGAGGATCGCCCTGCTGGCAGACCGTGCACATTCCATCGAGGGAAAAGAATTTCTTGTAAATGAGAGCTTGTTTACCAGGCTGAAACAAGAGTTCATACCCGAAATGATGGAAGAGATCTACAAGCGAGGCAATGTCGGTTTCAATCTCTACCTTGCTTTGCAAATGCTGCAGGATGAAAAATACAAGCCACTTGCTATTTATGCCATTGCCAGGGACCTGAATAGAATATATACAAGCCAGAAGCAACATGAATTGGGACTGATCATAGATTCGGAAAACAGGCGCTATGACGAGGAGTATAATCAACTATTGCGTATGTTATCAAGGCTCCGGCTGAGTGAGATCGCCGATCTTAATCTCCACTTTTGCACTTTTTACCGTAACGAGATGAAAGAGTATGAAGGGTTTGAAGATCAATTTAAACAAGCTACACAACATAAAACAGAACAACAATAAACCAAAACACAACATGAAAGCAAAACTAATGGCACTGCTGCTAATGTCAGGTTACTCCCTGCTGGCAGGGGCGCAGAAAATGACCGTGGAGAATGTACATAAAGCGTCTCCGAGAAATGCATCAGCTATTAAGGAAGGTTCAGATGTAAAAGGATATTATTTCTTTTTTATCAGCGATAAGATCGATAAGAAGACAAACGAATACACCCTTCGCATCACGGACAACAACCTGAAGATGCTGAAAGATGTAAAGTTCCAGGACTCAAAGCATGTATCCATCCTTGAATCCTCTTTTAACGGCACAGACCTGATCTTCCTATTGTACAATGATGATGAGGGGACGTTCGAATACCAGGTCTACGGGGCCGATGGGAAAAAGAAATTCACCTATAATCGTCAGCTTACTAAAAAAGAAGAACGGTTCTTAGAAGCCACTTACCTCGGCATGGACGATGATGAGGAGCAGTACAAGGGTCTATATCCTATCGATGGTTCTGGTTTTATTTCTGTAATGCCCAGCAGGGAAGACAGGGATTATACTTTCCAGGTAGATTATTTCGGGACCGGCAAGCGTAAGCAATGGAGCTATACTCCCACGGAAGGAGGTAAAAAATTCGTAGGCGATTACCTTGGTTATTATAAAGGGGCGGTTTTTATAGAAGTGCTGGCATATAGCGGCGCCATGGATCAGAAGCCAGATTCTTATATCCTGGGATTGGACCTTGAAACAGGAAAAAAGATCTTTGAAAAGCCCAGTGATGCCAAGCATCGTTTTTATCCAGCCAGTTTATCCCTGGTGAATGAAGGAAAGGCCTATATCTATGGTGAATATTTTGACTTGAATGACAATATCATGAAGGATAAGTCAAAAGGCTATGCTTTTTGGGGGATCGATGAAAAAGGAAAGATCACGAGTGAAAAATATATATCCTGGGATGTCGATATGGGAAAATACCTTGATGTGACCTCTAATGGAAAGATCTCTGATTTTGGGTTTATGTATCTGCACCAGATCATCCAGACAGCGGATGGAAAAATATATGCTATTGGCGAAGGATTTAAGAAAGTAGCCAGTGCTTTAGGGATCGCCTCTACCATTCTTTCACAAGGAGGCCGGGGTCGTGCAAGCGTGACCAAGATAAAAGTAACAGACATGATGATCCTGACCTTTGATGCAGATTTCAATATTAAAGGAGCAAAAGTTTATGAAAAGCGAAATAATAATGTAGAGCTCCCGGGTGGGTTTGATTTTGTAAGCACTCCTCTTATGGGAAAAATGCTGAAATATTATTTTGGAGGTTTTGATTACTCCTATACACAGACCAACAAGGACCTTACTTCTTTTTCTGTTTGTTATAGTGATTTTGTAAAGGAGAAAGGCGGTTATAAAGGGGGTACTTTCAATTCTATCAGCTATCACGATGGAAAATTCACAACTGATCGCATTAATACTAAGTCCGATGCAAAGTTCTCTGCTATTTATCCCAGCTCACAGGGACAGGTATTAATGATGGATTATTTCAAGAAAGATAAGCGATTGGAAATGCATATTGAGAAGCTCAATTAGGGGCTCCTTGTCTGTTGACTGGTCCAGGGAGTTAAAGCAGCGATCCAAAAAGGACTTACTTATTCTTCCACATGATGGAGCTAAAACTAACTATTAAAAAAGCCTGCTGTAAAGCAGGTTTTTTAATAGTCATCCGGAAGAGGAAGATGATTTGATTGTAGGAGACTCAACTATAAACTACAAACCACAAACTATCCAGGCATCCTCGAAATATACTTCTCGATCTGTTTGATCTGGTCAACGATCTGTGGGGTAGTGGGCTTTAATGCTTTGGCCTTACGGAAGAAATCCTTACTGGCCCTGAACTCTCTTTTGTTCATCATGATACTGCACATCTGTAAATAAGCGGCGGCTTCATTCTCTTTATCCGGCAATCCCTTCCGCAAAGCCTGGCGGATATAACTCTCAGCCTGCTTCAGGTCATTCTTTTGCATGGAAAGCATTCCCATCTGCAGCAAACTGGCGCCTTCGGCTTCCTTCATGGGCATGCCAAGAGAAAGTCCTTTCTTCATCATCTTTTCAGCGCCATCAAAATCCTGCTTCATCATGGCGATATTTCCTTTCAAAGTATAGTAGACCGAACGGATAGGTTTGTAAAGCAGGTTAGGAAACTGGATGGAGGCCAGTACTTTTTCCGCGCCATCCATATCCCCATCCTCCATATGTTGTTGTATGAGGCGAAGGGGTCCAAAGAAAAAATGACCAGCGACCAGTATCACTCCAACCAGGTATAAAGGGAAAGCAGGCCAGAAGCTCGCGGAATAGTTCACGTACACACCCAAACCGATCAATACCAGTCCGACCCAGAGACGGTATTTAATAAGAAGATTATAAAATTTCATAATGGCCGCAAAGGTAAGAAGTCCGGTTCAAAGGCTTAATCGTCCTTTTTTTCCTTGATCAATGTACCTTGTGGATCAAATTCTGCTTTGAGATATACACTATTCTGCCTGAACTTCACTTTATAGGTTTCAATATCCTTTTCATGCGCTTTTTCCCAGACGACCTCAGTTGCTT
>DATLCB010000240.1:0-22006 GCA_035526625.1 Chitinophagaceae bacterium
GCAACGTTATTCAACGTAAAGTGAAGGATGCCATAGGCACGGTATAATTTTTTCAACTTGCCGCTGGTTTCCATTGGGAACCAGGGCGCTTCATCGATTCTTTCGAGTCTTGCAGGTACAACGTATCTTTTATCGATCGGGTAGAATTGAAGCTGCTCTCTTTCCTTATCCTTTATCACTTCATGATCGTTCACATACTTATCGCGGAAGGAACGGAGCGAATCCAAATACCTGTTCCCCTGCGAAAGCGAAGCGAGGCTGAGCAGTATAAAGACAAGGATACTGGTTACTTGTTTCATTTTAGCTTAATTCATCATTAATATATTCACGCTTCGCTGAAGGATATTAAAAGCGATCTCGGCCATCAGGTTCTCCTTGTCAAGCGTGGGATTGACCTCTGTTATTTCAAAGCAGCATATTTTCCTGTTCTGCATGAATTTACTGATAAGGTCCTCGGCTTCTCTTTCCTTCAGCCCATTGCCAACAGGAGTGCCGGTGCCTTTTGACAGCGAAGAATCGAGGCTGTCAACATCAAAAGAGATATAAATATCCGTGCAGTCTGCGAGGTAACGTAATACTGCCCTGACCACATTCTCGACTCCTTTATTCCGCACTTCTTTTGTCGTCACCACTTTCATATCATATTTCTCGATCAGGTAACGTTCTTCCTTTTCATAATCACGCAACGAGATGAAGACAACATCTTCGGGCAGCACTTTCGGGGCGATCTTACCGATATTCTTCAGGTAATTCCAGTATTTGGCTGTTTCCTCATCCACATCATGCACCGCACATTCTTCATTGTCTTTATTAATCGAAACAGCCATCGGCATACCATGTACATTCCCCGAAGGAGTAGTGTAAGGGGTATGCAGGTCGGCATGTGCGTCGATCCAGATCACTCCAAGCTTGCTTTTGGGTCTTGCCATTTTGATACCTGCGATGGTAGCGCCTGCCGAACTATGATCACCGCTGAGTATAACGGGGAAGAAATTATTCTTCATAGAATCGCTGACTGCCTTGCTTACCCTGTCATATACCGTGGCAATACCTTTGATACGCTTGGCATAGGGTGATTCAATCGGCTCATATAACAGCTTGTTCTCGGTGGCGATCTTTTCAGAAGGGAAATGGATGAAAAAATTACTCATAAAGTCGAGCGCCGCGATCTTGATCGCATCCACACCCATGCTGGCGCCGCGGGTGCCGGCCCCGATCTCAGAAGGTATTTCTATCAGTTTAATATTTTTCATACAATGCTCGGGATAGTGCAATGATGGCAGTAGGCCTGGACAGCGAACTAATGGGCAGTTAAGTAAAAGGGCGACCAGCCAGATCAATCAGGGATATAGAAATTCGCCGGCAATGACTGCTCGGCAAATGAATGTACCCTTCCTGTTTTTTTGGAGAGATATCTCATAACGAAACAAAACAAAGCTAATCATTTGTATCCGTCATGTCAAGTCGTATGTTTTAATGGCGTTATCCTATTCATGCATAGCCAGTACAGGTATCGAGCTTTGGTAAACCAGTTTTTTAGTATGGCTCTTTATAAATAAGCGGGAAAAAAGACTTTGCTCACGATGGATCACGATTATTATATCGATCTTTTTATCTTCCGCAAACTGGCTGATCGCTTCATCGATATCATGCAGTCCCATAAAATAGAACTCAGGAGAAAATTCGGCGAACATTTGTTGAAGTCCGATCTTTTCTGCCTGGTACTCTTCTGTCAATGCCACATAATGGCTACTGTCAACATTCAGCACATGAAGGTTAGGGCGGAGAGTGCCCAATAATTTTTTGATCGGAACGGACGGTGTATTTGCGACCACATTTTTAAAATCGGAAGTGAGCAGTACGTTCTTTACATCCTGGTATTTGCTGTCTGCAGGAATAATGAGGACAGGACAAACTTTTCGCTCCACAATTTTCAACGTATTGCTTCCGATCAGGGTCTGTCCTATAGCGGATCTCCCGGTGATACCCATGACGATGAGGTCGGCGGAACGATGCCGTGCCAGCTTTTCGAGTTCAGTCAGGAAATCGGACCCTTGTTCAGCGAGCGTCTCTGTTTTTACAATCCCGACCTCCCGAAGCTCAAGTTTGAGTTCTTCCAGCTTTTGGGTAATTTCTTCTGCCTGGCTGGCCTTTTCGTATACATGGTGCAATATCATGTGAACACCATAATGACCGGTGAGCAATTTAGTAGCATAACGTGTTGCATTCAGGGAGGTTTCTGAAAAATCAACCGGGACAATAACTGTTTGCATTTCCATTCTGTTTTAGTGAAGGGAGGCAAAAATACAGCGGAAACCGACATCTCCGGTAATTGTATTAAAGAAAGGTTATTCGTGTGCTGCCAGGATGGGGATATGACTGTGATAGGCAAGCCTTTTTGTGTGAGTGGATTTAAAGATAGAGGAGGCATTGCTTTGATGTTTTGGCACTGTTATGACCACATCGATCTTATAATCCCTGACAAAATGATCCAGCGCTTCAAAGAAATCATTCATCGTAATGAAATAGAACTCGATATTGAACTTACTGAACATGGTCTGCATTTTCGCTTTTTCTTCCTGTAATTCGACCGGCAGTGACACATAGATATCTTTATTCACATGTACTACATGAAGCTTGGGATTGAACATTTCAAGCACAGAACTGATAAGCACGGAGGGCGTAGTATTCTCCACATTCTTAAAGTCCGAAGCAAAAGCAACATTGTTGATGCCCGTGTATTTGGCATCGGGTGGCACGATCATAACGGGATAAAGATTTTCATCGATCAGTCGAAGTGTGTTACTACCAAACATGGCAGCTCTTACAGCTGATTTTCCCGTGATCCCCATGACGATAAGGGAAGCACGTATAGTGTGGGCCAACCTAGAGATATTCTCAATCAGGTCGCCACCCATCTCACGTTCGCACTCTACTTTTTTAACCCCGGCTTTTAAGAATTCTTTTTTAAGGCTTTCCTGGTAATTGATACAGATATCGAGATCGTCGTCGCTTTCATAATTATTGTAAAGAATGGCAAGAGCGTCTTCTTTACCTGCCAGCATTTTGGCAGCATAACGGGCGGCATTTAATGAAGTTTCAGAGAAATCAACCGGAATGATTACACGGTGCATGGATTGTTATTTTTTCAAAGGGATAAATTTAAAGGATTTTAAAAGTAAATCTTTAAAAGTTTTCCTCAGCTAACAGAAACCAGACCAATAATCCAGCTGTTGATAAAAATCTTGTTTTTATTTATTAATAGATGGACTCAAAGGTTTGCTGTTGCATCAGCCTGGAGAAGCAAGGGAGATTACCACAAAGGGAGCCCAATTGCTGTATATATTCCCGGAATGTTGCTGACCGGAAATGCTGGTTGGCTACTGATTCTTTCTTAAAACTTTTGATGTGTACAAAATTGCAGTCATCATCATTACTCGCATAGCATTGACTCCGCATACCACCGGGGCCATTCCGGTATAGATCGTCAAAATAGGAGTCAATTATCTTTTGCGCATTTTGTTGCCCGCCGGGAGGCACGGAGAAAGACATAAGATACCTTACCATAAGGAAAACAGTTTGTCCGAAGGACTTCTTCGGTGGTTGCACAGCCGGTAAGCTAATGGCAACAACTACCTATTAAAAGCTGCATTCCTTGTATAAAGAATAATTATTTCCGGATAAGCGGCAAGAACAGCCAGTACAATGATCAACTATTTTATTTGACAGCGATCGCCGGTGAACCATTGGCCACAAACATCTTTTTCACCAATTCGGCATCATGCTTATAAACATCGTCCCTAAAGTTGAGTTGTCCGTCCTTATCTACCCACGCTGTATAATAAATAATGAAGACAGGAACAGGGTCCTTCAGCTTCACCGGTTTTTCAACCCCTTTATTCATCGCTGCTACTATCTTCTCTGTATCCCAGGCCGGGTCATTACGTAATAACCACTCTGCCATTTTTTGCGGGTCCTGCAATCTTATACAACCGTGACTAAAGGCTCTTTTATCTTCGTTGAAAAGACCTTTGGAAGGGGTATCATGGAAATACATGTTAAAGCTATTGGGAAAAATGAACTTCACTTTACCCAATGCATTCCCCGGACCCGGGCGCTGACGGATAGAGCTTCCATTCTGTTCCATATTCTTACTCGCCAAATAATTGGGATTCCGTGCTATCGCGGGCATGATCTCGTTCTTGATGATACTGGCCGGCACATTCCAATATGGGCTGAAGATAACCTGGTTAAGGTTGCCATTGAACATCATGGTATTATTACCTTCCTTACCAACTACAACGACCATATCAAAAATAGTTGAATCGCCATCGTACACATGAAGCATGAATTCAGGGATATTGACGATGATCAGATTACCTTTCGGTTGTTGAGGCATCCATCGCATCCTGTCCATATTCAAAAGGATAGCCGTTAATCTTTTTACTGCCGGGATATTCATGTCTTTGACAAGATTTGGACTGATGATCCCATCCTGTTTGTATCCAAGACTGCGCTGGAACCTTTTGACAGCCGTTTCAAGCGTATCGTTAAAAACATTAGTGAGATCAGTTCCGGGCATATCCTGTGTTACCTGTAATCTTTTTTTGATAAGTGTGATCACCGTATCAGCTGCGCCTTTCTTCAATGAACTTTTAATAGCAGGTATGGTGGGCCAGCCACCAGCTTTAGCGATGGGGTAATAAATAGCCAGTTGCTTTTTAAGAGCGCCATACAACGGGTTCACATCCTCATAATATTTTTCATCCTTATGTTTCTTGTTGAGAAGTGAGTCGGTGATGGCAAGCGGGTCAACTTTCTTAATAGGGATGAACCTTTCCTGTTCTTTTCTCTTTACATACCCTTTCTCGTAAGTGCTGTTGATATAACGGATAAAATGTTCAGTGAAGCCCAATTCTACATTCCGGATATCAGCATTACCGGAATTTGCCGTTAATTTTTCCTGGTTAATATAACTTTCGGCTTTTTTGAAAAAATCTTTATCGGCCAGGGTAGTATCTTTTAAGTGATTCACTGCGTAATCGTATTGATTCCAGAAGAACCTGGCCTGTTCTGTAAGACCACCTGAAGAAAACCAGGCATATTGGTAATTGCGGGCATTATAAAAACTGCGGATACGGTTGGCGATCTTCTTATCTGCCAGCTCACGGGTGGAGATATAGCTTTCCATCGCCAGGCTGTCCAGGAACATATCATTATAGGCATTCTCGGGCGTGACGCTATGATCCCTGTCGGTTATCTTTTTGGCTTTTGCTGTTTTTTCTTCGGGGGAGTCCACGTTTTCCATTTCGGCATTGCCTTCTTCTGTTGTCTGCCTGGTGTCACTATTATTACAGGAAATAAGAAATAGAAAGGAAATGGGTACAATAAGGTTTTTCAATTTCATAATATGAGGTTATGTATGGGCCGCTAAAATACAATATGTCTGAGATTCTTGCGGTAAGCCTTTATACCAAACTTCGGGCCAGCAGCTTTTAACATGTTATTAAAAGAAGAATACCAGGCGAACATAACCATGAATTCATAAAAATTAAATTTTATAGGGCGGTGAAAAACAGCCGGATCCCCTGGAGCCGCAGGTGGTTAAGTAAACCTGCTCCAGGCGGAGTGCAAGAGCGAAGAGCTGCAAACTATTGTAGTTCTCCTGAGACATGACATTGAGTTAACGCATCTTCACTGAATACCATTCCAGGGGTATCAAAAGCGGTGGCAAAAACAGTTACATTGTATCCCAAAATCACTGGTATGAGATACACGCTACTGACCCTTCACCTGTTTTTTTCTTTAACCATCCTGGCAGAAGATATACCGGGCGGTATCAAACCTGCTTCCACCGATAAAATGCTGGATCTGCATCCTTCCAACTTTGCTGCATTCTTACCCGGGTTTAAGCCTGATATGGCTGTCTTTGTATTCAAGCAACCTAAATATTTTCAGAAGGACCTCGATTCTTCTGTGGTCTTTACTATAAATGGCGGAAATATTTCAAGCTACAGGAAAAGAAGAGGGGATTTTATTTCCGATCCGGTTTTGAACAAACAACTGGTTGAAAAATTAATAGGCATCCAGGACCTGGCTTTTTTCCGTCTTTATTATAAAAATGCTGCAGGAGAGATATATAAATACCAGGACCTGAACTTCAAAGGGAAAAAATTCCGCGAAGCAGTGTTGACCGATGCTGCCACCTCATCGCTGGAGATCCAGAAATTCTATGAAACAGGTATCGTCAGCAACCGGACGCAGTATATAGTGGGGAAACTTGACAGCATCGAGAAAAGAACGAATTCTTTCGACACCTTATGGTTCGGCCTCAAGCCAAAACTGCTGAAGTCAGGGAAAGAAGAAGCTTATTATGGAAATCAAAACCTTTTACTGGCAAGGGTATATGACAACGGCGTAGTAAGGGACTCGGTCTATCATGAGTTATACAGTAACGGTACGATCAGGAAAATATACACAACAAAAAATGGTTTGCTGGATGGACCCGCAAGGTCATTTGATAAAGAAGGAAAACTGCAGGAAGATATCTTATTTGAAAAGGGAAAGATCGTAAAGACCGTTCTTGCGAATCGAAATTTCGACAATAGGAAAAAAGCCTTCTTGTTCGGCATTGATAAGTTTAACGTACCGTCGGGCGTAACCACTAAATTCAAAACCATGGGATGGGCCTCTGAATGGATGGACCTGGGAGGTTGTGCCAACGATATAGACAGCCTGAAGAAAGTACTTACTTTACGGAACGGCTTTGACCCGGTGAATGTGGTTACTGTTACGGATAATGCGGCTACACGCAGCAGGGCGCTGGCTGCTTTTAAAAATTTTTCCCTTTCACTAAATAAGGGGGATGTCGTATTCCTTCATTTTTCGGGTCATGGGAACCTGGTAATGGACATGCCTGATTCTCTCAGAAAATATGAAGGACTGGTGCTTCCTTGCCGGGATGTCAATTATCCACCAGATTCCGCTCTCTCTAATTCCAATTATATTTTTCAATTCCAGTTGGAGGATTTTTTTAATAGTATTAAGAAGAGGGTAGGAAAAACAGGACAATTGATCATTTCGCTTGACGTGAGCCATTCAGGCCAGTTGCTGGCTTATGGTGATGTCGACACCTTGAAGACCGGGCAGGTGAGCATAGCGAAAAGAGGAGAGAGTAACAATATGCTTTTTAACCTCGTAAAGGATGAGACAGCTCCGGTTATCATTTATACGGGTACCAGCAGCCAGGAATTTGGGTTTGAAATGCGAGCTGGCAACAAGTCTTATGGTGCCTATTCACTGGCATTGATCAATTCGCTGAATTCACCCTGGTCCGTTAATAGCGCAGAGCTGCATGAAGAAGTGATCGCCTTTTTTAAACTTAACGGGATGAAGCAGACACCCGGGTACCTGGCGAACGAAACACAGTTTCTTTTTGAGGGGAAGGATGCAACAGCAGATGAGGGGCTGGGGCTTGTTACGCTTCCCGTTATCAAACCCTCAGGTAATGTTTTTTTATTATCAGTGGGCATTTCCGACTATGTTGCAAAAAGCAATGAAAAACTGAGTTTCAAGAACTGCGAGATGGATGCCCGGGCCTATGCCGGTTTTTTTGAAAAGCAATTCCATGAAATAGCTGCCGAGAAGGATAAGAAGAAGTTATATGCTTCCCTTTTGATAAATAAGGAAGCGACCAAGGAAAAAATATTGGCGGCCATTAACAACGCTATCTCGAACAGCAAGCCAGATGATTATTTCATCTTTAATTTTTCGGGTTATTGCAAACCACTCAAGGATAGTTCCGGTAAACAGGTCACCTGGTTTGTGCCATATGGATTAAAGTCCATCAGTGATTCAAATGAGATCAGGAAGAATGGTATCTCGCTGACGCAGCTCAAGGACCTTCTTCAAATGATACCGGCCAATAACCAGTTGTTCATCACAGAGGCAGGTTCTACAGATGATTTTCAAAAAGAATTCATACAGGCCTTGATAGAAACAAGTCCGACCATCGCTTCGCTTTCGAACAAGAACCGTGTATTCATTGTCCCGAATGGCAGCGGGCTGGATAATTTCATGTGTAAGGGTGCCGGTCAGGAGCACGGGCCTATTAATTATTTTGTTACCAATCTTTCTGAAGACCTGAATGTATATGGTTTGTTCGAGGGAGGGATCTACGCCGATGCGGTTAAATTCAATTTGAATAAAACCGCTGTTGACTGCGACTATTTCCGTACGGGTTATTTCGATATCTTCTTTGAAAGGG
The DNA here is from genome assembly GCA_035526625.1 of Chitinophagaceae bacterium. Lineage (GTDB taxonomy): Bacteria > Bacteroidota > Bacteroidia > Chitinophagales > Chitinophagaceae > JJ008. The sequence continues at coordinate 8,267 of DATLCB010000240.1, forward strand.
ATTTCATTAAAAGCCTTCGCTATTTCCTGCCTGAAGATGTGATGAAAAGCCGGGGCGCTAAACTACGGAATGACGACAAGCAGGCTGTGGCCAGCACGATCGCTAAAAAATATGCATTGGTGGTAGGTACGAATATCTATTCGGGTAAACCTACCTGGAACGACCTTGATGGTGTACCCGAACTGGATGCTCAAGATATCGCCAAAGAACTGGACAGCAATTTTGGCTTTCACGTAAAACTTTTACTTGACAAGCCTGCCGACAGTATTTATGAGAACATTCTGTTACTCTCCCGTATCCTTCAACCCAACGACCAGCTGATGATATATGTAGCCGGCCATGGGGACTATGATGATAAACTATTTGACGATGGCTTTATCGTATGCACTAATTCAAAACAGGTCAAGGACGATCCATACCGGAATACGTATATCCAGTATTCAAAGCTTTCAAGGATGATCAACAAATTACCTGCCCGGCAGATCATGATGGTGCTTGATGTTTGTTTTGGTGGCACATTCGATGAAAGGGTGGCCCGTAATAAAGCAAGGAGCAAAAATGACTATGAGGATATGTCAACCCAGAATTATATGGCAGAGAAACTGAAGCTAAAGACAAGGCTCTACCTCACTTCCGGTGGAAAGAAAGAGGTACCCAATGGTTACAGGGGAAGCCATTCACCTTTTGCACAGCGGTTCCTGCAATGCCTGCAGACAAAAGGAGGCACAGGAAAATTATTAACGGCTTCAGATTTTTTCCAGTTTGTAAAAATGCTGCCTTCCGGTCCGCTGGTGGGAAGCTTTGGAGATGATGATTATGGAAGTGAATTTGTAATGCTGGCAAAATAGTAGTTGTTCTGAGTTGAAAATTCAGAACAACATTTAAAACTCAGGACCGCAATGCTGTACCGGAAAATATCTTCTTCTTTAAAACGCCCGCTGCTTTTGTATATCCACCTTCCGAGCCATCTACAAAATGCACATGGTTCTGATCCATGCTGCGTACATAGCAGGACATGACAGACTCCCTGCTTACAAAAAGACCATAGTTGATATAACCTTCTTTTTCGAGTTCATCGAGTGCAGCCTGCAATTGTTCTCTTTGTTTGACCGTACCTGAGATCACAGTATTGATCTTTCCGTCAATGACAAGCGTGTCGGACATATCCACGAGCTGCATCAGGTAGGTCTTCCCAGGTTTGGTTCTGAAATAAAGCGTTCCAAGCAAAGTGGTGAACCAGGTCCTGAAAAGATAAAACGGCTTGTATCCGCCTAATTTCGCTTTCATCTCCGTCCCGATTTTTTTTAATGTCGTTTTCAACTTGAGTCTTGATATAGTAATGGGTTTTCGTTTGCCAGCATCGCCGTATATTTTATCCAACTGATCGATCACTTTTTTGAATGCCCCAGCTTGCTTTACTTCGGGACGGGCTATCACCAGCAGGCTCACCACTTCATCATAATCCATTGGAGGCTTTATTTTATCCCAGCGGCACTGCATACCACTCAGATCAAGTTCATCATTAGCCGGACCCGGCGCAGCCAGGCTATAGTCATCACCTTTTATTATTTTTTCTGCATAGGAAAGCCCATTGCCCAATACTACGGGTATAGAAAAGAGTTCTGATGTTTTGAGTTTGCTGATAGTAAGCAGGTGTCCATTAGCATATATCTTTTCTACGGGAACATGGCCTACCCGCAAAGAAAGATTGAAGGCTTGCTGTGTATTCTCCTGGTGAAGTAATAGTGCTTTCATTACTTTATCCAATATGGAGGGAGGTACGATGAAAGTGGCCCCGTCACCACCAAAGAAAAAAGGAACAGTGATATCTTCTTTGTAAGCGATATTCAATACGGCAACGATACTTCCTGTTGCTACCAGGTTCACGGTTTCGTGCAGGCCGCTGGCGACGGCTTCAGTCGATCTTCTGACATCGGTTATCAAAACATGCCAGTTCGAGGGGACACTAAAAAAAAGATGTTCCTCTATCAGCAGGTCGCTGAGCGGGAGCTGGTTGACAGGCAACCGGGAATAGAACATATCATTACTGCTGGCAGCCATATTTTTCAGCGAATATGTACGAAAGTTAGAGCATTTCGGTTGCCGTTAAAAGACGACTTCATATCAAATCAGCTATTTTTGCATCCCAAAGCAAAATAAATGACCGATATACTGATCATCGACGACGAAAAAGCAATACGGAAGACATTGTCTGAGATACTTTCTTTTGAAGGTTATAAAATTGAGGAAGCGGCCGATGGTGAAGAAGGATTGAAAAAATTCAAGGAAAAGAATTACGACCTTGTCCTGTGTGATATCAAGATGCCAAAGCTTGATGGTATTGAATTCCTTCAAAAAGCGGGTGAGAATAATCCTGATGTACCAATCATCATGATATCAGGTCATGGTAATATCGAAACTGCGGTTGAAGCGGTAAAGAAAGGAGCTTTTGATTATATCTCCAAACCACCGGACCTGAACCGCTTGCTTATCACGATCCGCAATGCAATGGATAAAAGCACCCTGGTTACGGAGACAAAAGTGCTTAAAAGGAAGGTGAGCCGTGTGCAGGAAATGATCGGTGAGTCTGAACCCATCATAAAGATCAAGGAGACGATCGATAAAGTAGCGCCGACCGATGCAAGGATACTGATAACAGGAGATAATGGTGTGGGTAAGGAACTGGTGGCACGATGGGTACATGAGAAAAGCAACAGGGCCACGGGTCCGATGGTGGAAGTGAACTGTGCAGCCATTCCCACCGAGTTGATCGAAAGCGAACTCTTTGGACACGAAAAAGGATCATTTACTTCAGCCATCAAACAAAGGATCGGAAAATTTGAATCGGCAAATGGCGGTACGCTATTCCTCGATGAAATAGGTGATATGAGCGCCAATGCACAGGCAAAAGTTTTGCGGGCCCTCCAGGAAGGAAAGATCACAAGGGTAGGGGCGGATAAGGATATCAATGTAGATGTAAGGGTGATCGCGGCGACCAATAAGGACCTGCTAAAAGAAGTGGAGACCAAAAATTTTCGTCTCGACCTTTACCACCGTTTAAGTGTTATCATCATTCATGTACCCTCATTGAATGACAGGAAAGATGATATACCCATGCTGATCGATCAGTTCCTTAAAGATATTTGCTCGGATTATGGGATCGCCGTAAAAGCGATCGAGCCCAGCGCTATTAAACTGTTGCAGCAATATAACTGGACCGGGAATATCAGGGAGCTGAGGAATGTTGTTGAAAGATTGGTTATCCTATCGGGTAAGGCCATTACGGATGAGGACATAAAAAGCTATGTGATACCCAAGTGATGGGTTAACCCGTTAAATAGTTAATTGGTTAAATAGTTCACAGTTCAAATTCCCTACCATCAGAAAGGATTTGAGATCGCGGGTTTACCAGTTAACTAACGCCATTTGACCGGCTGTATCTGCCGACTGGCCCCCGTTTCACAAAACTTTTGAACTTAAAATTTTGACGGCCAGATATTAATGATATTTTTGACCGTTTAAAAAATCGGCTCATGCCCCTTAATCATCTCTTTATTGTTTACCTGATCGGAACCCTGCTTGTTTTTCTTCCTTCATTTGGCCTCGCTAAGCTGTTTCCTAAAGCTGGTATCGAATCATGGAAAGCCTATGTCCCTTTTTATAATACCTGGGAAATGCAGAAAGCCGTTCAACGGCCAACGCATTGGGTCTTCTGGCAATTCATACCTGTTGTAGGATGGTTCATTACTCCCGGTATTTTTATCGAGTTTGTAAAAGCTTTTGGTAAATTTTCTCTTGGTTCCCATACTCTGGCTTCACTTTTTGCTCCTTTTTATTTTCCCTACCTCGCTTATAAAGAAGACCCCAAATTCATCGGTGCCGAAGGAGTGAAAAAGCATAAGAAGGCAAGCTGGAGAGAGTGGGTGGATGCGGCCATTTTTGCGATCGTTGCCGCGACATTGATCCGCACATTTATTTTTGAAGCTTATACCATTCCGAGTTCATCGATGGAAAAGACTTTGCTGGTGAAGGATTTTCTTTTTGTAAGCAAGTTGAGCTACGGGCCAAGGATACCCAATACACCGCTTTCTGTTCCCTTTGTACATAATTACCTTCCATTTGGATCAAAAAGGAAATCTTATTCAGAAGCTATCAAGCTTCCTTATACAAGGTGGTTTACTTCGCCGGTAAAGAGAAATGATTGTGTAGTTTTCAATTTTCCCGAAGGAGATACGGTCTTCAATATGCCGGGCTACCAGTCTGCCCGCCCTTATTACAATTATATCCGCCGGCTCGACGGAACCTTTGATGACCAGCAGCGGCAGTTTTATTTGAGTCAATCCGATCAATGGCCCATCGCCGTACACCCGGCAGATAAAACCGATAACTATATCAAAAGATGTGTAGGTATTGCAGGCGACTCATTGAAAGTGGTGGATGGGATATTGTATGTGAACAATGCACCTGCATTTGTATCTCCGACCTCGGCGACCTATTATTATTTCAGCAGCACAGGTATCATTGATGAGGATGACCTGAAGGACGCCGGTATTTCTTTGAACCAGAAAGAAGATGATGAATCTGCCAATGATTTTATTCCCCAGTCCATGAATCTTTATAAGATCAACCTTACATACCCGGAGCTGGAAAAACTTAAAGGAGTACAGGGTGTGGTGGCTGGTTCTATCCGCAAAGATGTTGACTCATCCATGAGAGGTGAAGTATTCCCCTATGATACCAACTACTTTAAATGGTCGATTGATTTCTTTGGCCCTGTCTGGGTCCCCGAAAAAGGAAAAACGATCCAGTTGACGCCACAAAACGTTGCCCTGTATAAAAGATGTATCGGCTCTTATGAGAAGAACATCTTTGAACAACGGGATGGAAAATATTTCATCAATGGAAAAGAAAGCACCAGTTATACTTTCAAAATGAATTATTACTGGATGATGGGAGACAACCGTCATAAATCACAGGATTCCCGTCTCTGGGGTTTTGTACCCGAGGACAGGATCGTAGGCAAGGCCTGGATGATATGGTTTAGCTGGGATGACGGCCCAAGATGGAAACGATTCTTTAAGATAGTTCGGTAAGTTCTTCCTGTCTTAGAACATCTATTAAAACATATTTCAAGCAGAGACGCAAAGAAAATCATCTGTACTCTGTTTGGTGACCTTATAACTATTAATTACTTTAATGGTATGAAGGAAAAGAAGATCGAGTTTGATTACCAGGTTTACGACGACATCAGCCAGTTGGATGAAAGCGATGCCTCATTGCTCAGTAAAGCAAGGTTTGTAACAGCACAGGCTTATGCTCCTTATTCCAAATTTCATGTAGGTGCTGCGGCAATGCTTGGCAATGGTGAAGTGGTAATGGGCACCAACCAGGAGAATGCGGCTTACCCGGTGGGTATCTGTGCAGAAAGGGTGTTGCTCGGATCCGCAGCCAATATCCATCCGAATGTCCCGATACAGACGATGGCCATCAGTTATAGTGGCAATGATGTAAAAAGCGATCACCCTATTTCTCCCTGCGGCATGTGCCGCCAGTCACTTCTCGAATATGAAACAAGATCAAAAGGACCCATCCGCCTGATCCTTGGTGGGCAGGAAGGAAAGATATTCATCATCAAGTCTGCGGGATTGTTGTTGCCGTTTGCATTTAATAGCAGCGAACTGGGTTAGTTTGTAGTTTTTAGTCTTTAGTTTGTAGTTCCTCATTTTGAAGAGTTATAAACTGGCAACAATATGTATCGTTGTGTTAACTACAAACCACAAACTATAGACTACCAACTAAAAGAGTGTTTGTACTCCATACGCCACCTTCGCTTCCAGTTCCAGTAACCATTTCTTTCTCCAAAGGCCACCGCCATAACCAACGAGCTCCCGGTTGCTACCGATCACACGGTGACAGGGAACGATGATCGCCACGTTGTTCTTGCCATTTGCATTGGCGACTGCTCTTGTTGCTTTGGTATCACCTGAGCGTTTGGCCAGTTCAAGATAACTGATCGTTTTTCCAAATGGTATCTGCATCAGGAGTCCCCATACTTCTTGCTGAAAAGCTGTGCCGGTTTGATTGATAGGCAATTCAAATTGTCTTCGCTGCCCGTTGAAATACTGGATGAGCTGCTCCACGCATTGGATCAGCATAGGAGGGAGATGCTTCTTCTTTCCCTCGGGTTTTTGCGAAGTATCATGAAAGCTGACCTCGCTGATATAGTCTTCCGTACCGATTATCTTCAGCAAACCCACCGGGGAATGATAATATGTACTGAATGTCTCAGCCAATTTTTTGCCCGTTTTTTGTATTTCGTTCAGGCTGCAATAAAATTACGTCATTGTTCTCATCATATACACCGAGCACCAGGCACTCGCTGATAAAATCGGCAATTTGCCTGGGAGGGAAGTTGACAACAGCGATCACTTGCCTGTTGAGCAGGTCCTCTTTTTTATAATGCGCCGTTACCTGTGCGGAGGACCTTTTGAGGCCGGTGTTTCCTCCGAAATCAACCAGTAGTTTATAGGCGGGTTTGCGGGCTTTGGGAAAATCACTCACTTCGATGACGGTGCCTACCCGTATTTCGATCTTTTCAAAATCAGACCAGGTGATCTCCATACTTTTTTTGGGAAAGCTAATTCATAATTCAGAATTCTGAATTATGAATTCTCGAGAAGTTTGAACAGGTCCAGCAGTTCTTGTTTTTTGTAGCCATACTGTCCACCATCAAAACATTTGCTGAATTCTTCCAGCAGTTGCTGTATCACCTGTTTGTTACGCTGCGGTTTGAAATAAGAACCAACAGGAGGAACGGAGATGCGTTTGAAGTAGCTCTCCACATCCTGGTGTGTGAACACTTGCCCGGATGAGGGGTCGATAAAGAATTCGATCTTATTGACAGGATTAGGAAGGCTCTCATCCGAGTAGCCTGGTTTGAAATAAGCAAGAATGAATTGCTTGGGTATCCTGATAGCTCTTACGGGTATATCAAGTAATTCACAAAGTACAAGGTAGAGGATGCCATTACTCATCTGGTTCCCTCTTTTTACTTCCAGTGTCTTGTGCAGCAGGAATTCGTTAGGCTCTTTGTAATTGATCTCACCGCCTTTTAATCCATAGTAGCTGTATAAGATACTCGTAACAATATTCACCTGTTCGAGTGGAGTGAGGTAATTATTCAATTCCAGCCAGATATTGCGTCGCACTTTCTCTATTTCCTGCAATGCCTGTGTCGTGGAAACCTCGGGGTATTGAAACTTGGAAACGAGCATAGACCCAAGCATGAGATCGTGATGACCCGAAACGCTCCATTGACGAAAATCCTCTGTGAGATCGGTGTAATGAAGGCGATGGATCAGCAGTTCGATACGGTTCTGCACCGATTCGTTTGGAGTTGTTTCCCAAAGATGTTCGAGGTTGGGGATAATGTTCTTGCCATAGTCAACGATCTTGCTTGACACAGCACCGAATACTTCTTCATCCGGATCGTCGATCAATGTGAACAGGGCCGATATTTCTTTATTGGTTTCCATGGAACTGATTCGACCACAATATCTTTATTGGCACGCAAAGAAAATAGTTAAACTTTTCCACAGACGTTGAGAATTAAGAATTAGGAGTTATTAATTAGGAATTTGTCGTACAAGCTCTCAGTAGCAATTCATAATTATACATTCATAACTCATAATTTTTTTGCAACCACCATCCAATCCCATGGCCTTGGTTCTTTCAGCCATTTCGGTGCTTTGATGAATTCTGTATCCCAGTTGTATTCTATTTTTTGAAATGCTTCGGCAACAAAACCAGCATCTTTTAACAGGAGTTGCAATTCCTCTTTAAGATAATGTTTATGCGGGACATCATCAATATCTGCATTGCCCTGGCGGATATTGTTCCATTTGCGTAGAGCTTCTTTAGCATTCCTGGTGGCCGGGAAAAGATTTTTGTCAATTTTATATTGTTGCTGAACGACACTGGTCAATAACCAGGATTCCAGGGAGGGGATGGTGATAACGATCCTTCCGCCTTTTTTTACACAGGCTGATAAAGATTGAAAAAAGATATTACGATCCCTGGCGTTGGCAGTGAGAATGGCATTGATGCAGATACCAAAATCACATTTGGGTACTTTAGTGCTTTTGCCGCTCATGTCGGCACGCAGGTATTGTACATTTTTATATTGCGGGTAAAGTCGCTCCGCTATTGCTAAATTCTTGGCTGAGATATCGACCGCCACCACTTTTTTAAAAGCAGGAGAAAGAACGGGGAACCATTTGCCAATGGCGCAACCAATATCAATGACGGTTTTATTCTTCGATGCGTGTTTTGTTATAACTGAACGTATCAGCGCCTTCTTATCGTTGTGGAGCACATCGAATATTTCATCGCCGTAGGAAGGAGCCATTTTTTCCCAGTAGGATCTTTTCATGCAGGAAGAGTTAGTAGTTAAAGTTATACGTTTTAATCAATGGTTGAGCCGGAGTTGACTTTCCAAAACATAGTCCTTATTTTTTCTTTCATACATTTACTTGTAAAGCGACCAAAAATGAAAAAGTATTTGCTGCTTCTTACTCTATTGATCTCAACTAACCTGCTTTTTATTTCCTGTAACAATAAGGGAGGCGGTTCGGGCGAAGCCTATCATCTAAAAATGCGCCTGGCTACGGGCGATAAATTCGGCCAGGGTATGGACATGAAGATGAATATCGGTGTTGATATGGCAGGCCTGAACATGGATATGATCATGACAATGGATCTTGTTATGGATATGGAAGTGTTAGGCGACACTGCCGGGATGAAAAAAATAAAATTTACCTACACCAAATCCAAAATGGGAATGGAGGTAAAAGGGATGCCACAGGAAACTTCAGGTGGTGCCAATGAAGCTATGGAAAAAGCGGCCCGTGAAATGGAAGGTAAATCGATCTTTATACTGCTGGATAAAAAGAATAATATTCATGATGTAATTGGTTTTGATCAGCTCGTATCTCATCCAGGAGACGATTCGGCTACACAAACAGCAGTTAAAAAAATGTTCTCCAAAGAGCAATTGAATAATAATATGGCGCAAATGTTCCAGCTATACCCTGAGAAACCTGTAAAAGTTGGGGAGACCTGGATTAAGGAAGCTGATATGGGCTTCGGACCCTTCAAAATGAGAACAAAGAACAAGTACAAATTAATGAAGGTAGCCAATGGACTTGCGATCATCAGTATAGAAGCTAACCTGGAAGGGAAAGGCAAGATGGACCAGGGCGGTATGGAATTCGAGATGGATATGGACGGTACGCAGGAAGGCGAGTTCGCGGTCAATAAGGACAATGGGTATTTGAGATCAGGTAACTATAAAATGGATATGACAGCCAAGGCTAAGATCATGGGGCAAACAGTGCCTTATGATATAAAGGCCACCTATACCTTAAAAGGGCACTGATTAATAAGGCCCGCCTTATTTTTTCTTCCCGGGAACAGATTTTTTTGTCGCGGTCTTTTTCGCGGGAGTTTTTTTTGTAGCTGATTTTTTGGAGTTAGTCCTTTTCGCCTTTTTTGCGAAAGCACCCGGGATCTCAGTTTCAATAAACTGCTTAACCTGTTCTATAGTAAACGCAGCTGCTTCTTCAGCGGTATATTTTGTATCATCCGCTTTTTTAGGCATACGGATGATCTTCTTTCCAAATTTAATGATAGGACCCCATCGTGCATTCTCAATAGAGATCTTTTCATCGGCCCATCTTTGTATAAAGCGATTAGCCTCTTTTTTTACTTTGGCATCGATCAGTTCGTCCATCTCTGCCTGCGTAAGGTTAGCAAAATTGTAACGCCTGGGCACATTGATGAACATCCCATCCCATTTGATATAAGGACCAAAACGCCCGGTTCCCTTCGTGATGGGTTTCTCATCATAGGTTCCGACTGGTGCATCGGCAATTTGTTTGGCTTTGATGCTTTCAATGGCCCTGTCAAGTTTCACTGTTCCCAGGTCGGTTCCTTTCGGTAAGGAAATAAATTCTTCACCCCATTTTACATATGGACCAAAGCGGCCAACATTCACCGACACATCTTTCTCTTCGTACTGCCCCATGACGCCCTGCTGTCCAAACAGGTTCATCGCTTCTTCAAAAGTGATCGTTTCAATGCTCTGTCCTGTTGGCACTTTAGCAAACCGTGGCTTCTCCTCTTCGCTGGCTTCCCCGATCTGTATCATAGCTCCATACCGACCCATTCTTGCAACAACAGGTTTCCCGGATTCCGGGTCGGATCCTAATATTCTTTCACCTTTTATTCTTTCCGCAGTTTCAATGGTCTTCTCCACATCTTTTTTGAAAGGGCTGTAGAAATCATCGATCATTTTGTTCCACTTCATTTTTCCTTCTGCCACTTCATCAAATTCTTCTTCGATCCTTGCTGTAAAACTGTAATCCATCACATCATCGAAGTACTGAACGAGAAAATCAGTCACGACCAATCCAAGATCCGAAGGGAATAGTTTGGATTTTTCGGCGCCGGTATTCTCATTCGCCAGGTCTTTTTTCACATGGCCGTCTTTCAGGGAGTAAACGCTATAGTAACGTATCACACCTTCTTTATCCCTTTTCTCTACATATCCTCTTTTCAAAACGGTTGAAATAGTAGGGGCATAGGTAGAGGGGCGACCAATGCCAAGTTCCTCGAGTTTTTTTACCAGCGAAGCTTCAGTATATCTTGAAGGAGGTCGGCTGAAACGCTCGGTCGCTTTCATTTCATTTAAAGGCAATTGCTGTCCGACAGTCAATGGGGGTAACATACCTTCGTTGGCATCTTCTTCCTGTTCGTCCTCATCTTTGTCTTCGCGGTACACTTTCAGGAAGCCGTCGAATTTCAACACTTCACCGCTGGCAGTGAGCTCTTCTTTATTGGTAGAGATCGCAATCTTTGCGGTTGTCTTTTCCAGTTCCGCATCCGCCATCTGGCAGGCCATTGTTCTTTTCCAGATAAGCTCGTATAATCTTGACCACTCGGGCTCCGGTACAGAAGGGTTATGCATGAATGTAGGCCGTATGGCTTCATGGGCTTCCTGTGCCGATTCGTTCTTATTCTTATACTTGCGGAACTGGTGATATTGCTCACCATACATTCCTTTCACCGTATTGGTAATATCGCCAAGCGCAGTGTTACTCAGGTTCACACTATCGGTACGCATATATGTGATATAACCATTCTCATATAACTTTTGAGCGATAAGCATGGTACGGGATACGCCGTACCCAAGTTTTCTCGATGCTTCCTGTTGAAGCGTGGATGTAGTGAAAGGTGGGGCAGGAGAACGTTTGCCTGGCCTGACCTGTATATCGGTCACTTTATAATCTGCGCCAATGCAACTCTGTAAAAAGGCTTCGGCATCCTCCGCTGCATTTTGCTTTTTGCCTTCTGCTGCGAATGTAACATTCCTGTCAGAAACATCTTTCGCAGTAAACAACGCCTCTATTTTGAAAGTGCTTACAGGAGTGAAGGCATTTATCTCTCTTTCTCGTTCTGCGATCAATCTTACGGCAACACTTTGTACACGACCAGCGCTAAGATTATTGCGCATGCTCATTTTGCGCCACAGTACCGGGCTTAGTTCAAAGCCTACAATTCTGTCCAACACGCGGCGTGCCTGCTGCGCCATCACCAGGTTCATATCTACCTTTCTTGGATTTTGGACGGCTTCGAGTATCGCAGGTTTCGTGATCTCATGGAATACGATCCGCTTTGTCTTTTTCGGATCAAGACCCAATACTTCGCAAAGGTGCCAGCTAATGGCTTCACCTTCGCGGTCCTCATCCGTTGCCAGCCATACTTCTTCCGATCTGCCGGCCAGTGTTTTCAGTTCCTTTACCACTTTTTCTTTTTCGGGCGGGACAATATACCGGGGTTGAAAATTCTTCTCCACATCGATCCCCATCCCGGCTTTTTCCAGGTCACGTATATGGCCAAAACAACTCTTCACCTGGAAATCTTTCCCCAGGATCTTTTCTATCGTTTTTGCCTTTGCCGGGCTCTCCACTATCAACAGGTTTTTCGCCATAGTTTCACTCCATATTATATATGATAATCCACCTTCGCCAAAGCTCAGGTGGACAAAGAAAGTCGCTTAAAAGCGGGTGCAAGTTAGGACAAGGATAATAAATTTTTCGTGAAAACAAATTTTAAGGATTAAGCCGCAACCGCTAAAACGACTTCTTTCTAAGACATTTGACGCCAGAAATCTCTTAAATCTTCGAGCGAAAATACTGTACGATCATCTCTGCCCAGCGACGATATTCTTTGCCCGAAGGATGGAGCCCATCGGAAGCAAGCAGTGTTGGATCATGGGTTGCTTCTCTTGTCCAGGGAGTGATATCTATATAATGTACTTTATAAGATAGTGCGATCTCTTTATTAGCAGCATTATAAGCATCGATCTCTCTTGCGATCTGTGTCCTGTCCCTGCCTTCCGCAAAAGGAGTAACTCCCCAATCTGGAATTGAAAGTACGACTACCCGCTCCGATTTGTTGCCAGCATAATGGATTGCTTTTTTAAGGAGGTCTTCAAATTCTGTTTTATAGTTCTCAACCGTACGGCCGCGGTATTGGTTATTCACGCCGATCAACAAGGAAACAAATTCATAAGATGGGAGTAATGGGTCCGCGTTATCAGCTGCCAGGATACCATTTTTTAGTTCATCAGTAGTCCAGCCTGTCCGGGCAATAATGCGGGGAGAAGTAAAGCGCTGGTTACCCATTTTCATCATCGTAGCTACCTGGTTAGGGAAGTTTTCCTGTGCAGTCACCATTTCGCCAATAGTATAGGAATCGCCCATGGCGAGATACGTGTATGGGTCGGGTGCCCCGGTAACAGTCATGTTCATCTCTTTTTTTGTGCAGGAACTACTGCAAGTAATGAAAAATAATAGTGCTAATATAATCTTCATAAAATCAATGATGGCTTGACCAACTGGTTATCCCGGTTTCTCCGCCGGTCCCCGGGTCCTTTGGTAATTACGAAGTCGACGTTGGAATAGTTTTCTCTTGACTGACAGCACACCCACAAGTGAAAAGTGAAACGTCAGACGTGAAGTGTTTGACGTTTCACTTTTCACTTAAGAATAATGAGTAATTTAGACCTCTTCTATCTTTTTAATCACTTACGATGGACATTGTCATCATCGGTTCAGGAAATGTGGCTTCCGTGCTGGGAAGAAAATTCAAAGCATCGGGTCATAATATCCTGCAGGTATATAGCCGCAATGCAGCCGCCGCATCACAGTTGGCTTACGAGTGGGATTCCGAATCCACCAATTACAAAAGCACGATCAACCGCTCCGCAGAGGTGTATATCATTGCAGTAAGTGATGATGCGATCGATGATGTTATTGACAATATGCGGCTGCCCGGAAAAATAGTGGCGCATACAGCGGCGTCGGTCCCCAAAGAAATATTGAGTAAGGTAACCAGCCATTATGGTGTTTTCTATCCTTTACAAAGTCTGCGTAAAGAGATGCTTAGTTTCCCTGAGATACCGGTTTTTTTTGATGGTAGTGACGAGACAGCTAAACGGACGCTTGAAAAACTAGCCTATTCAATTGCGCCCGGACAAGTCGCTGAAGCAAGTGACGAGACAAGGTTGAAACTGCATGTAGCCGCGGTTGTTGTCAGCAATTTCACTAATCATCTCTATAAGCTGGCGGAGGATTATTGCCGAAAAGAGGGTTTGGATTTTAAACAACTCATCCCGCT
>DATLCB010000241.1:0-34691 GCA_035526625.1 Chitinophagaceae bacterium
ATTATACCCTTTTACAGCAAAAGCACTACAAAATACTCCAATCACGATGTTGATGGATAAAAATATATTCCAGTTTTTGCCGCTATCTGGCATGACCGGCCCCTGCGTTGCTATCAACAATGATATTATGGCCACAAAAACAATACACCCAACCATCAAGGCAAGACATAATATCTGTGAAGCCCTGAGGTTTTGTTTAGCCGTTGCCGGCTCATTTGTTGGTATGGCCATCAGTTAAATATTTTGCCTGCGTTCAGGATATTATTCGGATCGAATATTCTTTTTATTTCCTTCATCAATCTCATCTGCGTGCTATCAAAAACTATACTCATGTATTCCTTCTGCACCAGGCCAATACCATGCTCGCCACTCAGCGTGCCCCCCAAACTTTTTGTCAGCTCAAAGATCTCTTTAATTCCTTCTTTTAACGAGCCGTTCCATTCTTCGTCTGTTAAACTGCCCTTAATAATATTTACATGAAGATTACCATCGCCGGCATGTCCATAACATACGGATTCGAAACCATATTTCTTACCGATGTCTTTTACTCCTTTTAATAACAAGGGTAACTCGGCCCTTGGTACGACAGTGTCCTCTTCTTTATAAATAGAATGGGATTTCACCGCCTCTCCCACTCTTCTTCGCATCTTCCAGAGTTCTGCTTTTTGCTGTGCATCATCGGCAAATAAAATTTCGCCGCAATCAAATTCCTGTACGATGGCGGCAATACCTTCCATTTCCTGTACCAAAACGTCCATATTATTACCGTCCACTTCTATCAGCAGGTGTGCCTGTACATCATCCCCGATCTTTACAGAACTGGTATCAAGGAATTTGCTTACCCAAACCAGTGCATCTCTTTCCATGAATTCCATTGCGCTCGGTGTGTAGCCGGCCCTGAAAATAGCACTCACCGCTGCGCAGGCATTTTCTGCCGCATTAAAAGGCACCAGCATCAACAGGTCGAATTGTGGTAGGGGGATAAGACGAAGTACGATCTTAGTAACAATACCCAATGTGCCTTCACTGCCTACGATCAATTGTGTAAGATTATAACCTGTTGCATTCTTTAAAACATTAGCACCTGTCCATATGATCTCCCCCGTTGGTAAGACCATTTCCAGGTTCAGCACATAATCTTTCACCACTCCATACTTCACCGCTTTGGGACCACCGCTATTCTCAGCAATATTTCCTCCTATGAAACAGGAACCCCTGCTGCTCGGATCAGGAGGATAGAACAACCTTTTTTCTTTTACCGCATTCTGCAATATCTCCGTGATCACTCCAGGTTCGGTAGTCACCTGCAGGTTCCTTTCATCAATATGCAATATGCTGTTCATCCTCTCCGTTGATAATAATACTCCTCCCAAATGAGGCAACGCACCGCCGCTTAAACCTGTACCGGCACCGCGGGGAGTAACAGGTATCTTATATTCATTACAAACTTTCAGGATGGCGCTGATCTCGTCTGCAGTCCGCGGTTTGATAACAACATCAGGCGGGTAATGCAGGTCCTCCGTTTCATCATGCGAATAATGATGAAGTGATTCTTCATCCACTAACACGAATTCCGAACCTGTTATTTTTTTAAAGGCTTCTATATGAAGGCTGCTAATACGGGCAGTGGCGATCATTTCCATTATGTATTAATAATTTGTAAAAATACGAAGGGGATACATCATTAGCATCCCCTCGTTGCAAATTCATAAATGACTAAAACAATATCCGTTTTATTTATTCTTCTCTGCCAGTTCAAAAAATTCTTTTGATTCAGCCATCAATTCAAGCTCATATACTTTATCCTCATCATTCTTGTCTATACTTTCTTTATCCCCTGATCTGTCTTCATATTTGATCAGTCTCCCACCGGCAAAATGGAACTCTTTACCCGGCTGTCCTTCATCCCTGTCCTCTGTATCAACGCCTTTGTCCGAGACGTAAACAAAGAACAGTTTATTATTATCATAATAGAATTCTTCGCTTCTTTCGCTGATGCCTTTGTGCGGGTACAGTTTTATGCGGCGGATCATCCCGGATGAATCGCGGTACACATCCATCTTCATCCATTTTTGTCGTATCGAAGCATTGATACCAGCTCCGTTCAACATGACCTCTTTCTTTGTCATCCTTGCTGACATCGCTTCAATGCCTGCTTTTTTTTCTTCGTTCTGTTCGATCACAGATGCATTGCCGGCCGTATCATTCACCGGCCCTTCCAGGAGAGAATCTTTCCTGGTCTCTGTCTTTTTATCGGCAGATCCATTATTACAGGAAACAAGAAACGCTGACAGGAAAACGATCAAAAAATATAGTATGTTTTTCATACGGGATTTTTAGAGATGAAAAATGTCCTTGAACCAGATTATGCCCGTGAGAGTGTAAACAATAAGCTTTATTAAAGGTATAAAATTTTAATAGGTCCTGAAGACACACGGGTGATACCTGGGTAGACGGATGATGAGGATCTTTTATCCCGCCCAGTCAGAGTAAAATAAACAGTACAGATCCGTTCAATCCTGATAATCCGTGTGCTTAGTTCCGGATCAATAGGTTTTGAATGACGGGCACATGGATTCCCGGCGGTTGCCATTGTAGCGGTCAACGACGCCCTGTTTGATAACTGAGAATTCGAAACCACCCCTTCCGTTGTTGAAATTCCCGAGGGAAGAACTGGTGACATCATAGGTGAAAGTAAAAGTAAGGTCCTTATACCCCAACCCCAGCAAGGGAACGATCGCATCCTTATAACGGTAGTAAGCGCCAGCGATCAGGATCTTCTCACCATCACCGGATAAATTATAATGTGCATTTAAACCTCCTACGATCTCGTAGGATTTAGACTGGTAAGAACCGGATATGTTAGGATTGATGATCACCCTGTCATTGAGTTTAAAACTACCATTAAGGAATGCTGTATAGCGAACAGGTACGCGGTTATTGATCCCGGGCTCTTCATTAAAGAAAGATTCTTTGGGACGGTTGATATGCATGGCCGATGCGCCCACATTTACATAGACATCGGAGCTCGGGAAATATGCATAGTTCATCCCTACCTGCATATCCATATAACTGATACTTGTAGCATCGAGTTTGGGAGCGGCGCTGGTCTGATGAACATCAAAGAATTTACCGTTCCATTGACCGGGGAATGTAAGGTTGGTCGTATTGATCCTTTTGTTGGCCCAACCCGTATTAAATCCAAGACTCAACAAGCTCCCTGCATTTATCATCTGGTGATAAGCGACGGAACCATAGATCTTAGTGGAAGTAAGCACACCGCTTCCTGCCACATCTCTTAAAATAACAGCTCCTACTCCAAGCCAGCCAGTGTTGTCGCTATTCTGCATGGTCTGCCAGTCGCCGAAAGCGCTCATCGTTTTATAAGGGAAGGCGGTAATAGAGGCCCATTGATTCCTATAGTTTATTCCAAGCCGGTAATCACCATCTGGTATAAAACCCGTGTTTGCAGGGTTGGTCAGCAAAGGTGAATTGAAATATTGGGAGAAATGCAAGTCTTGTGCAAAGGCACAAGGTGCCAAACACAAAGCACAAGACAGCGAAAGCAATATTTTTTTAACTCCCTTCATTATCAAATTTCAAATTATGATCCCGATAAATATCGGAACTATCGTATTAACGTCAGATCACCCTTCTTAGTTGTTTTTGTCCCATCCGTGAACTCCACATTTAACGTATAAACATAAACGTCCATAGGTTGTACAACACCCTTCACTTTCCCATCCCAACCCTGGAAACGGTTATTGGTCTCAAATACTTTTTGCCCCCAGCGGTTCCAGATCGTAAATGTCATTTTACCAATACCAAACCCTCTAACCATCACCAGGCTGTTCTCATCCCCGCTTAATGGCGTAAAGGCGTTGGGAACATCGAGTAAAGGATCAATAATAGCCCTCACCTGTTGACAAATAATGCTGTCACATCCCGCAGCATTATAGGCCGTAAGACAGGCGTTAAAGGTTGCTGTTTTATTATATTGATGGACCACGGGTGCTCGTGAATTGGTAAATACGCTGTCACCATCGCCAAACACCCATTTGAATCTAACTGCATCCACGTTGGAAAGATTAGTAAAGGTTGTGGGTGTATTCACCAATGGCGGATCTGGTGTTGTAATAAAATCAGGAACAGGTTTCCTGATAACGGTTATGGTGAATGTAGTATCATGATTCACATTACAGGTCCCCAGGTTGGTTGCCGTAAGTCTGATAGTATAGGTTCCGGGGTTGGCATAGAAGTGCGTCGGGTTTTCAAGTATGGACGTATTATCTGGTGAGGCAGGATCGCCAAAATCCCACTTAAAAGTAACTCCGTTCTGTGACCGGCTTTTAAGGATCGCCGTATAGGGAACACAACCATTGGCAGGCGTCTCGATAATAGCTTTTACATTATCGGCTATGCTGATAAGGAATGTACTGTCATCAGGATTATTACAATAAGTAGTGTCCTTTAATATCAGCATCGCATTATAAGTTCCGACACCAGGATAGACATGCGAAACCGCATTAGCTGCACCTGTTTTGGCTTGCACCCTGGGACTGCCATCACCAAAGTCCCAAACAAATGATGTATCCTGGAAAGGCTTGGTCGGATCACTGCTGGTAGAATTATTGATGAATTCATAGGTAAGCTTCGGACATCCCGGTCCAATGGGCTGCCAGGCGGGAAGCAGTGTAGCTTTGACATCGCCGACACGTATATTCATGAAAGAAGAGTCCCTGATATTACAGGAATTGGGATCCACGGCTACCAGTAAGACCCTGTAAACTCCAATAGTGTTATAGGTGGTGGTCGCATTGGGTGTAGAAGTTATCAGGTCGGGCGGGTTGCCGGGCACATAATTGAAATGCCATTCATAGGTCTGTGCATTGCCGATCGAGTCAATAAAATCAACTTTAAAAGGTACGCAGCCCGAAGTATCACCGCCATTGACATCAGATCTTATTTCGCCATCAACCCCGGAGAGTTGAAGGTCGAATTTCAACATGGCAAGATTGCATTCAGCGCCACTCGCTATATTAACCGTGGACCATGCCCCGGCGGTTGTCGGGAATAAAGGTTGTTGGTTGCTGATCCTGCAGTTGGCACAAATAGCCTGGTAGATCACTCCATTGCGATCAAAACGGCTGGTACCACCATCCACATGGTCGCACCCGGCGCCTGCATTGTTGGTCTCACCAAAGAAACTTCCGAACAATTGCTGGGTAGCATCTCTCTTCAGTACGAAAAAATAAAAGTCTTTCCCGTCAGTCGTGGTTTTAATAGCATCCGAAGTAAAAGGAAGACCTGCAGTACCCGCACTCTTGAAAGCATTATTGGTCCCATAAAAACCTCCCCAACCTGATACATATACATTCTCACAACGATCAACCAGGAAGGCAGTTATTGAAATATTCGGCGTGGTAGAGCCAGTGCCAAATTTGGTGGAATAAACATAGGCGGAAAGATCGGCCTGCATCTTAGCGATAAATTGCTTGCCTCCTGAACTGTAGATCGAAGAGCTGCCGGGAATATTATTTACTACCCGCCAGTCACCCGTCGTTTGCCCCGTTATGTAGGGAAATCCTTTCTTGTCAAACTGTATCCCATATATCTGGTCATCTCCCGTGGTTCCGATATAGGTAGAACGCAGCGCGGCTGCTCCATTACTGGTGATGATACATACAAATCCATCAATACCTCCATTATGAGTGGGGCCAATAGTACCTGATTCATTACCTGGGAAAACACTGGGGTCAAGGCTTTCCGTACCTCCTGCCACATAAATATTTCCGTTGGGAGCAATTGACAATACGTAAGCTGCATCATTTGAATTCCCACCGAGGAAACTCGCAAAAAGAATAGTGGACAGGTCCGGGTTCAATTTGATAACGACCCCATCCTGGTTGCCTCCCAATGTTCCTTGAAAGACCGATGCTGTTGCGGGAAAATCCCCCGATTGCGTACAGGAAGCTACATATACATTGCCTGCGGCATCCAGTATCACTTCACTCCTTCCGTCATCACCATAATTGGTCTGTAGAGAATTGGGGCCTCGTGTCGGAGAAATATTGACACCATCCCAGTTACTTCCACCGATCCTTCTCGAGCCGATCAATGCAGTACCGGCAGCGTTTAGTTTAGTGATCACAATATCATAACTGACACATGAACCCGTGGGAGCAGCGGTAAGCGGGTAAGCACCCACTCCTGATCTGGGAGAATTGGTTCTTCCTGCCATTATCAAATTTCCCTGGTTGTCAACGATAAGGCTGTGCGGTTGCTCATCGCCTGTACCCCCGATATATGTTGCGTAAACACGGTTAGATCCATCAGGAGAAAGCTTAATGATCCCAATATCGAAACCACCACCCTGGAAATCGGTTTCGAAGGCCCCGGTTGAATAAGGAAAGCCGTCATCGTGAACGATACCTCCACCATACATACTCCCATCAGGTCCGTAAGTAGCTGTATAGCCCCAGTTATCAGCAGCGCTTCCGGAAAAAGAACAAAAAATTACCTGTGGGTCGATGATCAGTGTAGTCTTGCGATCGTAATTCTTTACATCAAATGTTACTACATTATCTTTTACAACATACCTGGTATTGATCTCCGCTTTGCCGGTCAGCGTAGGTTGATATGTATAAGGAGAAGATTCTTTCAGCTCACCTACAGATGTCTGGATAGTAAGTTCTTTGTTTTTCACCTTGAGACCATCTACACCATCATATCTTAAGGCAATATCGGAAACATCGCCACCGGGTTTCACGAGTATATCATATTTTAAAAACCCATTCTCTGTATAATAGCGGACATCAATATTGGGGTAAACATTTTCCAGTTTAACTACCTGGAATATCTCGCATGCCGAAGCCCAGTTGGAAGAAGCGCCCGAGAAATAATTATTATAAGCCTGTATCCTTTTATGGGCCGCCATTTTCACGCTTGCCGAAGCTCCGATAAAATCCACATGGAAAGCATGGGTCTTGACCATTAATGGACCTCCTTCATAAGCCGGGCCTTTCTCATGCATCACCTGCATGGCATTGGCTACACCTACGGGATCATACTGGACCATGGTAAAGCCCTTGTCGCGGATAAAAAAAGCGCCGTTGCTTACAGCGCCTTTGTACCGTACACGGCTGTCCCACTGACCTTTATTCTGCACAAACTCAATACTGCCCTGTCCTATGGCAAAGGAAGCCGATAGCAGGGTAAGAGCGATAGATATGGTACGTTTCAGGGTAATAGTCTTTGTCGTATTAAAATAACCAAAATAAGGCAGAAATGGATTGAAAACTTCTGTTAATAAACCTCCGTTCGTGTAATTTATTTGTCAAACCTGTTAGATATACGGGATCGGGTTCAAAATATCTTTCTTATCATGAGATCTTACTCCATACAATTCCGCCGCGCTGCTGCTTTAAAAATGTTTTTAGTGGCAAATTTTCTGCCGAATTAAGGTCCGGATCATTTTCTATTAACGTTGCCGAGATATTTTTAGCCAACTCCAGCAGGGGCCGGTCTTGGACTATATTGGCAAGCTTAAAGTTTAAGACGCCGCTTTGCTTTGTCCCTTCTATCTCTCCCGGACCCCTTAACTCAAGGTCCTTCTCCGCTATTTCAAACCCATTATTCGTCGAGACCATTATCCTGATGCGCTCACGGGCATCATTACCCAATTTTTGGCCGGTTAATAATATGCAATAGCTTTTTTCAGCGCCCCTTCCCACCCTGCCCCTTAACTGGTGCAACTGCGAGAGACCAAACTTTTCGGAGCTTTCAATCACCATTACTGAAGCATTAGGTACATCTACCCCTACTTCGATCACCGTAGTCGATACCATGATCTGTGTATCATGACTCACGAACCGTTGCATATTCAGTTCTTTCTGGGCAGCCGGCTGCCTTCCATGCACCATACTGATCCAATATTTAGGTTCAGGGAAATATGCTTTCACATTCTCATATCCCTTCATCAGGTTCTCATAATCGAGCTTGTCGCTTTCTTCGATCAGGGGAAAAATGATATAGACCTGTCTTCCTTTATTGATCTCATCACGGATAAAGTCCATGACCTTGCTCCGGTGAGATTCATAACGATGAACTGTAGTGATGGGTTGCCGTCCGGGGGGCAACTCATCGATCACACTGTAATCGAGGTCACCATATGCGGTCATAGCCAGGGTGCGGGGTATAGGCGTTGCGGTCATCACAAGTACATGAGGTGGCAATTCTGCTTTTTGCCATAACCGGGCACGTTGTGCTACTCCAAAACGGTGTTGTTCATCTATAATAACAATTCCGAGCCGCTGGAATTGTACCGCATCCTCGATCACCGCATGGGTACCAACGAGTATTTTCAGCTCGCCATCTTCCAGTTCCTTTAAAATTTTTTTTCTTTCTGCTGCTTTTGTGGAGCCTGTCAGCAATCTCACCGGCACATTTATCTTTTCCAGCAATGACCGGATATTATTAAAGTGCTGCCGGGCCAATATCTCTGTTGGCGCCATCATGCAGGACTGACATCCATTATCTGCAGCCAGCAACATGATGAGGATCGCTACAATAGTTTTGCCACTGCCTACATCTCCCTGGAGAAGACGGTTCATTTGTTTCCCCCTCGCCGTATCTGTCCTGATCTCTTTGATCACTCTTTTCTGTGCGTTGGTGAGTTCAAAAGGAAGATGATCCTTATAAAAAGTATTGAACAGTTCCCCCACTTTATCGAATACCACTCCCTTTGAATAACGATGGCGACCTGAACGAAGCAGAGCCATTCTCAATTGGGCCATAAAAAGTTCTTCGAACTTCAACCGGTTCACCGCTTGTAGATACTCTTCCTGTGTTTGAGGAAAATGGATCTTCCGGTAAGCATGGTAACGATCTGTAAGGTTCAACTGTGTTACTATTTCGGGAGGCAGATTCTCAGTTATGTCCTTTTCTTTCAGCATCCCTATAAGCAATTGTGTCAGCTTACCGATCTGTCTGCCGCCCAATCCTCTTGATTTTAATTTTTCTGTAGTTGAATAAACAGGTTCAAGGAAGTTTTTGACAACAGGCTGTTGAGGTTGTAAGATCTCTATCTCCGGGTGTGTGATCTGCGGGCGACCATTATAAAATCCCGCACGGCCAAATACAAGATAAGACTGTCCTGTTTCGAGGATCTTTTGTACCCAGTTCAATCCCTGGAACCAGGTCAATTCGATCACCCCTGTTTTATCCTTTAGCTCAGCCACCAGTCTTTTGCCGGCTCGCTGGCCGATGATCTCAAAACTGGTAAGCACTCCACTTATCTGAACGAAGTCGGACGCGGGTCCTATTTCATTAATGTAATTGATTTTGGTACGATCGATATGGCGGAAGGGAAAATGATCGAGCAGGTCACCAAAAGTAAAAATAGCCAACTCCTTCTTCAGTAGATCGGCACGTTGCGGACCTACGCCTTTCAGGTACTCAATAGGACTTGATAATATTTGGGAAGAGGATGAGATCTTATGGCTTTGACGCAAAAATAGTATTTGTGGGTTTGCTGCCCGGGTAAGCTGATGTAAAAATTACGGTGCCGTTTTCGGAAAAACACTTAGAGATCGGCGGGATAATCCGTGGGTTAAAGGGGAAAATATTTTTTTTTACGCCCCTTTAAAAACCGATTGCATTTCCTGTTGCGGCTCTCTATTTTTAATGCATCCAATAATCCCGCACCTGACTAACTAAAACCGGGTATCATGAAAAGCCACATCCACCTTTTACAGCTCGACCTGTATTTTTCCGATTACAGGTTCGCACTTCTTTGTTTTATTACGGCATTTGTCGTAACCCTCATCAGCATTCCGCCGATCATATCTATTATCAAAAGGTTCAGCCTGTATGATATGCCGGGTGCCCGTAAAGAGCATGCTCAGCCTATTCCGACAATGGGCGGTATCGCTATTGTTGCGGGAATGATGGCGGCGCTGATCTTTTGGTTCCCTTTTGGCAACCAGGTCGCCCAAATATGTTTTTTCCTTTCGATCGCGGTATTGTTCGGATTGGGCATACTCGACGATATGAAAGATCTATCTGCGAGGTATAAATTCATTATTCAACTGGGCCTTGCATCATTGATCGCCTTATCCGGCATCCGTATCACTTCCTTTGACGGTCTGCTGGGTATCTACGAATTATCATTGTCTGCACAATATACCATTACCATCTTAGCTATCGTAGGCATTACCAACGCCTTTAACCTTATCGATGGGATCGATGGTCTTGCGGGTGGTATAGGGTTTATGAGCCTTATCACACTGGGTATGTTCCTTTCCATGAATGGCGATGCCAATACAGCACTTATCGCTTTTGCGTTGGCCGGTGGGATTTTGGCTTTTCTGTATTTCAATTTTAACCCCGCCAAGATATTTATGGGTGATACAGGATCACTCGTACTGGGTTTTGTTACAGCAGTGCTGTGCATACGGCTTATACAGGTAAATGAATTTGCTGTTAACCCCGTATTACCACATGCACCTGTTTTTGTACTGGCGATCGTGCTGATTCCCGTATTCGATACACTTCGTGTCTTTACGACAAGAATATGGAAAGGCCGATCACCTTTTGAAGCGGATAAGACACATATACATCATTTGCTTACCAACCAGGGCTACAGTCATGGCTTTGCCGCCAAGTTCATTTGCTGCTTACACGGTTTCATACTGATGGAAATATACTGGCTTCGCTGGCTGAACCAGGAGCTCACACTGGGGATACTTATTCTGTTCATGCTGCTGCTTACCGCAGTATTAAGAAGAATGGGCAGCATCCACCGATTAAAAAAATCCCCCCTTTCCGGCAGCAATAGTATGGCGCCCGAATGATCACAAACACTTTAGAGAGAAGAAAAACATCAGGCCAGCCGCCTGTAGTGATTGAATAGTTTGAGAACGAACAATCCCAGGTTAGTACTCGGAGGAAAATATTCATTGAACATACTGAGGGCTACTTCGTCTTTTGAAAATCGTTTGGCCAGGGTCTTCCATATTTCAGGCCAGTAAAGATCTTTATCACTCAACAGTGTTTCATTGATAAGATCAATGATAGGATCGTTGATAGATTTCGACCCGGTTTTTTTGGACCCGATGACCTGCACATCAGAATTAATGCTCGCTATACTTATCCCCCGGTTATAACTTCCGCAAGATCCCAGTATCGCCAGTTTGACAGAAGGTGTGAGCCGGTTCAAGGTTTTGTCGAGGTGATAACTATGCCCGCGATGCACAAGTACAGTGGGCTCGAGTGACTGTTCCTTTAAATAAGCAAACAAACTATCCTGGGCCTGCAGATCCAACTCTTGTTTAATGTCGAGTGGCCGGTTGGCATATACTATAATGGGCTTGCCCGCTACTGAACGGATGCTTATCCAATTCTCTTTTTTAGTTATTTCCCATTTCCGGGTGTCGGTATATGAACGGAGAAAATTGCTGAAAGAAGCGACGCCATCTTCATCTCCATAAAATAATACCAGCTCGACGATCTCACCTTTTTCATTTGTTAACGACGCATTCTTTAATAATTCATAATCCCCCAATGTGGCCCACAATTTTTTCATTCCATCTTGTTGACCCGTCATCTCCAGCATACCTGAGAGTATGGTATATAGCCTTACACCAAGATAATTATGACTGTTTATACAACGATCCAGGTTAAGCTGCAATTCACTCTTCATCATTTCCCGTATCACACTGTCGGCTCCAACTCCGGTAAAAGAATCCGCAATGTCCATCGTTCTTTCCAGCGCAGTGTTTTCATCGCTTTCAATACCGCTAATAAAACGCCTTAGTATCTCTTTCGTCCGCTCGGGTGACATGTGTTGTAACAGGTCGCCGATCACATTGTAGTTAGCAGCTAACCTGATAAAAACGCGGAGGTCATCATAATGAACTATATCAAACAGCGAATCGGCATACTGGCCCGGGAACTGCGCCATCAGGCGTTTATATAAACCGAGATAGCTGGATGTATAAAGGTCTTCCCCGCTGCTGGTTATTATATAATACAGGTCCTGCGCACGAAGATCCTTCACGGAAGCAAAACGTACCGCGTCAGAAGCATTATGCAGGTCGTTGATCGGGTTCACGTAAAAGGACTGTGCCTTTTGACGCAGGCCCCTTCTCAAAGGTTTTCTAAAAATGATACTGGTTTCTCCTTTTTCAACGGACTCCTGTAATGTATTAACCAATAACTGAAAATAAGATAGCGCTACCGTTCTTTTTTCAAGGATATCCGGCGTGCTTAACCTGCTTTCCGCTATGGGTGCCAGGAAGGGTAATAATTCAAGTGCATTCTTTTCGCCCGAAAGCGAACTTATCTGTTGCAGATAGATATTGCTGTTATTACGGATCATATCCTGCACACCTTTTTTATCCCTGTTCAAATAAAAAATGATTTTTGCCGGATCATAAGCCGCAGCCTCCAGCAGTAATGAATCAGCAAACCGGAAATTGGGTCTGCTCTCCAAAAATTGCAGGATGTATTCCGGGGAAGATGCCACACGTTTGTAAACTGCGATATCATCGATCAGTGAATGTTCTTTATACTGGCTGAAGGAAGCGGCCATTACCTGGCTTTGTCGGGGCCCCAGTGGTTCCATTATCCGCAAAAAGGGTTTATGCATAAGCAATGCGGTCAACAGGTCGCGATAAGCATGCAGGTTACCGGGAATATCATAGAGAGATGGATCAGGCCGCATAATATTTTTTTCCAACTCTTTAATAAAATATACCAGGCTCCTTATTGCTTTCTCTTTTTCAAGGGCCGGCAGTTTGTCGTCGTTGTTAATTGAGTTGTATATATTATCCACCCCGGATTCAAAATGACGGGCAATAGGGTAAAGAATAGCCGAATCTCTTGCGACCATAGAAAATTTACGCAGGAATAATTCTTTCTCTTTCTGCACTGTACCAGTTGCAGAGACACCAGGTTGTGGAAATACTGGAACGCTTTGCCCCAACAAAAGAAAAACAACGAAATAAAATATTCTTTTTTGCATAATGATCTTGTTCAGCGCAATCAGTTCAATTATTATACAGTAGTCTTTGTAAAAGCGTGCCAGCTTTTTTATAAGATATTGATAGAGATGCTCCGTGTACTCTCCTATGCACGAGTTGATTACCAACTATTTTCTTTACGGGACAAATAACTAATAAAAAAATCGTGGACTTTTTTGCACAGAATGCCACAGTGCATTGGTATAACTTTTGGAATTCATTGGCGACAACGCACGTTAAATTTCATTAATTAAAAAATCAACTTTATGAAACGAATAGTATTCTTAGCCCTGTGCAGCTTTGCTCTTGCAACAGGCTACTCACAGGACTATACTGCTTCAGGCGGTGTACTGGGAGCACTCAACTCAACTAAATTCAGTGTATCAGGCGACAACTCCTCCAACCTTAAGTACGATTCCAAATTGGGTTGGTCAATAGGCGGATGGCTGAACTTACCGGTATCCAGTGGCTTCTCCATTGAACCACAGGTAATGTATAGTTCTCTCCATTATTACACGAGCAATACAACTCCTTTATTGCTGAATGATGGGAAGATCACCTATCTCTCTGTTCCCTTAGCATTAAAATTTCATGTAGCGGACAAACTGGCTATCCTCGCAGGACCCCAGGTTGATTTTCTTTCTTCTGTGACGGACAATAATAATGTGATTACAGAGAACGGGTTCAATAAAACCAGTTTCTCCCTATTTGCCGGACTGGAGGTCATGCCACATAAAGCCGTAAGTATCTTTGCACGTTATATCTATGGCTTCTCAGATATGAACGATGGTGCGACCCATACCGCTTCTACCCTGGATTATATGAACCGGACGATCCAGGCAGGTTTGAAGATCAGGTTATTTGGTGGCAAGAAAAAAGAAGTAGAAAAACCTTACCAGGCCACAGAAGTTATTGCTCCTTTAGATACTGATGGTGATGGTATATATGACGCAGATGATAAATGCCCTACAGTGGCTGGTTTAGCTAAATACAATGGTTGCCCGATCCCTGATAGTGATGGAGATGGTATCAATGACGAAGAAGATAAATGTCCTAATCAAGCGGGATTAGCTAAATACAATGGTTGCCCGATCCCCGACAGTGATGGTGATGGTATTAACGACGAAGAAGATAAATGTCCTAACCAGGCCGGTACCGCAAAATACAATGGTTGCCCTGTACCTGACAAAGATGGTGACGGTATCAACGATGAAGAAGATAAATGTCCCGATATCGCAGGTATTGCTGCCAATAACGGTTGTCCTGAAGTGCCAGCCAATGTAAGCAAATCATTAGGCACCGTAGCGCAGAGCATCACATTTGGAACAGGTACTAAAAAAACAGTATTGACAACAAAAGGTAATGCGGCACTCGACAAGATCGTAACGATCATGAATGAGAATCCGGGTTTACATATAAGAGTGGAAGGACATACGGATAATGTAGGTGAAGAAGATGCTAACGAAGATCTCAGTTCAGCAAGAGCAAAAGCAGTTATGGATTATTTAATAAGTAAAGGTATTGCTGAAGACCGTATTTCTAAAGAAGGCTTTGGTGAAACCATGCCAATTGCTGATAATAATACAGCAGCCGGTCGTGCCAAGAACAACCGGATCGAGAT
Source organism: Chitinophagaceae bacterium (assembly GCA_035526625.1). Classification (GTDB taxonomy): domain Bacteria; phylum Bacteroidota; class Bacteroidia; order Chitinophagales; family Chitinophagaceae; genus JJ008. Next base: position 14,644 of record DATLCB010000241.1, read on the forward strand.
AAAAATGCAGTATTGATTTTTTGTAAAAGAAGAAAGGCGATGTGAACCAGGAGACCCGTAAAAGGGTCTCCTTTTTTATGCTCCAGGAAAAGAAAGATAAAGATACAAGTGAAAAGATAATAGCGAAAAGATAATAGTGAAAAGATAATAGTGAAAAGATAAAAAATCCTCCACGGCAAACATCTCACAGCCAATGGGGAACTTCAAAACCAAAGAACTTTTATCTCTGAGTTTTTATCTTTTACCTGGTCTGCCATATATATGTTTATCATTACTGATCACCGCTAATATGTTAACGCCTTTTGCTGTCGTATTGTTAATACTGAAACCAACAGAAGGTTATATTATCGGCTGGCATCAAATTAGTCGCAAAGCTTATCACTATGAAGAGCAGAATCATCACCTTTATCCTTTCCATTTTCCTATCGGTTGGTCTTTTTGCGCAGGATCGCCCCGACTATACTATAATAACGCCTGCCGGCATTTCGTCGATCAACGAAGCAGCGACCATAGCAAAAGAGATCGTGAAGGCAGCTGGATTAAAAGCAAATTTCATAATTGCTGAGGCCAATGTACCCAATGCACTGGCTGTATTGCAGGATGGAAAAAGATATGTCCTGTACAACCCGGGATTTGTGAACACGCTTACCCGTATTACCGGAACACGATGGGCGGCCGTCAGTGTATTGGCCCACGAGATCGGCCATCATCTCTATCCGAGCTTTGCGAACCAGCCGAATAAAAAAATGGCAACTGAACTGGAAGCCGACAAATTTTCCGGTTATGTACTGGAAAAAATGGGAGCAACACTCGAAGAGGCACAGGCTGCCATGAATCTTCTCGCCACTCCCTGGGCCACAGCAACACACCCTGCCAGGACAGCACGCATTAATTCTATTGCGAGCGGATGGGAAAATGCAGGAGGAATCGTTTCAGGAACTCCGAACATAAATGAAGATGTGTCGGTAGGATATCCCAATAACCAGGATGACAAGGTTATTTTCTCTAACTCATCTTTCCTGGCAAAGCTGCAATTCAGCCATACACCCGAAGCGGATATCTATATTACCAGCAGGTTAAATGTTGTAAGAATTCAAAATGATGATGTTTCATTACTCGGCACAGTAAGGAAGTCGGAAGATGAAAACTATCCCTTTGTTATCTCCGATGGTAATGGTTACCGTCTTTATATTTCTTCCGCGGGACAGATCGTCAATGCAAGAGGTCGTGTTGTGGGAAAGGTGACGAAAGCATAAATGCGGACCTTAAAAAATCCAGACAATAATTTTATAACAGAGCCATATTATTCCCGCCAATACAGCGAGTAGTACAATAACTACAGGTATGATCACTTTCCGGGCACTACCCTGGTGACGGCCCTCTGTATAATGTTCCTTAAGGAGTTTCATATTACGCTGGTTGGCCTTGAAAGCGAAATCAAAAATATCACCCAGTAAAGGCACAGCACCCACCAAAGCATCCAGGCTTATGTTGACGAGCATACGGGCCAGCACAAAACCACTTGCACCTTTATTCACCGCAGCAGAGACGATATAAATGGAAATAAGAAAAGACGAAAAATCACCCACTCCGGGTATTAGTCCCAACAGGCCATCGAGTCCAAACCGGATATTCGTGCCGGGGATCCTGAATTGGGCATCCATAAGTTTGGCCAATGTATCAAGGTTCTTTAAACCCGGCTGTGCGGTTTGTTGAGATCTCATTCTTGTGACCATGCTCCTTCAATACCAAATTGATGCCGGTTCTCCCAGTTTGATGAATGACCAGCACGCATCAATCCTTATAAGAAATCTGAAATTTGCTTCCGCTATATTTTTTGCAGCGCTGTTTTTACTTCCAGGAAAGAAACTGGTTTAGCAACAAAACCATCTGCTCCACATTTACCGGCAACGGTTTCGATATCGTGGTTGCCAGACATGATAAGAACCTTTGTATGAGATAAAGCCGTTTGTTTTTTTATCTGCCGGCACAGTTCGCTGCCGCTCGTCATATTCATAGACAGGTCCAGCAAGACGACATCGACCTTCTGTATCGTCATTTCTTCCAACAAATTATCTCCGCCGGCATTCGTATAGACTTTATACCCCTCTCTTTTTAATTGAGATTGCAATACGAAAAGAAAGTCCTGATCGTCATCGACGATCAATACACTCCTTGCTTTTATTTTTTTACCTGTCATGATGCTACAGTTTATAAGGTACCAGCAGGAACCGAAAGGTTGTCCCTTCCCCCAAGCGGCTTTCCACCGTCACCGAGCCGCCATTGTTCTCCACCATACTTTTGATCAGGAAAAGGCCAATCCCTTTTCCTTCTGCCTGTCTTGAAAACCTGGCAAAAGGGGCAAATACCCTGTCCTTTATCATGTCAAGATCCATCCCCGTACCATTGTCGGAAAAAATCAATAGAACATTTGTGCCCTCCGTTGCAGTACTCACTTTTACTATCAATTGCCTCGACAAGTCGCGGTATTTAAGCGCATTGCTTAGCAAATTATGAAAAAGGCTTTGCAAGTAACTTTCTACGTAATCGATACCCGGAATGGAATTAAAATTATAGTCAATATGCGCTTCTGCTTCGTCAATAAATTGCTGGTACTCATCCCGGGCCTCGGCGAAAATTTCATCGAAGTTAAGTGACTTTATTACCTGCCGGCCTGTATCCTGGAAGTCAAGGATCTCAATCAGGCTGCGTACCGTTTTATCCAACCTGTTCACCGATCTTGAAAGAATGCCCTTGTATATCTTCGTTTCTTTACCTCTTGGGTGTTCATCAAGGTAATCAGACGCCATGCGCAGGCTGCTGAGTGGTGTTTTCAAATCATGGGATATTGCGTACGTGAACTCTTTTAACCGGTCATTGCTTTGGTGTAATTGTTCATTGAGATGCCGGATCTCATTGTTCTGTGCTTCTACCATCCTTGTTTGGTTCCGGGATTCTTCTGCAAGTTCCATTAACTGGATGTTGCGCATCTTCAATTCCTCGTAGGCCGAGATCACAGGTTCTTTTTCCAGGTGTTGCAGCCACCCATTGATCACCAGCTTGCTTGCCGGTGCAGTTTTAAGTGGAATAGCTTTTTCAATTTGTATGGTAGTGCCTTTGGGCCCGGTTTGTATCCCGAACTGATCGCCCAGGCGTCGTGCATACACCAGTCCGAGACCACGACCCCTGTATAATTCAGGGTTGCGGTCCAGTATCTTGTCGAGATCCCTGATGCCCGGACCTTCATCCGTGATCGTAGCGAGAAGGGCGGCTTTGTTTTTTTTCAGCACCACGGCAAAATGTATGATGCCTTTGCCTGCATATTCAAAAGCGTTCCGGCATATCTCAGAAATTGCCGTTGCAAACCGGGTTTGCTCGGATAGGCCGATACCGGAAAAACGGGCGAATTGCATTCCACGTCGGTGCGCCAACATGATATCCATTTCATTCTGTATCTGGAATGATATGATGGGGATCTCCTTATCCATTTACCGCTTTTGAAATTTTTCCCACAATTACTGTGCTATCGTCCGTACCACGGTCATGATCCTTATAAAGGACAGCGCTGACAACGGAACCGTGACGTTGCAGGATACCCGGGTATTTGGACAAGTCCCATCTTGTGGTTATCCCATCACTATGCATGACCACGACATCGAGTTGCTCATTCCAAACAAGGTTGTGGTTATTCAATGAAGCTGGCAAAATATGGCCCACTATACCATTATATGAAAAACATGCTTTTACATTACCGGGCGACAGGACCTTCATCGAAATATTCCCGACACCCGAGTACACCAGTTGTTTGTTCCTCTTGTCAAGATGTGTAATGTTGACCACCGCTCCCCTTGTTTTTTTTAACGAATCGTGCATATGGCGTAATTCATTAACCGGGTTATTGGAGGGATACAGACGAGCCGCTTCTACTGCAATCGTAGCAGCGTTGTGCGCCGATGCCCCATGCCCCAATCCATCGATCATGGCGATCTTGATATAATTCTCATTCTCCCGGACACTCCATGCATCGCCGCATTTAACCTCGTCCTTTTTGGCCACACTGATCCCGTTTATTTCAAATACACCAGGTGTTATAGGTTTATTCTTTTTGATATAGGACCGTGAGAACACAATTGTTCCCCATCCGACCATTGAATAAATATCGAATAGGTCTGACAATCGCTTTATCGCACCAAGACCCTGTCCCAATGTACCCTTTGTAGTCTGGCCGTCCTCCATCATTTTTGCCGTTAATTTTATACCTGGACCATCGTCGATAGCGATAAGTTCGAACCCGCCACCATCTTCCTTTAAGATACGGGCCAGTAATATTCCACCTTTTATTGCATGCTTCACCAGGTTGCTCGTTACTTCGGCAATGATAAGTTCTATCTCTCCAAGCCGGTGCCCACTAAATCCTCCTTCTATGGCGAGTTTCCGCAATTCCGATCTGACGATCCCCTGGTAGCTACGGTCGGGTAGCGAATATTTTTGATGCTGGTGTTCAGCCATTTTTCCATTTTGTAATTGTGACCTTCGTTCCTTTGCCCGGCTGACTGGCAATTTCAAATATGTTCACCAACCGCTTGGTACCCGGGAGACCTATACCTAAACTTTTACCTGTGGAATAGCCGTCTTTCATCGCAAGTGCGACATCTTTTATCCCTGGCCCTTTATCACTAAAAGTAAGGCGGATACCTGTTTGCAAAACGGATTGGCTGAGTACTTCACATAATACTTCCCCTTTGCCGGCGTAACGAAGCATGTTCCTTACGATCTCGCTTGCGGCGGTAAGAAGTTTGGTCTGGTTGACCAATCCCATCTGGATTTTTTTTGCATATTCGGAAACCCGGTTACGAAGAAAAACTGCGTCCTGATCTGTTTTTATGGAAATGATCTCTTTATTCAGGACTATCATCAGGTTCGTTACTTAAATATGCGCCGGGTAATAATTTTTCCTTCAGCAGTTCCATGCCCTTTTCAACATTCAGGGCGGTATGCACTCCCGTCATCGGTAAGCCAAGTTCGATGAGAGTGATGGCAACTGCGGGCTGCATTCCCACGACTACCGTATGCGCATCTAATATCTTCGACATCTGTGCGATATTGCCCAGGATCCTACCCATAAATGAGTCGACGATACTAACAGCAGAAATATCGATCAGTACTCCCCTTGAGTCGTGTTTATTGATCATTCCCACGAGGTCACTTTCGAGTCCAAGCGCAAGTCCGTCATAGAGATCGACCTGCACCGTCACGAGCAAAAAATCACCCATCTTTAAAATAGGTATCTTATTCATATCAGTTCAGGGTGGGTTTTTTGATATCACTGATTTTACGGACTTCTTGTTTGGTCATGGCAAAGGCAACGCGAAGTGCGTGAGCCAGCGATGATTTGGTATGTACATTTGACAGATCAATACCCAGGTGCACTATGGTCTGGGCGATCTCAGGACGGATGCCGCTGATGATACACTCGGCACCCATTAACCTCGTAGCAGCTACTGTTTTTATCAGGTGCTGGGCAACGAGTGAATCAACTGCTGGTACACCGGAAATATCCAAAATGGCGATCACACTTTCGGTCTCCACGATCTTTAACAGCAGGCTTTCCATTACAACCTGGGTTCGGGCGCTATCGAGTGTTCCTATTATAGGTAGTGCCAGAATTCCATCCCATACCTGGATAACCGGGGTAGATATATCCGATATCTCGGAGGTCTGTCTTATGATCACTTCTTCCCGTCCCTTTATAAATGTTTCGATCGTTACCAAACAAAGACTATCAACGAGTTTATTTATTTTCAGAATTTCAGGATAGAGATCTTTCTGATCAGTAATAACTGATTCCAGCACCGCTACAAAAGCATCTTTGAGACTAAAGATAAAATTGGCAGTTTCTTTCGGGGAAAAACCGTTGTTAGCCCTGCTCATTGAAATGCCGGCTAATATTTCATTTACTTTATCATATTCAGGCAGGGTTATGTCCTTAAAGTTATCCTTACGAATGGCGACCAGTAATGCCTTCAGCAACTCTTCAGAATCTTTGCGAAGGTCATCATCAGACATGAGGTCCTGTCTCAGTCCCTCGTCCTGCAATTGCTGTTTCATCCATTTATCTAATATTTCCTTTTCTTTTTTTGGCAGTAGTTGTGAGGCAGATGATTTCATTTGCTGATTTTAAGCGTGAACAAAACAAAATAAATAAAATGCAAAGCTGATCGTATCCTTGTTTGAATGTAAAATGGATTGCGTTCCAAAAGAATGTTCACACAACGAAAAGCTGTGTTACGTAAAGGAACATTACACCAAATATCATTCAATCGCCAAAAGATAGGTATATCCGACTGGTATTACCGATTTATCTTTGGGTAACATTTTCCCCAACTTTATACGAATTTAGTAGGCTTGCGAGAAGGTTCATGTCTCACGTCTCACGTACCACCACCTGTCTAGCCGGAGGTTCATGTAATTTTCCATTAGGCTCGTACCCTTTAAACGCCGCTCATACCAGTTAATATTAATTAATACTCATTAATATAGAGTTGAGATAACTTCGACTTCTACTAAATTTTTAATTTATGAAAAAGTTATTCTTTCTGAGTTTTATCTCGGCAGCACTCATCTCCACTACATCACTTGCGCAAGGTCCAACACCTTCGAAACAAGCAGCTCCTCCGCAGTTTACTGCAGAACAGCAGGCAACTATGGTGAAGGAAGCAAAAACAAAACAAATACCATTGCTGGTAGAGAAAGCCGGTCTGACCGAAGCACAGGCAGGTAAGGTAGTAGACATCAATTTCGAGATCCGTTTTCAGGCAGGAACGGCATTACAAGGTCTTAACGATGCTGACAGAAGTGCAAAAATTGCAGAATTCAAAGCTACTAAGGAAAAAAAATACAGTGAGATCCCGTTGACAGCCGATCAAATACAAGCTGTATATGCCGCTTACGAAAGCCTGGCGCCAAAGAAAAACTGAGATCAATAATGGCTTACTTATCTGAAAGCTGCTGAGAAGCAGCTTTTTTTTATACCGCAATATGAAAGAAGGATGAAATAATATCGAATGTCGAACAACGAATTTCGAATATCGAAGGACCAAATCGACATTCGACGTTCAGTGTTCGATGTTCGATATTTTTAAAACATTCTATATAAACTTCTCATTTATAGTAGAGGATTTTCCCTTAAGAAAATGAGGAAATTCTCTTTGAAACCCGATTCTGTCAGTATAATTTACTTCCAAAGAAATGCTGACCATGACAGAAGAAAAAAGGAAATACGATCTTGAGCCGCGTCTTATTAAATTCTCCATTTTACTTATCAGTATTACAGAGAAAATTTTCAAAACAAAAGCCGGGTCACATCTTGCCGGCCAGCTGGTTCGCTCAGGGACAGCGCCAGCGCTAAATTACGGAGAAGCTCAAAGCGCGGAATCCAGAGCGGATTTTATCCATAAGATCAAAATAATTCTAAAAGAACTACGCGAATCCAGGATCACGTTATTGATAATAAAAGATGTACCTCTTACAGACAATATTGATCTGGTCGATCAAGCTCTCATAGAGAACAATGAACTGATATCCATTTTTAGAAAGAGTGCTGAAACAGCAAGGAGGAATTTATCCCAATGATTTTTGATGCCCGCAAACTTCGATATTCGACATTCGATATTCAGTATTCGATATTACTCAACATTAAACTTCCACCTTTAAATAATATCGAATGTCGAACGCTGAATGTCTAATATCGAACGGGGCGCCATCTTTCTAATTACGCTCGATCAACTTATACCCAAATCCTCTTATCGTAAGTATCTCCACGGACTTATCACCCTCCAAATAATTCCGCAACCTGTTTATATATACGTTCATGGTTTTGCTGTTGAACACATTATCACTACCCCATAATTCCTCCAACAGTTGTTGCCGGTCAACAACAGTTGATTTAGCTTCACAAAGTCTTTTCAACAGTTCAACTTCCTTATACGAAAGTTGAAACCGGCACGTATCATTGATAAGTTCCTGCGTAGAGGCGTTTAATGTGAAGCTGCCCAATTTATAGATGCTATGTGCGTCGCGGGAACCATTGCCGGCAACTTTGGCGAAAGATCTGATCCTTGCGATCAATTCTTCCATCACGAAGGGCTTCCTGATAAAGTCATTACAACCGAGGTCAAAAGCTTTGACGAGATCTTCCGTCAGGGGTTTAGCAGTGAGCATGAGAATAGGCACTTCCTTATTGACTGCCCGGATCTTTTTTACCGCGCTGAAGCCATCGCTTCCGGGCATCATGATATCTGCAATGACGATCCGGGGTTCCAGGGAAATAAATTTCTCATAGCCCTCATCACCGTTATGCGCATAACTGACATCAAAGTCATAAAGAGATAGTGTATCCTTTACTATCTGGCAAAGTTCCACCTGGTCTTCTATCAGCAGGATCGGTATCATACGGTTTTGGGTAGTGTGATGATGAATTCAGTTCCTGTTCCTGGTTTGGATTGCACCGAGATATCGCCCGCATGCTTTTTGACAATATTATTTACATAATATAAACCCAATCCAAAACCCTTTATCTTCTGTGCATCTCCTTGCGGAACACGGAAGAATTTATCGAATATGTTTTTAATGTATTGAGGTGGTATCCCATTTCCGTTATCACGGATCTTTATGGTGCAGTCACGGTTATTCCCGGTAAGTTCAATATTGATGTCGACCGATCCATTGGAATACTTAACGGAGTTATCTATGATATTATGAAAGGCAGTTTCGAGATGAAGCCGGTCACCATAAATAAGAACAGGTCCTTCAGCAGTCAATCGGAAATTGGTTTGTTTGCCCTGGATAATCGAGTGACTTTGGATCAACTCTTCGAACAGGGCACGGAGTTCTATTTCCTCTTTTTTCAACGTGAAGTCAGAAATATCCTGCACAGCAGCATCCAGTATCCTTTCCACGAACTCATTGATAACGCGTAAATGCTTCTTGCTTGTCTTCAGGTAAAAGCTAGTGCGTTCTGCGTAGGGAATATGGTGTTCCAGCGCTTCCAGTCCTGCCGATGCGATCGTGATCGGTGTTTTCATCTCATGCGTGATATTGTTAATGAAGTCGGTCTTTAGTTCATTGATCCTTTTTTGTTTTCGGATGGTTTTATATACAAAGACAAGGGCCGTATTACTGATGAGCAGGATGAAGAAGAATGCAAGCATGGGCCATGCAAGGTCTTTTCTAAAAAAACTATAATCGTATTTAAGCTCGGCGAAGATCAGGGCAGTCGGGTAAAAAAATATTCGCTGGGGACTAGTGGAATAGGGATATTCCTTTGTTCTTTCCATGGCCCATGCTTTATCAATCCGTGCAGGCATGTCGAGCCTGTTATTTCCCGGGTTGAATGGTATAGGGAAAGTATCAAGGCGGAATTTCGTATGCACTTTAACTGAATCAAGTGCTTTCTCATATAGACCTCCAAAAAAAGCCAGGTCTAAGGAAAGTGTCCTCGGCCTGTTGATGATCGCTTCGATCGATCCCGGATTCACCCTGATGGCGTAGAGCCGGGATGTGGGAGAGCTCACTGCTATATTTTGCGAATCGACGCGGTTAACAGCCATCTCGTTTAGCGTGTAGGTGATCAATGCATTCTTGGGGGATACAGCAGTATCCGTCCCTTTTATTTTATTGTATTGAAAAAGCGTTGTAAGTAATGCATTCGTGCAGGCCGTATTGAATTTCGCTTTTGCACCGGCAATACGTTGAAGTATAAGATAAACCTGTACCCCATTAAAGAAGAGGAAGAAGAAAAAAATAAATATCGTAGCCAGCCGTGCAGAACTTTTCATCCGATGAAATTAAGGCAGTAAGATAAGACGAGATGCAGGATCAAGCAACCCGTCCGTCCATTGATAAACGATCATTTGCTTAGGCAGCTTACCATTTATCCGACATTTATTTTCATTTATCTTAATTAAGGTCTGTTGTCCATTCTTTGGTTGTCTATATGCTTCTTTTGCCTGTTGAAAGTAAAAGTAATATTCACGCAAAGCCGCAAAGGAATATAAGACGCAATTCAGCCTGCTGAAAGTTCAACATGCCTCTAGCGCCTTAAGCCTTTGCCTCTTGACGGGAAGTTTTACTCCTGAATTTGAACAAAACCTGTAAACATAAAAACGAACCGGTATATGAAGAATCGAAACATCTGTAGAAGCGGCGTACTCCTGTTGATTTTATTGGTCATATTTACCTGCGGTAACGCACAAGAAATTATAGTCAAGGGCAAGCTGGTTGACAGTGCTACGGCCAAGGCTGTCCGTGACGCAACGATCAACTTCCTGCAGCCACAGACCAAAAATTCCAAAACAGTAATTTCAGATCAGAACGGTGCATTTCAAACGAGCCTCTTACCCGGCCTTTACAAGGTTACGATCACGCATAGCAGTTTCAGAAAAAGGGGGCAACAGCTCGCCGTGCAAGCGCAGCCTGTTGACATGGGCAACATTCAGCTTGTGCCTGTAGTGAAAAGCCTTGCAGAGGTAACTGTCATTGCAACCAGGCCAATGGTTGAACAAAAAGATGACAGGCTTATTTATAATGTAGAAGATGATCCGGCAGCTAAATCGGAATCGGCCAGTGACATCCTGCGTAAGACTCCTTATGTAAGTGTGGATGGAGATGGAGCGATACAAGTGAATGGGCAATCGAATTTTAAAGTACTGCTAGATGGCAGGGAGACCGCTTTATTTTCCCAGAATGTGAAGGAAGCTTTGAAATCATTTCCGGGAGCAACTATTGCGCGGATAGAAGTTATCACTTCGCCTTCTGCCAAGTATGATGCGGAAGGCGTTGGTGGTATTATTAATATCATCACCAAAAAGAAGGTCACCGGTTATAATGGATCGGTCAATTCAAACATTAATAGCACAGGTAACAGATCGGCCGGACTGAATATTAGTTTGAAGAAAGGTAAAGTCGGTATAACCGGAACGTATAGCCTGATGAGCAATAAGGATCTTCGAACCAATCAGTTGGCTGTCACCACGCCTGCTCAACCGATCGCTTTTGTGAGACGAGAAGTTGGTGGAGGCAGGGAGACGGATATGTTCTTTCACCAGGGTAATCTAGAAATTAGTTATGACCTCGATAGTACCAATACGCTTGTTGTTTATGGCAATATGACCAGGATAAAGAATGAATCATTGAGCCAGCACAGCATCTATACTTTATTTCCTAACGGAAGTTCCGATACAGACCCATTTCTCCTGGAGAACAGGTTTTCGTTGCCGACTCATGGCTTTGGCACTGACTTTATCCGGAAATATAAAGGGAAGCCTCAAAAGGAATTAACATTCCGCTTCCAGGGGTTATTTAACAGGAACGAGACTTATGCGTACAGCCAGCAGGAAACTGGCGCTTATGATCGCTTCATCATGAACAACAGTGAAGCATTCAATAAAGAATACACGGTGCAGGCAGACCTGGTCGAGCCATTGAAGAAGGGGGCCAGGATCGAAACAGGCATTAAAACTATTTTGAGAAAGGCCTGGTCTGATTTTGAAAGCCAGGTAAAATTCAATAACGCAGAACCCTATCATACGGACCCGGCGAATAGTAACAGGTTCTCTTATCAGCAAAATGTTTATGGTGGATATGTGTCGCTGAATAAGATCACAAAGGCACTTACTTACCGGATAGGTCTGCGGGTAGAACATACAAGTGTAGATGGCGACTTTACCAGCACTAATACAACAGTCAGTCAACGATACACCAACCTTATCCCAAACCTTTTGCTCACCAAACAGTTCAGCAAATCCATCAACTCGAACCTGACATATACCTTCCGTTTGGGGCGGCCATCCATAAATAGCCTGAACCCGTTCGTGAACAACAGCGATTCTTTATTTATAAGTTATGGCAACCCGGATCTTGGACCGCAATATATTCATAGTGTTACATTGCAAACCCGTTTCTTCAAAGGCAGCAAGTTCATATCCTTCCAGGGTGGGTTTAATTTTTCAAATAATATCATCATACAAAATCCCAGTTTCAATCCAACTACTGGTGTAACGTCAATTACCGGCGCAAATGCAGGACAGATCAGGGAGGTCAGCCTCGGCTTTGTGTCCAATCTACCTGTTGGCAAGAAATGGAACTTTGCACTGAATGCAACGGGACGTTTAGCACGTCTGCGCAACAGCCTGGGAACTTCCTGGTCCAATACTACCGCAGGTAATGTGAACGCCAATGTTACGTATAAGGCATCCCCGCGTTTGACTATAACATCCAATGGCGGTTATTTTGTTCCCTTGCGGATGCCCAATTCCACTTTCCCCGACAACTATTTCTATGCTTTCAATTTCGGCTATAAGGTATTCAAGCAGAAACTGACCATCACAGCAAGTTTCACGAACTTCCTTGAGGACGAAAGAACGTTGATCTTTAAAACTGAAAATAATTTTTTTATTACCAGGAACATGAACACAACCCCTTTCAGGAATATTGGACTTGCATTGGTCTATAATTTTGGCAGGCTGAAGGAAAATGTTTCGAAGAAGAAGGGGGTGAATAATGATGATCAGGTGCAGTAAGTTTACTTAAATCCGAAAAGCATGTCTTTATAACGTCAACTCAAAATGGTTCCTCCCAAACGGGCGTGAGCCGGTTTGAAGTACTCACGTTTCAGGATTCAACTTTATTGCCACCTCATTGCTTCCCCGGATCACAAGAGGGGAACCGGGACCCAAAGAGGATGCAAAGAGGAAATGATCTTTACTAAAAGGCATAAAGCCCTTTCCTGCTTTACCATCTCATTGAATTTCAAACTCTATTATTTCAAAAAGTTCATATTTCTCATATTTGTTCATTTTTATCATATTCATACATATTTATCATATTTCATCATTTTTATCATAATTGCACATATTTCTCATAATCGTACATTTTTTTACATAATTGTACATATTTCTCACCGGCATTTGGAACACGGCATTTTCCACTTATACATTTGTTCAGGTCGACGGACCATGCAGTCAGATCTATACTAGTTGCGTGCACGGACTGCTTTTTTTTGGAAACAACATTTTAAAACTTAAAAAATTTGATATGGCACATGCTAATAACAGTATCATTACTGGCAAATTCAAAGGTGCCCTCGGAAAACAACTCGTATTTCGCGAGTGGCAGGGCAAAACAATAGTTTCAAAAGCACCTAAACCAAGGACTGGTGACCCCACTCCCGCGCAGGCGCAAACGCAGGAAAAATTCCTGCTGGCATCCCGTTACGCAAAAGCTGTGATGGCAAGCGCTGACCAGGGCCTCTTCCAGGCTTATGCAAAGGCAGTAAGGCCGAGGCAGAATGCTTATTGCAGAGCGATGGAAGATTTCTTGTCTTCGCCGGTCATTAAGAACATCGATACACGAAACTATTCAGGGGCGCCTGGCAACAAGATCGTTGTCCGCGCATTGGATGATTTCCGTGTAACGGATGTGCGGGTGGAGATATATGACGCCGCCGGCTCGCTAATAGACGCAGCCGATGCGGTACAGAATATCAATGGCATTGACTGGACCTATGTGGTCACAGTGGCTCACCCAATCGTTGCAGGAACTACGGTCAAGGCAGTTGCTACTGATGTTCCGGGTAATGAGGGAAGTTTGGAGGTGATATTGTAATGTAAAAGGAAGCCGGACCCCGTAAGGTGTGGCTTCCTTTATTTTATAAGGACTTGATTAGAGAATATCACTTCCCAATACAAAACTTACTAAAAATATAATCCAACTGGTCCTCATTCGTGATCTCGCCAGTGATCTCACCGAGATAATGCAGGCAGCGGCGGATATCGAGGGATAAGAGATCGCCGGGTATCTTGTTGTCAAGCCCGGCTTTTATATCGGTCAGTGATTTCTGCACTTCTTTCAGTGCATGGTAATGCCTGGCATTGGTAACAATGCTGCTTTCTGTTTGCACTTGTCCACCCAATACCATATCCACCATTTTTTCTTTCAGCACTTCAAGATGCTGCTGAGCTTTTGCTGAGATAAGGATGATATGTTCGAGTGTGGCAAATTTCTGCCGGGCTTTTTGCTCTCCTTTGTTATCGATCTTATTGCCCACTATCAAATACTTCAATCCTTCTCTTTGCATTTCCGATTTTCGATTTTCGATCTCCGACTTTTCGTCCTCCACATCAAATAGATACAAGACGACATCGGCTGTTCTTATTTTCTCAAGGCTTCTTTCTATGCCATAACCTTCAATGATATCGGTGCTGTGCTGCCGGATCCCGGCTGTATCGATCAGGCGAAAAAGTATACCGTCTATATTGATCACTTCTTCAATGGTATCCCTTGTCGTTCCCGCTATCTCGCTTACGATCGCACGGTTCTCATTCAGCAAAGCATTCAGCAAGGTGGATTTGCCTGCATTGGGTTTGCCCACGATCGCCACGCTGACACCGTTCTTGATCACATTGCCCAACTGGAAAGAATCGACCAACCTGTTGGTGGATACACTCAATTGATTTATCAGGTCATCAAATTTCTTCCTGTCGGCAAACTCCACATCTTCCTGGCTGAAGTCCAGCTCGAGTTCGATCAATGCAGAGAAGCTGATCAGCTGCTCTCTCAATATTTTTAATTCATCAGAGAACCCGCCGCGCATGGTATGCAGCGCGGTATTATGTGAGGCGGCTGTATTGGAAGCGATCAGGTCAGCGACTGCTTCTGCCTGTGCAAGGTCGAGCTTTCCATTCAGGAATGCCCGCTGTGTAAACTCGCCGGGCTTTGCGAGTCTTGCCCCATACCTGATACATGCATCTATTATCTGTTGCTGTATAAAGGGCGATCCATGCGCACTGATCTCCACTACATCTTCACCGGTATAAGATCTTGGTCCTTTGAACAGGGACACAATCACTTCGTCCAGCGTTTTATCACCGTCCTTTAAAAAACCAACATGTAAAGTGTGAGATGGTTCCGAGGCAAGATCTTTTGAAGGGAAAAGCCTATTGATAATATCGAAGGACAGCTTGCCGCTTAGCCGGATAATACCAATAGCGCCAATACCCGGTGCTGTCGCCAGCGCTACTATTGTGTCATCCCAGCCAGTATGGTGATTTGTCATGGGGGCCAAAAGTATTGCTAAAGAAGGAGGCTGCAAAGGTTTAATCGACCGTGCACGAGGTTGCCTTAAGTGGAACCACAGAGAATAATGGTACAGTGTTTAGCCAGTATTCACTCTTATAAAGAAGTGAACCCCCATCCAAATACAGCAGAACTCTTTTAATCCCTACATACACGGGTGGCCCTTTCAGCCTCCACCAGCCAATTATGGCATTTTTTATGTATATCTAATCATGGAAAATTATTTTTTTTACCATAACCATGATTATGAATAAGTTGTTTTTGATCGGCTGTTTTACAGCTTCACTGTGTGTCCTTTCCGGATGCGCCCGGAATCCCGTAACGGGGAAAAAACAGGTAGTGCTGATGTCGGAAAAGGATGAGATCGCCATGGGCCAGCAAGCTGACCCGCAGATCATTGCTCAATTTGGTCTCTACGAGGACCAGGAAATGCAAAACTTTATCAGCACCAAAGGAGAGCAGATGGTGGCTATCTCGCACAGGCCCAAACTTGACTTCCATTTCAGGGTATTGAATTCGGAAGCAGTGAACGCCTTCGCAGTTCCGGGTGGGTATGTTTATTTCACCCGGGGTATTTTAGCCTACCTGAATAATGAAGCAGATTTTAATGGCGTGCTGGGGCACGAGATCGGGCATGTAACCCACAGGCATTCCGTTGCACAACATCGCAATATGATCCTTGGACAGGTAGGTGTGATCGCAGGTGCGATACTGGTCCCTCAACTGGGAAACATGATTGGCACGATGTCTACCGGGCTTCAATTGTTGTTACTTAAATACAGTCGTGATGCCGAACGTGAAGCGGATGAACTCGGTGTTGAATACTCTACCAAGATCGGTTACGATGCACATGAAATGGCAAAATTCTTCACCACACTGGAAAGACAACAAACAGGAACAGGAGCAGCGGAATTACCGGAACTCTTATCAACGCATCCCAACCCGGGTGATCGCTACGTTACCGTGAACAAACTCGCAACAGAGTGGCAAACCAAATTGAATCTCCGCAACCCGATCATAAACAGGAACAATTATCTAAGAAGGATCGATGGATTGATATACGGGGAAGATCCGAAAGAAGGGTTCCGGATGAACAATAACTTCTATCACCCGGTTCTCCGTTTCCAGTTCCCGATCCCTGCCAACTGGGTCTACCAGAATACAGCACAAATGGTGCAGATGGCACCACAGGATGGAAAAGCTGTACTCATGCTTAGACTAGCACCCGGCCATTCCTTAGAATCTGCTGCGGATTCGGTCTTACTAGGTTACCAGCTGACAGCTGTTGAAAGAAGAAATATTTCTGTGAATGGTTTGCAGGCTATTTATATGATCGCCGATCAGCGGCCGCAGGATCAAAACCAACCGGGCATACGGACCCAATCTTATATCATACAACATAACAATACTATTTACCTGCTCCTTGGCGCATCCTCTATTAATGACTTCAATAATTACGTACAGCATTTTAATTATAGTATGCAGGGTTTCCGGCCTCTTACAGATCCCTCTATCATTAATAAAAAACCCGACCGTGTACGGATCAAAACGGCCAGTTCCAGTATGACCCTCGCCCAGTTCTTACGGCAGCACAATATGCCGGAGTCGAAGCATAATGAGCTTGCTATTTTAAATGGAATGAACCTGGCAGATATCGTGCAGGCAGGAACGATGGTAAAGATCATTTCGGAATGAATCACGCTACCTGACCGCAAAAAAAATCCCCTTCATTTCTGAAGGGGATCCTTAATAGTATTCTTTACTTACTCACCAGTTACCTGGAAAGTGATCGGCTGTTTGCGATAAGCTTTTACCTGGCGACCATTTTGGATGGCAGGTGTCCATTTAGGTCCTTTTTTAATAACCCGCATGGCTTCCTCTTCCATACCATAACCATGGTTGGTCAGTGATCTTACATCGCTGATATTTCCTTCCTTATCCACGACAAACTGAACAACGGTGGTGTAAGTTCCTTCAGGTGCTCCATTATCGGATGCAACCTGGCCGTTACAGTTTGTTTCGAGGTAGCGGCGCCATTTACTGTCGCCACCGGGGAATGCAGCTTCGATCTCTACCTTATCAAATATCTTATTCTCGTCTTCTTCTTTTTTCACTTCTACGATCTGCTTGCCTTCGTCTATGACAACAGGTGTAACAATGTTCTCATCTTTGATACCTTCCTGGTCAACTTCGGCGATCTTCACTTCCTTCAGTTCTTCCTGTGGTGGAGGTGGTTTTTCTACCTCTTCATCCTTCTTGATCACAGGAGGAGTGAACTGCTTCATTTCTACTTTAGGAGGTTCCTGTTTGGGTGGAGGTGGCGGCGGTGGCGGAGGTGGTTCTTTCTTTTCCTCCTGCTTCACATCCTGTATGGTCATTTCATTGATCTTCACCTTACCGTCACTTTTACCTTTCATGGCGCTTGATAATATAGATCCTAAAAGCGCCAGGGCAGCCAGTGAACCTGTAATGATAAGGGCACGGCCTATACGTTTGTTATAGGTCTTCCTTAACTCATAGGCGCCGTAATCCTTGTTCCGTCCTTCAAAGACGAGATCAAGAACATCGGCGGACAGAATTTTATTAGCTTCCATTAGTTATTTTTTATTTAGATGCTTTTTATCGATTTTTCCATAGCGTAACAAGCTGTTAAAAAACTTAATTACCCTCGGTGGCTGTGATCAGCTCCATCTCTTCTTTTAACACTTTTACCATCGCATAACGTTTTACCTGGTTGATGGTCATTTCATCCAGGATATCCACCGTATTCTTGTAAGTGGCCTTATCGCTTGGTTTGATGATCACCATGAAGTCGATGTCCTGGCAGGCTTTTTCCCAATTGGGGTCGCCCCTTTTCTTGGCGGCATTTCTTTCATCTTCACAAGCTTTGGGATCTGCCTTTGATTCATCGAAGTTCTTCTTCACTTCGTTCTTCTTATTGATGATGACCTGGCGTATCTCTTTATAGGTAGAGCTTTTGAAGTTGTTCTTACCTTCTGTTACCTCCAGGGGTCCTTCATAATAATAAACGTGGTTATCCTTGCTTAACAGGATAGTTAATACAGCTGACTCCTTTACTTCTGTTTTCTTCAAGGGGTCATCAACATCCTTGGGCATGTTCAGGTCGAGTGTGGTAGGTGAACTCATGGTCGCTGTAAATACAAAGAATGTAATTAACAGGAAGCCGAGATCCACCATCGGGGTCATATCCACACGGGTAGAAAGTTTTTTTGCTTTCTTGACCCCCGGGCCTTTTTTATGACCACCACCATCACCGCCGCTATCAATACTTGCCATATACTAACAATTTTGTTTGAATAAATTATTTTGATTCCGGCTTGAACGTTTGTGTCTTTTCGAATTCACTTCCTCCCGGAACATCATCCAATGATGTAACAAGGTTATACTTGAATTCTTCATTTTTCTTCAATGCTGAGACCACGGCTTCAAAAGCAGGGTATTTGGAAAGTCCATCACCTTTGATCAGGTATTTAAAACCCTTCTGGCCGGCAAACGCTCTCTTGGCCGCACCGATCCACCATATCAGTTGGTTATTGGTAGTATCCAAAACAGGGATGCCCGGTTGTTTCAATTTGGCCTGGTCATTGGCCGGCGTGCTCAATAATTGTTTTACACCCCCGAATGGAACGCCAAGCATATACGTCTGCTTGAAATTGCTGATCTCGGCCGGGGTCAAACCCAGGTTTTGACTGGTATTGATATCATTGATGATCTCATCGTATTTAGACTTATCCTTCTCAGATAATACAGAGAAGTAAACCTTATTGGATGAATCGATCGTGATCAATACCGCATTGTTTTCCGGGAGCTTTTGAGACAGCACGGAACCAGGGGTTGTGATTTCTACCGGTTCGGGTGGCTTGAATTTGGTAGCCATGATGAAAAAGGAAAGAATAAGGAAGGCTATGTCCACGAAAGGGGTCATATCCGTATCCGTACTCTTCCTCGGTATCTTAACACTTGGCATGATGTCTATTATTTACGTTTTAGATGAATTTTTGAGCTATTTCCATACAAATTTTTGTCCTTTTAAGGCTTATTTGTACAGGGAAGCAAAGCTTTGAGTCAGGGTAAATCCTGATTCATCTATACCATAAGTGATAGCATCTATCTTGGTCGTAAATACGTTATACATGATAAGCGCCAATGCAGATGTACCGATACCCAGGGCCGTGTTATAAAGGGCCTCTGAGATACCAACTGCCAGATCACCTGCAGCACCGCCACCACCGTCTTCACCTAGGGCAGCGAATGAACGGATCATACCTAATACCGTTCCCAAGAGGGCGATAAGCGTACCTACTGATGTAATAGTTGAAAGGAACACGAGGTTCTTCTGGAGCATCGGCAATTCAAGCGCTGTCGCTTCTTCCACTTCTTTTTGAATAGCCATTACTTTCTGATCAGTTCCTAAACCACCTTCGTTGATCATTTCTTTATAGCGGCGAAGACCTGCTTTCATAACGTTTCCAACTGAACCTTTTTGTTTATCACACTCCTGTAAGGCAGCATCTACATTACGGTTAGCCAAATGATATTGTACTTTACGGATAAAGTCAGAGATAGAACCATTACCTAATGCTTTACGGATAGTCAGGTAACGTTCGATCGAGAAAACGATCACCATTAACAACATACCGATCAGCAGGGGAACAATGATACCTCCTTCATAGATCCGGTGAAGAGCGTCTTTAGGTCCTTTGTGGTGTGGCCAGAAACCGCCGCTCGCTGGTTCTTTGAATCCACCGGGATCACCTAAAATAAAACGCCAGATTACATACCCGGCAACAACACACACAATTGGAGCGAGCCAGGAAATAGCATTGCTGCTTTTCTTTGGTTGAACAGAAGTAGCCTTAACCGATGCAGTTGGTTTAATCTCTGCCATGATCTTG
>DATLCB010000242.1:0-3526 GCA_035526625.1 Chitinophagaceae bacterium
TTCTTATTCTGGATAATGAGCAGCATTCCGATCTACTGCGATCAATAATTTTTCTGAATAAAGAATCCCCGGTAACCCGGGGATCTTAGTTTGACGGTTTTCAATCAAGGGCCCTTGTTTGTCCCGAAGGAGTGCTTCGGACTTGCCTTATATCGGGCAGATCGGCTAAGGTTTATGGTTAACAGAAATAAACAATGGCTGATTGAAATTCAAATCTAATTAGATACACCCCACGACCCAATACCACTTTTGTGGTATTTTTTGCACTCACCTGCCATAAAACTTGTTGACCGCCGCAACCCGGTTAGTGACATGCAGTTTTTCATACACATGATAGACATGCTTGCGAACAGTTTCGGGGCTTAGGAAGATCTGGGCAGCAATTTCTTTATACATCAATCCTTTTGAAAGGAGTTCCAGTATCTCTTTTTCCCGGTTGGTAAGAACATCGAGGTCTTCAGCTGGGGAAGCATCACCGAAAGTTTGTGCCTGCTGCTGGAATGCGGCGACGACTTTCCTTGCGATCTGGCTGCTCATAGGGGCGCCACCCTCATATAATTCACGGATCGCTTCGAGCATACGGGCGGGATCCGTCTTTTTTAATATATAACCACTGGCTCCTGCACTAAGGGCCTCGAAAATCTTCTCGTTCTCCTCGTACACCGTACACATCATGAAGTTAGTGCCGGGGATGCGTGGTTTTAATTGCCTTACTACATCTATCCCGCTTTCGGCGCTGCCCAGGTTAATATCCATCAGCACGACATCCGGCTGAAGCAAGGGGATCTGGTTAATGGCGTCTTCAGCCGTACCCATCGTGCCCGTGCATTTATAACCTTCAGACATGGTAACGATCTCTTCCAGTGCATTCCGGAGTTCCCGGTTGTCATCTACTACGCAAACTGAGATTTCCCTCATATCGCCAAAGTTCTGCTATCGGGTTCAGGCAAACAATACCATAAACAGGTAATTTTTTATCGCGGAACGTAGAGAAGATATTTTTCTGTAAAAAATTCCTCAGGAAATAACTCTTTAACCTCCATTACCCGGGGTCGGGTTCCACTTTCATGTATCTCAGCTGCGAGGTCGCCACCTTTAAGGCAGATCAGTCCGGGGGCGTGTTTAGAATTTGGTTCTTCTTCTGTGGTACTTAGTTGGTTCTTGTTTCTTGTATCTTGTCTCTTTTGCCTTAGCAGTGGCTTAGACCATTTCCATAGATCCTTTAAAGGAGCTACAGCCCTTGAAACGGCAAAGTCGAACTTCTTTCCTTTTATTTCTTCAGCACGGGTATGCTGGGTGGTTATATTTTTCAAATGGATACCCTTCGCCACGGCATCCACTACTTTTAATTTCTTGGCTATACTGTCGGCCAAATGAAATTTTACTTCAGGGAAAAAAATAGCAAGAGGGATACCCGGAAATCCACCTCCAGTACCAATATCAATGATCTCCGAACCGTCAGGAAAATCAAATGCAGCCGCGATACTCAAAGAATGCAGCACATGTTTTTCATAAAGTCCATCGATATCTTTTCTTGAAATGACATTGATCTTCTCATTCCACTCTTTATACAGACCTTCCAGTTCCTTGAATTGCTGTACCTGTTCATCAGAAAAATCGGAAAAATATTTCAGGATAATATCCATGTCACCATTTATTATGTGGCCTTCGCCATAAAGCTGGTGCAAAAATGATATAATAGAAGAACATCCACATGTCAAGCAATATGAACCAGGGCCAGAGATCGCTTTCACCCATCTTCTTCATTGACTTCCGCAATACAAATGCCTGCAGCAAAAGACGCACGACAAACAAGGCAAGGGTATAACGCCAGTCATAAAAAAGTAGCGTTGCTGCCAGCAAAGGATAATAGAGGAATTGTGTACTGAAATACAATCCCAGCAGGAATTTATGCTTAGGCTTATAGTATTTAGCCGTTGTATAGTGTCGTGCCTTTTGTTGCAACCAGCTTTTCCAGGTGGTTTTTGGAATGGAACGGGTGACCGCATCAGGGTCAATCACTACCGCTGTATTTTCCCTTGTGGCTACTTTATTGATAAAGAGGTCATCGTCGCCACTGGGAATATGATTGATCGAGGAAAAACCTTTGTTCTTTAAAAACACATCTTTACGATAGGATAGATTCCTGCCTACTCCCATATAAGGAAGGCCTGCCAGCGCATACGAGAGATATTGAAGCGCTGTATGAAAGGTCTCGAAACGGATCAGTTTATTCAGCAACCCGCTTTTTTTATGATAAGCGCCATAACCCAATACGATCTCGGTTTGCGGATCATAGCCATCCTGCATTTTTTGTATCCAATGCTCACTGGCCGGTACACAATCTGCATCCGTAAGGAGAAGGAGTTCATATTCCGCTTCCCGGATGCCGATGGATAAGGGATATTTTTTCCCTGAAATATGCAGAGCCTCCTGCGTTAGCTCCACCACGTTCAAAGACTTGAATGTTTTTTTCAGCTCCTGGAGTATATATTTTGAATCATCAACTGAATTATCATTTACCACTACGACCTCGTGGCTGCTGCTGTATCGCTGAACCAGGACCCCCGGGAGGTTCCGGGCAAGATTCTCATCCTCGTCCCGGGCACATATGATTACGGAAACAGGGTGTTGCTGCGATTGCGTTTTTGTCCTTGCCTTAAAAAAAGCTACACGTAAAAAGAAAAAGATATAATAGAATAGTTGGACAACGGTAGCGGCAATAAAACAGTAAAAGAGAATGGCTTCCCAGCGAATTGGTGGCATGTAGGCGAAGATAAAGAGTTTGTAGTTTTTAGTTTTGGTTTGTAGTTATCCTATAAACTCCTTACTCTGTCGGTGCGCTGACGATTTATGTAAAAAACTGAGAACTTGCATCCCTTATCTTTTGACGAGCAGCAAACCGGCTCATTTTCCAGTCCTGAAGGTACAGACCAGAATTTGCCCAAACCAGTAAGCTTATGAAGAAAAGAATTCGACTGCTGATCCTTTCTTTGTTACTTGGTCATATAGCCTGCTATACTCAAAGGCATGATGAAAAACTCTATATTCAGACCGACAGGAATTACTATGCAAAAGGAGAGACGATACATTTTAAAGGATATATCATGCCCGGCGCTGATACCCTTGAAAGCACCAATCTTTTCCTGGAACTATGGGATACAACTTTTAAAAAGCTCGCTACTATTTGCGTGCCTGTTATAGATGCCACCTCAGTGGGTTCAATCACTATTCCTTCAACGCTCAATACCGACCGGATTTTTTTAAGAGCTTATACTGATATCACCTCCTTGCAGGACCACCCCTTTCAATTTATTAAATCTTTACCGATAAGTTCTGAAAAGATCAGTATGGTCGAAGCTGGCGGGTCATTCCCGGTCAAACCCCTTTTTTTCCCGGAAGGTGGAAATTTGGTATATAATGCAATGAACTATGTCGCTTTCAAAACGCCGTCCTATTTTTCAGGTAGCATTAGGAACAGTAAAGGAGAAATGATCTCTTCAATTAAACCCACATTGAATGGAAT
>DATLCB010000243.1:0-13734 GCA_035526625.1 Chitinophagaceae bacterium
TTTACTAAACAGTACATTAGCACACAAATTGCAGAATATGTTGCTCAATTCCTGTGAACATGATACAATTTAACCGGATGGTTCAGTTTTCACTTTTGGTGAAAGCGGGTGGAAGACTGAGAGAGTTCAATTTTAGAAAGCTCAGGCATCCAGAGAACGAGGTGTTTAGCGTGAACGTATGTGATGACCGTGGTGATAGGCTCTTCTTCAACCTGCAAAAGGAAGATAAGGACTGGCATATAAGTCAGAATGGTCTCCCCCCGTGGATAATACAAAGCGAGCCGGGTATCCAGGTGGCAGTAGAAGAAGAACTAAAGAATAACTGGTGAACGGCGTCTCCTTAATTCTCATTCTTCCGAAAACGCTTACTGATCTTCGCTAACTGGTCCTCATTAAGTTTGGTTGTCCTTTTCAAAACATCAATAAAATAAGCAACCTCTGCTTCCGCAGCAGGGCAACCTGTATTCTGACCTTTTTCTGGCCCTTCGCCCGCCGTTCTCATTTTAGAATCGGCCAGCATATTCCCTTTACTGTCAAAAACCAGCCAGAAAGGAATACCCTGCCCATCACCATGGTATTTGGTCCGTATCTCATTAGCGCCGGGAGTCTCCAGGTCTTTCTTTTCACCATTCTCATCGACCACGAAATGACGTATCACGAAGTTGTCATCAAAGTATTTCTTTACATCCTCGTCATTCATGCTTGCATCCATACGATGGCACCAGCCACACCAGGAAGCATGAAACATGACAAATACTTTTTTGTTTTCTTTGGCTGCTTTTTCACAGGCCTCTTTCATGATGTCGTCAGCAGAAAGTTTTGCCTGGGCATTACCCATGAGGATCGATCCCAGGGCAACAGCGATAAAGGATAAGATACGTTTCATTGTTTTGTTTTAATATTGTTCAAAGGCGAACAGCAGTACCCGTAGCGATCACCATCAGCATACTTCCCCCGCTTCCCACCGTTTCGAAATCAAGGTCCACACCCAGGATACCATTAGCGCCCATAGCCTGTGCTTTTTCAGAAAGTTCACGCAGCGCATCTTCCTTGGCCTGTTCCAATACTTTTTCATAGGTTTTGCTCCTGCCGCCGAATACATCACGGAGACCGGCAAAGATATCTTTAAAGATGTTGGCGCCAATGATACTCTGCGCATTGATGATACCCAAATATTCCTGTACGGGTCTGCCATCAACAACGCTTGTGGTCGTAATTAACATGTCCGGCTATTTTAATCTTTCAAAAATAGCTTTTAACTCCAGATTCTCAGCAACTGCAGAATTTTTTGACGCTTCTTTAAGATAATTGATCCGCTTTTCAATATCCGGGTGACTGCCAAGGAACTCTGGCAAGACGGTACCGGGTGCGGAGGCTTTAAGATGTTCGAAGAGGCTGGTAAAGCCGGCCGGATCTATCTTTCTTTGTGTGAGGATGGAAAGACCTTCCATATCCGCTTCTTTTTCCAGCCTGCGGGAGTATCGCAGATTTTTCAGGTTGTCTGCATGATCAACCACAATGCTGGTCACTGTACCGAATCTTCCGAATAATAAACCCAGGAACACTTTGGATCCCAATCGCCGGAAAATGGACTTAGTAGAATGCTTGTTATTGATATGGGTGAACTCATGGCTTAACAAAGCTGCGAGTTCCGGATAGGTTTTTACCTGGTGTAAGAGAGCTTTATAGACAACTATTCTTCCGCCTGGTAATGCAAATGCATTTACTGTATTATCATTCACCACCGATATTTTTATGGCATAAGTAGTGGGTATATCCATCGCATGGAAGAACTCATTCAAAATGACAGTTGCTGCGCTGTCTTCCTGTGATGCTAGTCCCATGGCATTATAGACCGCTTCGCCTAATTGTTGTTCTGTTTTAACAGAGACCCTTGACGCCAATTTTGAAGATAACCACGGTACAATCAACAGGTATAAAAGGAATAATAACCCGAGAATACCTAAAAAGAGAAAACTATTCCTGATCCATTCCCTGCCACTGCTTTTTTGATGCCAGGGTTTCTGCAGTTCCACTTTCATTGACTTCACAAATTCAGCGGCCTCATTTCCTTCGATCAGTAATTCCCCTGGGATTTTATTATTGCGCAGCCGGGTAACCTGAGAAGCAACATCAAATTGAACATCCACATCCAGCAATTGCCAGCCGGGCATTGCATTGCTGCCATCGTGTTGTTTGTAACCGATACTGAGATTTTTGTCAAACACCAATACCGTACATTCTACCGGGCCCAGGCCCGTAGAAGTAAAGGAACCAAAATAACTTTTCATGTTACAACTTGTACCGATAAAGATAAAACTATAAAAAAATCGTCCTGAGGGCTATTTAGCTGGTTAAAAAATTGCACATGGATGACGCGGGTCAGGCGGATGGAAACGGATTCTTTTTTTGCTTCGCAAAAATTTGGGATAGCTGCGATCCGCAATCATGCAAAGCAGGATGATCGTATTCATTCAAATATAAAGAGACCCTGGGTGGCGCCGCCATCCATTCTATCCCTGACATCTGTGTGCTAAATTTTTTGAAAAGGTAAATCCCAGGAAAAGCACAGTGAGGCAAATTCAAACTATTCAATATCAAACCATGCTTTGTTTTGTTAATTGCCCGGAAAACGAAACCTTTGCAACCGCAAACTATTGGCTATTGGCTATTGGCTATTGGCTATTGGCTATTGGCTATTGGCTATTGGCTATTGGCTATTGGCTAGTGGCTAGTGGCTAGTGGCTAATGGACTAACGATTCTTATGATCCAGGCATATAACTTTCTCTCCTCATGGCAGCTTTTTCCTGAAAAAGGAACGTATGAATTTGGCGAAAGGCCTAAAAGCGGCATTTATAAAATTGAGGCGCACCCGGACAAGTCGGACCCTAACAACAAAAAAGAGCTAACGGTTTTTCACAACTGGGTTTCCCTGGAGAACCAGGCATTTGCTTCAGAGTACCGCATACTTGCTGATGGTGGACTGAATGATTTCAGCGATCCACAAGCCGATAGCTATCGGCTGGCTGATAAAGTGCAGGCTAACTTTCCCGATAGCATCAGTTTTGAGATACACTTCTATAAAAAAGGAGAAGTGTCTTTGCATGTGATACATGAAATAATGCCGAATGGTTATTTGAAAATAACCCAGCAGGGCATGAAACCTGACGGAACTCCTTATACCAACACGGAGATCTATCACAAACAATTGAGTGTTCTACCCTATTCCGCTTCCGTATCAGGCGCGGTGATCAGGCATACTGAAGAAGGTGTAATAAAGCACAAGGCGCTTACTGCGATGGAAGAACAAACCAATATGCAGTTGGAGCAGATAAAAAAACAAATAGAACTGCTGGCTCTCCAGGCCCACGAGATACAACAGCGTAAAGAACTTTCATTGACGATCTATGGCGCTAAAATGACCTTCAAACCCAACATCGGCCAGACCTACTATCTCTACGAAAAAAAGGACGGGAGTTTCATGTTGTCGTTAGTTGCACCCAAAGAATGGGGTCAGAACGGTCCTTTTAAAAAATTTATTGCCGCTGTGAGACTGTTGGCCGATCATACCTGGGCGGAACTATAACCTGCCTGTCAACAAGTTGAAAACATTTTAAGGGTTTATATGTAATTATCTTACTTAAAATATACTAAGGGTTTACCTCTACCGTTATAAGGCTACCACCAATATCCTATAACATGAAAAGACCTTTATTCATGGCAGGCATTGCCATGCTCTTATCTTCTAATCAACTGTTCACCCAGGTCAATCTCAACTGGGCCTCTTCCTTTACACCTGTGTGGAATAACGGCGATCTTAGTCATACTGCAACAAATATTGGCGGCAACAGCATTAATTGTACAGCAACGATCTCCATGCATAGCCCAGGTGGCTCTTTTGGAAAATCAAACGGTGCATCAGGATCACAAACACCCACTGTGAGCGGAGCCATATTCGTCGTACCATCTTCAAGCAGCTGTATCCAGGTCACTCCAGACTATAATCAGAAAACAGGCTACTCAAATACTATTTTGATTTTTTCCGCATTAACAACTTCTGTTTCGTTCCGCGTCGTGGATATCGATAAAGCTGCACCAACAGACTATTCTTATTTCGACAGGGTAACAATAACGGGTACGAATGGCAGTACTACATTCAACCCGCTTATCACAAAATTCGATCCGTTGACCGATCCGAATTTTCTTATCATATCGGGCAATACTGCCTATGTAAATCCTGCCAGCGGCCAGGCAGATAATGCTATTTCTGATCTTACCGATCAACGAGGTACCATCAACGTGAATTTTGGTACGGCCATAATCAACAGCATTACTATCCGTATCGATAATGCACCGGGCACTGATAATAATCCGGGTGCACAATCCATTGCCATCGGCGCACTATCATTCAGTCAATCTGTATTACCCGTTACGTTGACCAATTTCAGCGGTCACCGCCAGCAGCAGGATGTACTGCTCAACTGGTCAACCAGCCAGGAATTCAATTCCGCATTGTTTGAAATAGAAAGAAGCAATGGCAGCAGCAGTTGGGAAAAGATCGGGTTCGTGACGGCTTCAGGTAATAGCAGTACGTATGTCGATTACAGTTTCCGTGATGTGAACCCACAAGGGTCTCTCCTGCTCTACCGGTTGAAACAAATTGATATTGATAATAAATTCAAATACTCATCGGTCGTGCGGATCACGACAAAGAATGCAGCGTCTGACCTGCAGCTATATCCAAATCCTGCCCGGGACCATGCAAGCATCAATATATATTCTGCCGGGCAGCAACAGGCATCCTTTTACATTCTTGATGCAATGGGAAGGACGGTAAGAACCGAAACGAGAAAATTATTTACCGGTGAGAATAATATCATGCTGTCAAAATTCGCTGCTATCCACAAAGGCATTTACCACATCGTTGTATATGATGAAAGCGGCAGTATGATGGGTCGAACAAAAGTTGTGAAGGAATAATCTTTGTTGTTGTATGGTTCTTGGTTCCTCGTTCTGAGTTCCTGGTTTCTGGTTCCGGGTTTCTAGTTCCGGGTCTCCGAATATTTAAGGAACTGCATCATAACACGAAACGATAAACGGTAAACTGGAAACCAGAAACAAAAAACAACCGCTCTGCTTATCTTTGGGAGATGACAAAACTCTCTGTCAACATCAACAAATTTGCTACGTTGCGCAATGCAAGAGGTGGGAATAATCCTGATGTAATAAAAGCAGCGATCGATGTTCAGCGTTTTGGCGCAGATGGTGTTACTGTACATCCCCGCCCCGATGAAAGACATATCCGCTATGAAGATGTGCGACAGATAAAAAAGATCATCACCACTGAATTTAATATCGAAGGCAATTGCAGGGAACAGAAATTCGTTGACCTCGTACTCGAAACGAAACCTCACCAGGTAACATTGGTCCCTGATACACTCGGACAACTTACCAGCGATCATGGATGGGATACCCTAAAAAATAAAGGTTACTTAATAGATATGATCGCTGTCTTTAAGAAAGCCGGTATCCGTGTTTCTATTTTTGTTGACCCCGATGTGAAGATGATAGAAGGTGCTGCTGCAACGGGAACAGACAGGGTTGAGCTTTATACGGAGACCTATGCTAAGCAATGGGCAATGGGCAATTCTTCGACTCCCGCTCAGCAGCAACAGGCATTAGATCCTTATATCATAGCCGCCGAGAAAGCAAAAGAACTGGGCCTGGGATTGAATGCGGGACATGATCTTGATCTGCAGAATTTAAAATACTTTAAACAGAATATTCCCTGGCTCGATGAGGTCAGTATCGGTCATGCGCTGATATGTGATGCGTTGTATTTAGGTTTTGAGAATGCTGTGCAGTTGTATAAAAGGCAGTTACAATAAATCATGGAAGAAATTTAATTCAACATGAAGCATCCGGAATTAACTACAGAACGTCTCGTACTTCGTAAATTGAAGGATACCGACGACACAGCCATCTTCTCTTTCCGCTCCAACGACGAAGTTCTTAAATATATCGGTCGGCCTAAGCAAACCGCTATTGAAGAAGCACAAGCTTTTATACAAAAGATCAAAACGAATGTTGCAAAAGGACAATCCTACTATTGGGGGATCGCATTAAAAGATAAACCTGAACTCATCGGAACGATCTGTCTCTGGAATCTGTCTGACGACAGGAAAACAGCCGAGCTCGGTTATGAGCTCCACCCAGATTTCCAGGGAAACGGTTATATGCAGGAAGCAATACAAGCTGTGAGCGACTTTGCTTTTCAAAAAGCCGGCTTTTCTCTTCTCGAAGCTTTCACACACCACGACAACCAGGCATCTGCAAAACTATTGCGGAAGAAAGGCTTTGTATTGAATCCCGAAAGAAAGGATCCGGATTATGAGCATAACATCATATTCGAATTGAACAGATCCTGATCGTAAGACCTGGATGGTCAGATAACCTGATTCCAATACTTGCCGGGGAGGTGATTCAATAAGAATGCCTGTTTTTCATTTCAGTTTATCTTTACAGCATGGCAGAAGATCTACAAATAAATACAGGCACTAAAGCCGAACAATACGAATCCCTCCTTCCACAGGTCAAAGGCTTATTGAACGGTGAACCAGACCTCATCGCTAACCTTGCCAATGTGGTGGCTGCATTGAAAGAACAGTTTAATTGGTTATGGGTGGGTTTTTACCTTGTCAAGCCTTCGGGTAATGAAGAAGAACTGGTGCTCGGTCC
This sequence comes from Chitinophagaceae bacterium, assembly GCA_035526625.1. Lineage (GTDB taxonomy): Bacteria > Bacteroidota > Bacteroidia > Chitinophagales > Chitinophagaceae > JJ008. The sequence continues at coordinate 6,740 of DATLCB010000243.1, forward strand.
TTTCCAGGGACCGGTAGCCTGTACAAGGATAAAAAAAGGACGTGGTGTCTGCGGTAGCAGTTGGTCCAAAGCAAAAACCCTGATCGTACCTGATGTAGAAAAATTTCCGGGACATATCGCCTGCAGCAGTTTATCAAGGTCAGAGATCGTTGTACCTGTTATACGTAATAATAAGGTAGTGGCAGTACTGGATGTCGACAGCAGTGATCCAGACCAATTCGACAGTACCGACAAGTACTACCTCGAGGAGATGATCGGCCTGATCCAAATTAACAGCGAACAGATGAACAAATGAAAATCGAATGATGAAGTACTTCAACGTTCATCATTCATTTGTTCGATATTCGACATTATATTATGCTTCAAACTATTTCCATTACCGTTAGTGGCAAGGTCCAGGGTGTTTTTTTCAGGCAAAGCACCAAGGAGAAGGCACAACAACTTGGAATAACAGGTCAGGTAAAGAATAGGCCGGATGATACTGTCCATATTCTTGCAACGGGTACAAAACAACAACTCGATGAATTGGTAAGCTGGTGCGGACACGGACCACCAAAAGCTTCCGTAACTGCTGTGCTCTTGAAAGAACAAACTTTGCAGTCCTTCAAAGGATTTACTATTGAACGCTCCTAATGCGCTGCATGCAGGTAGCTGATATAAAGTATCGCAGCGTGGCACAGGAACAATATCGCCTGGCTCAGCAACCAGTACTTGCTGTGATGCTTTTTGATCTTCTTTACCCTGTCCTTATGGAATTTATGAATATGAGGCAACTCTTCCGAATGAGGAGTGTGCGTTTTGCCATGTGGCACTTTGGAATGTTCTTCCTGGGTCAGGGGACTATGTTTGCCCTGTGCAGGCTCAGAGGATTTTTCTGTCTTTACACTTTGTGTTTCACTGTTATCTTTACTGTTTGTATTGGCTTTGGCAGCAAGGCTGAATAAAACATATATCAGGATAAAAGCGATGCTGAAATATTTTCTGTGTGTCATAAAAAGAATTTTATAACACAAATCTTCATTCATGAGTGCCCCTGGAACAAGGTGGTAAATGCGGAAAAAATAAATGACGTAGATGATCTTAGAAAATGCGTTGCAGTTGCGTAAGAATGCTGTAAGTGGCAAACAGGCGACAAATACGTCCCGCGAAAGAGTATCTACTTATAAGGATCTGTTAAGAGAGGTGGTTTGCATCTTTCTAATATCTTGACTACGTAGTAGTACGCAGAAAAAGGAGTTTCTACGTAATCGGTAAACGAGCCCTTTGTAATTTCATAGGGTAATCTTAATTTGTTTGGGAATTGATCCTACCCCCGGAAACTCGCGGCCAGCTTTTTAACCACTTTAAAACCATTGTTTATGCGAGTAAATCAATTTCTATCCAAACGATCCATCTTATTGCTTGTGCCGGCTATGCTGAGTGTCGTTTACTTTTTGGGAATTACTTCCTGTAATTCTAAAAAAGAAAAAGGGACAGAAGAAGGAACAGAATTGAAAGTTTCTTCTGATGCATCCTGTCTCATCTTAACCGCTTCACAGCTTAATACATGGTTCCCGAAGTATACAAGACCCACGAATCCGGAAAAAGATAAAATTGTAGTGCTTAAATTCTATGCTTCGATCGTACCTGGAACAGATGCCCTCCAGGTGGTTGTCCGTGGCTTTAATTACCTGGATGCACCTGTTGCCAGCTCATTGACACTTGGCACCGGTGTTTACTGCGCTGTAGTTTTACCTCCTTACCTGATAGGTCAGAGTTTTGATGTTACATTAAGCGACTTGAATATTATTGACCAAGCCACCGGTAAGTTGGTTGATGGTTTCAACCAGATGATATTAAGACCAGCCGTTTTTAAAGATGGTGGAGTTGGCGCTGATCTTCTCAAATTCGACGCGGAGATCTATGTGGCCAATGCCCCGGTCCAGGAAGCGTATATACTTCCCTGTCCTCCCTGCCAGTTCTGCAGGCCAAAATGTGATACGGCAATAACAGGTGATACCATCCCGACACCAGTAACAAGAGATACTGCAGGTAAGCGGGTACAATAAAATAAAGAGAAGAGAACGGCATATAGTTCTTTAAAAGTACATTGTCATTTAAACCAATAAAATAATTGCCATGTTAATCCCTGACGCTCACTTTATGCTTAAGAACAATAGCCTGCTTTCTTCACTGTTCTTATTCATTATAGCTTCCACAATAGTCTCTTCGTGTAATACGGATGAGTCCGGAAAAACAGAATTCGATTTTGTTGCTGCTAACCTCAGGAAATCGCCTCAGCCTTTCAAATTAAAAAAAGGACAAATAAACTGGAATTCGACACAGGGTAAGCAGATCAATTATTTGAATTTCTATACAACTTACAACAGGCCGACAGGCGCTGTTGAGGTTGACGTCCAGGCATATGATGTTGCACATGTTGCAGTTGGAAAAACAATGCGCCTCAAAAAAAGGAACAATGATGCCGTGGACTTTCAATCATCGCTTGGGATAGATCAGAATATAATTCCCCTGGCGGATCTGCATATAGTCGATGCAAATGGAAAATTGACGGATTTTGATTCTTTACAATTGACTCCTGACACCTATATACATCCCAACAATGACAAATACCTCCGGTTCCAGGTCAGAGTGTATAAGGGAGGTATAGAGACCAAGGAGGCATTTTACACATTGCCCTGCCCACCCTGCCGGAATTGCCGACCTATCCCTGATGATTGCCCGGTTTACGGCGAAGTGAGCGATACAGATAGTAATGCTGTTAAAAAGGACTCACTTAACAGACAATAAGATCCTCCATGTTGCAATTCATTCATAACTGGTCAGAGGTATGGTCCCTGCTCATACCGCTGGCCATTATCTTAATTTATAAGCCATCCGGAATGAGAACCGGTTGGCTCGTAGCTTATGTGATAATTGCTCTTTGCCTTAATACAGTAAGCACGGTAATGGCGCAGTTTTACGGGCAAATGCCTTCCTGGCTGAAGAATAATAATATCCTTTATAACATTCACTCGATGACCAGGGTGTTCTTTTTCAGTTTCTATATCATTACGGTAAGACCCTATAAGCATATCTCGTTGTTAACAGGCTTGCTGGTAGCGTATATAGTTTTTGTGATCATCAATTTTATTTTTTTTGAACCTATCCTGTACCTCAGCCCGAATCTTTTTGCCGCGGAGAGCATTGTATTACTTGTCATGTGCATGTCCTACTTTTTTCGCTCTATCGACGATGAAAGTGACACGTACTGGCTCAAGCAACCCTCCTTCCTCGTTATTGGCGGCATCTGTTTTTATGAGGTAGTTACTTTCTTTGTATTTCTTTTCTTTAACACTATTAATTATTCAACAGAGCATAAGGACCGGGTGTTTGCCGACGCACTGCTGATGGTCTATACAGTATCTTATGTGATACTTTGCGTTTTGCTTGCCATAGCCTTGTATAAAAACAGGAAAAAAATTGCTACTACCCTATAACGAAATAGCGGTGAAACCCTGTAGCTACGTATAACTACGCAATATCGATAAGTATCTACTCAATCTGTCAAAAGCCCTTTGAAGGGAAAAATTCAGCATCTACATTCGATAAAAGATTAGGACCAATAATGGAAACAAAGGGAACTGATATCAGGTATTTAGTGATCATTGGCATTGCTGTGATGCTGTTGCTTTTCACCAGTTTCCTTGTGGCATTGATCATCAGCCAGAAGAAAAAATTAAAATACCAGAAGAACCTTCAAAAACTTCGGGAACAGCAGCAGAACCAGCTCATCGAAGCGGCAGTACGCAGTGAAGAAATGGAAAGACATCGTATCGCCGAGACCCTTCACGATGAGGTCGGCGCTATCCTCTCTTCAGCCAAATTACATTTACTGGGTATCAAATCTGAAGTGCTCGATGAGAGGGACCAGAAGCTCCATGAAAAAGGAAGAGAGCTGCTCAATGATGTGATCCAGAAAGTAAGGGGGATATCACATAACCTTCACTCCAATATCCTGAAAGAGTTTGGTCTTAATGAGGCTATACGTCACTTCATTAAAAAGATCACACAGGGTACCGTGATCCATGCAACCGCTGCGCTCGATGATAATTATAAGACCCTGAATGCCGACGACGACATCAGCATGTATCGTATTGTGCAGGAGCTGATAAATAATATTCTGAAATACGCCAATGCAAGCGAATTCCTCATCAGTTCGGTATTGAATGGCAATGAACTGAACCTCGTTGTTTTTCACAATGGGAATGGTCTTACCCAGGAACAGTTCGAGGAACTGCGTTACCAGAAGGAAGGATTGGGTTTGAAAAATATACAGAACCGGATTATCTTGCTGAAAGGAATGATCCATTTCACCGCCGGCGATGAAGGCTACCGGATCAATATACATGTACCCGTAAAAACCAATCAGCAGGGATGAGCAAGATCAAAATAGCTATAGCAGATGATTATAAGATCTACAGGGAAGGCCTTAAGGTAGGACTATCTGCCAACGAAGAATTCGAAGTTATACTGGAGGCCGATAATGGCGAGGACCTGCTCAAAGGAATGGAGAACGCATTGCCCGATGTGATACTGATGGACCTGAAAATGCCGGTCATGGATGGCATGGAAGCTACCAAGGAAGTAAGAAAAAAATATCCGACTGTAAAAGTGCTGGTGGTAAGTATGTACGAAGATGATAAGTTCATCATTCACCTGATGGAGAATGGTGCCAATGGTTACCTGCTGAAGAATACCGAGCCTGATGAGATCCGCCGCTCCATTTATGCCGTGCATGAGAACGGGTATTATTTCAACGATCTTGTCAACAAGGCCCTTTTGAAGAAACTGGTGCTTAAAAATAATTTTAAACCTTCCTTTAACCAGAATGTCGATCTCAGCGAACGAGAAATGGAAGTACTGAAACTTATCTGCGAGGAAAAGACCGCGGCTGAAATTGCAAAAGAGATCTTTCTCAGCCCCCGCTCGGTAGAAGGCATCCGCCAGCGGCTCATCGAAAAAGTTGGCGTCCGCAATTCAGCGGGACTTGTGATGTTTGCGGTGAAGAATGGAATGGTTGACTGATACGAATTATGAATTCAGAATTCATAATTCTAAATTATTCAGCATATCCTTCGTCATACCACTTAGATCGAATTCCTCCTTCCAACCCCAATCTTTTCTTGCGACCGTATCATCGATGCTTTGCGGCCAGCTATTGGCAATCGCCTGGCGATAATCGGCTTTGTAGGAGATCCTGAATTCAGGGATGTGTTTTTTTATCTCTGCGGATATTTCTTTGGGTGAGAAACTCATCGAAGAGATATTATAAGAAGTGCGGAGAGAAATTTTCTCAGCCGGCGCGTCCATCAGTTCTATTGTCGCCCTGATCGCATCCGGCATATACATCATGGGGAGATAAGTATCCTCAGCAAGGAAACATTCATATTTTTTCTCCTCCAGTGCCTCATGGAATATTTCTATGGCATAATCAGTAGTACCACCACCCGGAGGTGATTTGTAAGAAATCAGTCCGGGATACCTGAGACTTCTTACATCCACGCCAAACCGCTGGAAAAAATAGTTACACCAGAACTCACCGGCATACTTACTGATTCCATAAACGGTCGTGGGTTCGATGATCGTTTGCTGCGGGCAGTGCTGTTTTGGTGAAGTAGGTCCGAACACGGCGATGGAAGAGGGCCAGTACACTTTTTTCAATTTTTCTTCCCTTGCTATATCGAGTACGTTGAGCAGGCCCTGCATATTCAGGTTCCAGGCAAGCCCCGGATTTTTTTCACCGGTGGCTGAAAGTATAGCCGCCAGTAAATAGATCTGCGTGATGCCCTGTCTTATCACCTGGACATGCAGCATTTCTTTGTTCATTACATCCATGCTGACATAAGGACCGGTTCCTTCCAGCAAAGGATTCTGCTCCCGCAGGTCGGAGGCGATCACATTGGCATTACCATATATTTTACGCAGCGCCAGGGTTAGCTCTACTCCAATTTGCCCCGAAGCGCCGATGACCAGTATCTTGTCTTTTACCATGTAACAAAAATAAGAACCAAGATACAAGAAACAAGAACCAAATAAGCTTAAAAATTTCACGCAAGGACGCAAAGGAGCAAAGGCAGCAGGACTCATGAAATCCTATTTGCGTCTTTTTTTCTTTGCGTCTTTGCGTGAGATAAACGCTTCTACTTGAATTTCTGCTTTACATATCTTTGACGGATGGAGAAATTTCTGACAGACTTATTTTCAGGTCAGCAGTATGACGATAAAAACTTTTTTTTACTCGCAGGTCCCTGCGTTGTAGAAAGTGAAGAGTTGATCAGTGAAGTAGCAGAAAAAGTTTCCGGCATTTGTAAGAAGCTGGGTATCCCCTATGTTTTCAAAGCCTCTTACCGCAAAGCCAACCGCACGAGTGGTGATTCTTTTACCGGTCTGGGTGATGATGTTGCCATCAAGATGTTGGGGAACCTCCGCTCAAAATACAAACTGCCTGTTGTCACCGATATCCATTCTCCTGGAGAAGCTGACAAAGCAGCCGCCGTTGCCGAGATACTACAGATACCTGCTTTTCTCTGCCGGCAAACCGATCTGCTGATAGCGGCTGCCAAAACCGGCAAGATCGTGAATGTAAAGAAGGGGCAGTTCGTGAGTGGAGAAGCAATGAAGTTTGCTGTAGATAAAATAAGGAATGCTGTCCTTCGACAAGCTCAGGATGAGAAAATAATGCTGACGGAACGCGGCACCACTTTCGGCTACCAGGACCTTGTCGTTGATTATAGAAATATTCCCGCGATGCAGGCGCATGGCGTTCCTGTTATCATGGATGTAACGCATTCCTTGCAACAACCCAATCAAACCTCAGGTATTACAGGCGGCAATCCTCAATTGATCGGCACGATCGCTAAAGCGGCCATTGCTGCCGGCGCCGATGGTCTTTTTATCGAGACCCATCCCAACCCTTCTGCTGCCAAAAGCGACGGTGCAAATATGCTGCAACT
>DATLCB010000244.1:0-2036 GCA_035526625.1 Chitinophagaceae bacterium
ATTATAATAACGGCGGATCCACTACCCAACGAAGGATAGTAATTGTTGATTCAAAAGGTTCAACTGTTTATGACAGACTGTTCCCGATCACTGGTCCATATACCTTATTGAATATCGATCTCAGGTCGGGCAGCAGGGGGATCTATTTTGTACTGGTAGGTGATGCCAGTGGTAAAAGATTGGTTACTGGTAAAGTGCATGTGAGATAATTGAGAAAAGAAACAAGAAACAAGAAACAAATCCCCAAAGGAATTAAAAAAAAGCGAACCCACCTGTTATGAATGGGTGGGTTTTTATTTACTTATGATCTTTATCTCAACACGCCTGTTCAGTCGCTGCTCTTCTTCATTTTTTTCGGGATAAGGATAAAGAGGTGCGGAATGCCCATATCCTTTATAGCTGATCCTGTTCTTATCGATACGATTCTCAATCAGGTACTCTGTGATCGCTTTTGCCCTTGCTTCAGAGAGATCATATTCACCGGTCTCGATATCTCTCGCATCACCGGTACCCATCTGGCAACAGATATGTCCTTCTATACGGATGACAAGAGTGGGGTGAGAGCGCATGGCATCCAATAATTCCTGGAGCGTGGCTGCCGATTCCGGCATCAACTGATGCATGGCCCCTTTAAAATGTATGTTCTGGAGAATGATATTATCTCCGGTTTTCAAGGTTTTATTATCCAGCTGTTCTTTTAATGATGGTTTTGTTTGCACTTGGGTTTGTGCTCCTCTCAATATCCTTATCTCAACGCGACGGTTCAATTGACGGTCGCTTTCTGAACCATTATCATTCAGCGGCATACTTTCACCATGGCCCTCCACAATAGCGATATCCTTATGTTCCCAACCATTGCCTAACAAGTATTGCTCGACCTTCATTACCCGCTGAGCCGATAAACGGATATTGTAAGCATCGGAACCTTTTGCATCACAATGACCATGGAGTTCAATGCGGTCGGAGAGGTCGAGGCTATCAGTCAGGCTATCAAGCCTTGCCCGGGAAGTATGGGTCAGTTCATACCGGTTAAAATCAAAGTAAACGAAAACAGAGGCAGGCCCCTGGGTATAAGCAATGGCTGACAGGAGCAACCCGCTGATCAAGAGGATCTTTTTCATACTAATGGTGGAACTACTTTCTAAGCTTTCAATAGAACGAACAACCCCGCTTTTTCTTGTAAATGACCAGGGTTTTTATATCTATGGTCGTTGCCGGGTTGCGGGTGCTATTTCGTTGTATTTACCTCAGGCTGAGCAACGATACTTCCTTACCTTTGCGCCCTTTCCGAACGGGAGTCCTTCGGACAAATTTTAAGCAGCTATGATCGGTGTAAAAGACCTTAAACTCGCCTACGGTAAGAGAGTGTTATTCGAAGATGTGAACCTCAACTTCACCAAAGGTAATTGCTATGGTGTGATCGGTGCGAATGGCGCGGGCAAAAGTACATTCCTCAAAATCCTTAGTGGTGAGATAGAAGCCAATAAAGGGACCATTGAAATGACGCCAGGCGAAAGGATGGCCGTGCTGAAACAAAACCATTTCCAGTTTGACAATGAGACCGTGCTGAATACCGTAATGATGGGTCATACTAAACTGTGGACCATTGCCAAAGAAAGGGAAAGCATTTATGCCCTGGCCGATTTTACAGAAGAAGATGGCATGCGTGCCGGAGAACTTGAAGCAGAATACGGTGAAATGGGAGGCTATACTGCCGAAAGTGATGCGGCTACTTTATTAAGCGAGTTGGGGGTAGAAGAAGATTTCCAGCAATCATTGATGAAAGATATCCCCTCCACTATAAAAGTGCGGGTACTTCTTGCACAGGCATTATTTGGTAATCCCGATATCCTCTTACTCGATGAGCCGACTAACGGACTCGACATTGAAACGATCAGCTGGCTGGAAAATTTCCTGGCGGATTATGAGAATATAGTTCTGGTGGTGAGCCATGACCGTCACTTCCTCGATGCGGTATGTACACACGTAGTCGATGTGGATCGTCAGAAAATAAAAATATTCACGGGTAACTATAC
>DATLCB010000245.1:0-9376 GCA_035526625.1 Chitinophagaceae bacterium
CAACAATGGCAAAGGGAGCAAAGGCGAGATAAAGTATCCCCGAGTTCATACCTTTGGCAGGTTTTTCTCCGAGTTGTTGTGCTGTTTTCGTGCAGATTGAACACTGAGCTGCGCAAATGAGAAATAGTGAATGAGAAATAAGGAGTAAGATTGTCAGGACCCACCGTTTCATGCTTTCTATTTTCGCAAAGATAAAGCTTAACGCCTGACCAGTTGTTCAGCAATTTGTTGAAATTGTCGCCCCCACAGATCCCAGTTAAGTCTTTCTTCATAAAACTTTCTGCTGGAAAGTTTTAAGTTTTGCATTCCCTGCTGATCCAAAACAAGTTTTTCAATCTTTTCAGCATAACATACAGCGCCTTCCTCTGCAGGGAAGACAAAACCATTGATACCATTTTTTACATAGGTTGTTACTCCGCCTGTATCGGTGCTGATGGAGGGAATACCAAAAGCCGACGATTCACTGAATACAACCCCGGCGCATTCTGCTCGGGTGGGCAGCAGGAGAAGGTCTGTTTGCAAAAATATTTGCTGAAGCTTTTCAAGATCTTCCGGTTTGTTCTTGTCTAAATAGGGAATAACAATGAGGCCTTTATCGCCAGATACATCATGAGGAGGTACACAGCCTATGATATGCAGGTTCACATTGATCCCTTTTTTCCTTAACATCCGAAAAGCATCCAGTGCAATATCACCGCCTTTTCTCTCCCACTCTACTCCAAGGAAAAGGATGTTACATCTTCCGGTGGCTTCAATATTTAGGTCAGCAATCCCTGGAACCTTATCCAGGTTAGCGCCGCAAGGATTGACTGAAATCTTACCCGGGTTAATGCCGTAATCTTTTATGGCTGAATCTTTACACCAATCCGATGCCAGCATACAATGCGCGGCTTTTTGAAATGATTTTTTATCAAGCCCGGTCCCCTGCAAAGTATTATACCGGGCAAGATTGCTAAAGCTCGTATAGTAACCCTGTAACTGCTGAAACGTTGCGTCCGTCATGTAAATGATCGGGATATCCGTTTCTGCATAAGCGATCATTTGTGAAGAAGCTGAGACAAACAAAACATCTACGGGTCTTTTCTTAAGGTCTCTTGTCAGTTGCCGGCTGAAATATTTTGCATAGGCCCTTAAAAATTCAACTGAAGTATGTTTTTTAAACCATCGGCGGTTGATACTCTTTTGTGTAGTAAGCCATTCCTGCAAAAATTTGGGAAGTTTATACTGGAAGATCTCCACTTCCCCGTATTTCCTCACTTGATGGTAAGTATAATAACTGGTGCCTGACCATGTTTTTTTATCGGTGGGATCATATCGGGCTGCAAAACCTATTTTCATGGTAGTCTCATAAAAATCTTCGGGCGATCAGGTTATATGTAGTATCCTCTTTCCGGATATTTTCAACAGTAAGCTTCGACATATATTTTTCCCAGGCAAATGACTCCCATAAATGATGAAGATACGCTTCGGGAAAATCATTCACTTCTTCGAACATCGCTTTTAGTCCCGCTTCATTATATAAAGGATAATGAAAAGCATACGGACTTAAACGGGTTATAAGTTTCGGGTACTGCTTTGCGAGTTTCATAGGTACCAGCACGGAATGTTCGTTCCAGTATTTATCCCTGCCTGCGGAGCGAAAAGTTTTGTATTCGTTTAACCAAAGGTTCACAAACTCACTGTTCTTTTCGGATAACAAGATTGCGTTGCATAAGCCTGTTGTTTCATCCTTGCTCTTTTTTGCAAGTCCTATTGCCTGTTTCATTCGTTGCCTCCAGTTTTTTGGGACATAAGCTGGCTTCAATTCCTGTCCAATAGCAAAAGCATGATCGAGCAAAGGAGTAAATGATTTTACACTTATTGTATCCAGGTCGAGATAGATGCCACCTGTTTCCTGTAAAGCCTGTAATCTTACAACATCTGCTTTATGTGCGACATGCTGGAGGGGTTGTCCCATGAATGATCCGGGCGCTTCGATCTTATTTAAAGTTAGCAATGGTTTTGCTTTCTCCCACCATTCTCCCACTGGTTCATACTGATAATGAATGATCGCAGTTGTTGGTTTATTCAGATCAACAGCCGACCTGACCGCTAGATAATGTGCTAAGGAAAAAGGTTTGCCACCAAAATCGGCGGCCATGCCAAATACAAAATGAAGGATGTTAGGGATCATTGGTTGGCCCATTTTTCTCTTATCTGCGACTGATCGGTGTTATCTGTAAATACTTCCTGGTTGAATAAAAACGATTTGCTTGCAAAAGCTTTTATCTCATCCTTCATCACCAATGCTGATAAAAGATTATCGGCCCTGTAGATCACCGGGGTTTGTACAGCCAGTAATTTTTTCGCCCCCGAAATACTTACTGCATAAGCATGTGTGCAATCATGAAACCCGGCTTTCCATAGGTGAGTACTGTAATTCTTAGGTAACCGATTCTTTATCATTTTCAGGGGTATCCTGCTCATACCCAATGCTGCCATTATCTTATACCAGCCTTGTTTGATCTTTCTTCCAAAAGTTGGTCTTTCATTTTTCATATACCCCAGGTAGAGCAATTCCCAGTCATCCGGCAACTCATTCAAACAGTCTTTTAATAAAACCAGTTTATCCTTATCAGGGACTACATCATCTTCAAGTACCAGTACTCTTTGCCAATTATTATCGATCATGGCCTGGTAGATATTCCTGTGTGAAAGTGAGCAGGCGATCTCACCTGTATTCAACGGTTTGAAGTTATAACTTACCGCAAGAGAGTTCTTTTTATCGTAGGTGTAATGCTGGTGGATAAACTGCGGGGTCAGTTCATTCTTATCGCAGCCATAAAAGAATTCAAACGAGATACCTTCCAGGCGTTGCTTTACTTTTTGCTGCCGCTCCCTGAAACGCGGTACAGTTAGCACCAGCACTTTGTCAACATAGCTTTGGAGAACTTCATTAATATCCTTTGGTCCGGGCATTCCTGCAAATGTAGAAACAACAAAGAGTTGGGAGAAATGTTTCTATACAAAAAAGCACCAATACGAACCGGTGCCTTGATCAAAATCTTATTGTACAATTATACTGCTTCCGCTTCCATTTTTTTCTGCACTTTCTTCCTCTCGTCCTCATTTAATATCACTTTTCGCATCCGGATATAATTCGGTGTTACCTCGATGCACTCATCCTGCTGAATGTATTCCATACATTCTTCCAGCGTCAGCTGGGTTTTAGGAGCGATACGTGTAGCATCATCGCTTCCGCTGGCGCGGTGATTGGTGAGCTTCTTTCCTTCAGTAGCATTTACTACCAGGTCGCCGGGTTTGATATTTTCGGCAATGATCTGTCCGGCATAAACATCTTCTCCCGGATCCACGAAGAAGGTTCCCCTGTCCTGCAATTTATCTATCGAGTAACCGGTTGTCTTATCCTGCAGTTTTGATATCAACACACCATTATTTCTGCCAGGTATCGGCCCTTTCCACGGTTTATATTCCGTAAAGCGATGGGCCATTACTGCTTCGCCAGTTGTAGCGGTCAGCATTTGGGTACGAAGCCCGATCAATCCCCTGGAAGGGATCTCGAATTCGAGATGTTGCATCTCTCCTTTTGTTTCCATCACCAGCATTTCCCCTTTACGGCGGCTTACGAGATCGATCACTTTACTGGCGAATTCCTGCGGTACATCTACCACCAGGTTCTCATAAGGTTCACATTTTTTCCCATTCACTTCCTTTACAATTACCTGGGGCTGACCCACGGTAAGTTCATATCCTTCGCGGCGCATCGTTTCCACTAATATACCAAGGTGCAGGATACCCCGGCCATATACTATCAGGCTATCACCCTCTTCACTATCCTCCACCCGGAGCGCAAGGTTCTTTTCTGTTTCTTTCATCAGCCGGTCACGAAGGTGCCTCGAAGTAACAAATTTTCCATCTTTACCAAAGAAAGGAGAATTGTTCACGGAGAACAGCATGTTCATCGTTGGCTCATCAACACTGATAACCGGTAATGCTTCAGGTGTTTCGGCGTCAGCAATGGTATCGCCGATATTAAAATCTTCAATACCCACTACCGCACAAAGGTCGCCTGCTATCACTTCGGTCACTTTCTTTTTGCCCATTCCTTCAAACACATAAAGCTCTTTCACTTTTGTTTTGCGGTTGGTGCCATCCGCCTGCATCAGCACCACATTTTGCCCTTCCTTTAATACCCCACGGCTTACTTTACCTACAGCGATACGACCCAGGAAGGAAGAATAGTCGAGTGAAGTGATCTGCATCTGCACGGGGCCCTCATTTACTTTCGGCGGCGGCACATATTTTATGATACCATCCAGCAAGGGTGTGATATTATCTATTTGGGTCAATGTATCGTTGAACCATCCATTTTTCCCTGAACCGTAAAAGGTAGGGAAGTCCAGTTGTGCTTCTGTTGCATCGAGGTTGAAGAACAATTCGAAGATCGCATCATGCACTTCATCGGGACGACAATTAGGCTTATCAACTTTATTGATAACAACAATAGGTTTCAGGTTCAATTGCAATGCTTTTTGCAAAACAAACCTTGTCTGAGGCATGGGGCCTTCAAAAGCATCTACCAATAAGAGCACACCGTCTGCCATTTTCAATACTCTTTCCACTTCACCGCCAAAATCGGCGTGGCCTGGGGTATCAATTACATTGATCTTTACTTCATTATACACCACCGCAGCATTCTTGGAGAAGATAGTGATGCCTCTTTCTCTTTCGAGGTCGTTACTATCCATGATCAGATCACCGGTTTCCTGGTTGTCCCGGAAAACTTTGGTGGCATGTAATATTTTATCGACCAGGGTAGTTTTACCATGGTCAACGTGGGCAATGATGGCGATGTTTCTTATCTGCATAATCTGTTTTTCAAACGAGCGGCGAAGGTATGCTAATTATGTGGGGAGAGCAAACCAAAAGAGCTCTTAATACAGTCTTAATAGCCTATAAATAAAGAATTAATGTAGTTTTAGCAAAACCATTGTCATGAAATTTCTCAAATGGCTTGGCCTCACTGTTTTAGTGCTTATCATAGTTTATTTCCTGGGACCGAAACCTTCGCATCCTACATACACAAAAGAGTTACCAGTTGTTCCAACCCTTGCTGCGCTTGACAGTTATATATTAAAACAGGAATCCAAACATAAACTCAAACCAGATAATGAAGCACGGATCATCTGGTTGAATGATTCTATAAAACAAAAAACTGCATATGCGGTAGTATACCTTCATGGGTTCAGCGCATCACAGGAAGAAGGAGACCCTGTGCATTATGAATTTGCACAAAAATTTGGTTGCAACCTGTACCTGAGCAGGCTCGACGCACATGGCATCGACACAACAGAACCATTAGCGAGTTATACGGCCGAAGGTTCGTGGAATTCTGCTAAAGAAGCATTCGCCATAGGCAAGCAGTTAGGCGATAAAGTAATATTGATGGCCACTTCCACGGGTGGCACACTGGCGCTGAAGTTAGCGGCTGAATATCCTGAGATCGCCGGGCTGATCCTTCTTTCTCCGAATATCGCCATCAATGATCCCAATGCCTGGCTCCTGAATAATCCATGGGGATCACAGATAGCACATTTAGTACAGGGGAAGCATCGTACTGTATCCGATACGACGGCTATCTATGCGCAATACTGGAATAACCGTTATGTTACCCAATCCCTGGTTCAGTTAGAAGAACTTATCGAGACCACGATGAAGGAATCCACTTTCAGGAAAGTAAAGCAACCTACGCTGATGCTTTATTATTTTAAGGATGATAAGAACCAGGATAAAGTAGTGAAGGTCTCTGCCATGAAAAGAATGTTCAAACAATTGGGAACCCCGGATAATTTAAAAAGGGAAAAGGCCATACCTAATGCCGGGGACCATGTTTTAGGCTCTTATATTAAATCAAAAGATTTTCCAACGGTACTCGAGGAATGCGAGAAGTTTGCAAGAGATGTCTTACATCTGAAAGAAATGCCTGAACAATAAAGACAAAGGGCTTTGCTGTTAAGCAAAACCCTTTTATTCTCTTTTCTTTTATCCTGTGTTCAGCGTTTCTGTACAAGGTGACATTTGTTCTAAGATCTCTCTTAAATCACCTATCAAAAAAGAGAACAGGATCTAGGCTGAAAAAACCATGCCATTCCCCCTATCATGTGGATAAAGGATGGCCTGGATATTGTTTCTTTTATAAAATGAAAAGAAGCGATCCTTTACGATTAAAAGCTCCGTGGGATGAAGTAAAAGAAAAGATCAAAGAGGCTAATTCTGATCTCAGTGACGTGGACCTTTTTTATGCGCCCGGAAAGGATGAAGAACTATTGCAACGGCTGGGGAAGAAAATGGACAGATCGCCCGCAGCTATCAAGGCATGGATAGAAAGCATATCGTCCAACACAGGCCAGGCCTCCTAAAAATTATAACCGGATTATTATAAGTACATCACCATTTGCACTGCTACACTTCAGGTGAAACAGTAGTATCGGGAAACCGTTTCATTTCCATCACATTTGGTATCTTCCCCTGCTTAATCGCTTGCTATGGTCAGATCAAAGATCGCCGGTATAGGCATGTATGTTCCTCCCTATGTATTCACCAATGCCGACATGCTTCAATATATGGATACAAGTGATGAATGGATACAGGAGCGCACCGGTATAAAAGAAAGGCGTTTTGCTCATCGCACGGAAGAGACGACTACTACCATGGCAGTTGAAGCTTCAAAGATCGCCATCGAAAGAGCAGGCATCACAGCGCAGGATATTGATTTTATTGTTTTCGCTACACTGAGCCCTGATTACTATTTCCCGGGTTGTGGTGTATTGGTGCAACGTGCGATGAAAATGAAAGACATCGGTGCATTGGATGTGCGCAACCAGTGCAGTGGTTTTGTATATGCTATCAGTGTAGCTGATCAGTTCATCAAAACGGGCATGTATAAGAACATACTGGTCATCGGAGCTGAAAAACATTCTTTTGGTCTCGACTTCAGCACACGGGGAAGGAATATATCGGTGATCTTTGGAGATGGCGCAGGGGCAGTGGTTTTACAACCTACAGAAAATAATGACCGTGGTATATTGAGTACTCATCTTCACAGCGATGGGATGAATGCGGAAATACTGGCCATGTTCAACCCCGGCACACATGCCAATCACTGGAGCGATGGACAAAACATCGCTGATTTCGATGAAGCGGAGATCGGCGAAATGTTCATGAGTCACCGGATGATCGATAATGCCCAGAACTTTCCCACTATGGATGGACCATCTGTTTTCAAGGTTGCGGTAGAGAAGTTTCCGCAGGTGATCATGGAAGCGTTAGTGGCAAATGGATACCAGACCGAGGACCTCAAACTCCTGATCCCGCACCAGGCCAATCTTCGCATCAGCCAGTTCGTACAAAAGAAACTCAGATTGAGAGATGACCAGGTTTATAATAATATTCAACAATACGGCAACACGACCGCAGCCTCCGTTCCTATTGCGCTTTGCGAAGCCTGGCAACAAGGAATGTTAAAAGAAGGAGATCTTGTTTGTCTGGCTGCTTTTGGGAGCGGTTTCACCTGGGCGAGCGCATTGCTAAAGTGGTAATTATGTATTTGGCCCGATACATCATCTTAGCAATAGATAAAATGATGGCATAATTATTTAATACATTAGCATTATGAAAAGACCCCTGATTCTTTTACTGCTGTTATTCGCTGTTGGATTTGTGGAAGCGCAGTACAACTGGAACATTGTTTTGCAGAAAAAGATCTTATTGAAAGGCAATGAGGTCAACGAAGAAAAAAATGTAAGAGTAGTAAAGTCATCCGACTGGAAGAAAAGCGGTTACCTCGAAGTATATTTCAGGGAAGAACATCCCTCCAGGTGGAAACATACCATTCGCTTTACCGATGAGCTGGGTACAGAGATGATGATAAAAGAAAATGTTTTCTCCACTAAAATATCAACTACCTCTCTCCGCAAGACATTTGCCGGGAAAAAACAGGTGAAAATTTATATGGTCATCGCTCCTGCTGATCCTAACATAATGGCACCTGCCCGTATGATACATTTAGCTACACTGAAATTGCCCTAAGGCATGCGGAATATTATTTACATCATCAATCCTATTTCAGGAACGAAGGTTAAAAAGGATCTGCGGCAATTCATTGAGAAGAAGACACGGGACGCAGGGATCAATTTCCATGTCTTTCCTTCTGTGGCAAGCGGCGATTATTCATTCCTTCATGCTATCATCAAACAAAAAAAAGTAACAGATGTGGTCATCGCCGGCGGTGATGGAACGGTAAGCCAGGTGGTCAGCAGTCTGATGGATCTTAACGTGAACTTTGGCATCATTCCCTGTGGTTCCGGCAATGGCCTCGCCTATACTGCAAAGATCCCGGATCAACCTGCTAAAGCGCTCGATATAATTTTTAATGGAAGTCCCATGGGCACAGATGGATTTTACCTGAACGGCCAGTTTGCGTGTATGCTTTGCGGGTTGGGTTTTGACGCAAAAGTTGCGCATGATTTTGCCCAGCAATCCAAAAGAGGGTTGACCATGTATGTAAAACAAGTAGTCAAGAACTTTTTTAACGCTAAAACATATTCCTTCGAGCTAAGCATACATGGAAGGTCTTTTTCTACGGATGCTTATTTTATCACTGTTGCCAACAGCAACCAGTTCGGGAACAATTTTACGATCGCACCGCAGGCCAGTTTAACCGATGGCATGGTGGATATTGTGATAGTGACCAAACAAAACAAGTTAAGCTGGGCGCTGCAGACATTAAAGCAATTAAGTGGAAGGAATAAGCTGGTTCCCGAAACCATTATTGACAAGAAAAAGGCAGTGATATATTTTCAAACCAACAGTATTACTATCAGGAACCTTTCACAGGCACCGCTGCATATTGATGGCGAGCCGGCTGAAACCCCCGATCATATAAAGATCACGGTCAAGAAAAAATGTTTCAGGTTATTACAACCTGCGTGAAAGCTACTACCAGTTGCCTGATGGAAGGATGAGTGGAGAAGCCGGAACATATTTTTTATTCAGCAGGTCAAGCACCTGTTTAAAACTCTTCTGGTTAGCTGCTGAATGAATGGAGGAAATAATATCCTTTTCTTCTCTTTTGGTAAGGTGAAAATTCAATGCGGCTTTATTCTCTTCTTTATCTGTCACATATTGAAAGCCTATCTTGTAAACTTTATTGCTGCTTGTAGTAGTATAATAATTCAGCATATCATTCTGCGAATACTCCATCATCTTAAACCAGTTGTGCTGCAAGAGGAAGAAAGGTTTAGTAACATGATCACTCATGTTATCTGAAACATAAGGATGCTCCCAGCCACCGGTCGCCCTGTCACTAAGCTGTATG
>DATLCB010000246.1:0-17606 GCA_035526625.1 Chitinophagaceae bacterium
CGGAGTTGGTAGGTAAATACAAGGACTGTTTTGATTTTGTGATGAATTATTTAAAGGAGAGGAATGTGAACTGGTCTGTCACGAATTCGCTCTAATTAGTAGAATCGTGTTTTACTCGGCTTCAGCCACCACTTCTTTTACTTCCGGTATCATCCGCTTCATCATTCCTTCTATACCGGCTTTTAAGGTGATCATAGAAGAAGGGCAACCACTGCAGGACCCTTGCATCATCAGGTTCACTACACCATCATCATAACTTTTGAACTGGATAGCACCGCCATCCATTTCTACCGCAGGACGAACATAATTATCGAGTAATTCTTTGATGCGCTTTACTACATCGTCATCATCGGCAGACACCTCATTGCTGCTTTCTTTTTTTACAGCAGCCAGTTCTTCTTCATTCACTACGGCCTTCCCTTCTTCCAGGTAATCTTTCAGGAACTGGCGAACAGAAGGGATCACATCCTGCCAGTCCGTTTCTGCAGTTTTGGTCAGTGTTACAAAATTGCTCGCAATAAAAACAGCTTTGATAAAGGGGAACCCGAACAACTCTGTTGCCAGCGGCGAGGGCTTGGCGCTATCTGCATCCGGAAAATCAATGCTCTTGCCGGGATATAAAAGTTTATTCGCCACAAACTTCATGGTCTCCGGGTTAGGGGTCATTTCCGTATAGATACTGATGATAGGGTTACCTGTCTTGATCATAATTCACCGATTGAGCTGTAAAAATAACAACTATTCTTTGCGATTGTTTACGAAGGCGGGAAGACGTAGAACGCTGATTGTTATGATTTTCAAGATCAGCGCAGAAGGAGATCATAAAAAATCATCATGATCATTAGATCTGCATCCTATTCCCTGAATTTTCCTGTCTTTTTGAGGTAGCGGGTCAATACATATACTAATAACAGGAAACCAAGTATGATGGCAATAAGGATATTCCGGAACTGTTTATCATAACCTGTAAGTTCCGGATAGTTTAGTAATAAAAGCAATGTGATACCGATCAACCAGATAAATTGGGTGGTATGTTCTTTCAGGATCCAGCGTTTCCAGTTGAACTCCATACTTCGGATGGTTCTGCCTAATCCTTTTAAATCCGGGAACCAGCGATTTACTTTTTTGCAATATGCATCAAAGCCGGCACCGAATTTTCCGCGCAGGAAGTTCTCTTCGGCAAGAACAATGGCCTGGTAAATAAATAGGAATAGAGGGATGACGATCGCAACATATACCAATGAATTAGCCAGGATACCCACACCCAGTAACATCAGGATATTCCCTACATACAGTGGGTTACGACAATGATTAAAGATCCCGTCGGTTACCAATCCTTCCGCATAAGGCTTTCCTTCCTTACCACCCCTTACGATATAAGCCAGCCCGATTGTCAGGCCCCGGATCAGTTGTCCGAGACATGTTATGAACAACCCGATAGCTATTGGCCATATATAATAGTATTGACCAAACTGTGCTGCTGAGAATAATGGCCAGGAAGGGATGAACAAGGCGCCGTAAAAAAGAATGAATATCCAGTTACGGTATTTGAAAAAGAAATTACCGATGTTTACCATAGATAATAGTTAAGTTCCAAGAAACAAGAACCAAATAAATCACAAATCAAACTCTTCAACGATTGAAAAGCGAGGTTTTTGATTTATTATTTATTGGAGCTTTTTTGGTTCTTGGTATTTGGTTCTTTCGTGTAAGTCTATTTTTTAGTAGCAATAAGACCAGCAAAATTGTACCATTTGAAAAATACTTCACAATGCGCAAAGCCCTGGTCCCGCAACATCGATATGTTCTCGCTGAGTTTATAAGGTACCAGCACATTCTCCAGGGCCTCTCTTTTTTGTGAGATCTCCATCTCGCTGTAATTGTTCCGGCGTTTGTAGTTATAATAATAGTCAATAAAGTCCCTGTTGAACTGGCTCTCTTCAGCGAGTATCTTTTCCACGAGTATCAATACACCGCCGGGATTAAGACCATCATATATATTCTTCACGACCTGCTCCCTGTAAATAGGACGCACGAATTGTAATGTCAGACATAACACCACCACTGAAGCATTGTCGATCTTTACTTCCTGCCCAAGATCAGCGCAGCGTAATTCATAAGGCCGGCTAAATCCCAGTTCTTCCAGCTTTGATCTGCATTTATCCAGCATCTCCTGCGAATCGTCAATGCCGATAAAACGGATATCCTTATCAACCATCGTATTCATGCCGATCATCGTGGTACCTGTGGAGCAACCGAGGTCATACACAAAACTCCCTTCCGCTGCATGACGCGCCGATAGCTCCGCCATCATTCGCTGGATCTCTCCATAAAAAGGTACCGAGCGGTTCACCATGTCATCAAAAACACTGGCGACATTAGCGCCGAATTTAAAATCACTGGCTTTTTCGATTTGCTCCCTGAAAACTTCATCTTTGCCCATAAATGCTGGTTAAGACCTGCAAAGTAAAGGATTTGTTATTTAGGGATATGACCAATAATCTTGGATTGCCGGCAAAGCGAGGAGAGGGAAAGAAGAATAATTTACTGTACCCTTACCGCCTTCCGTCTTACCGGCAATTATAAATTCAATAAACCCCCCTCATTAATATTAGTACAGCATGAAAAAGATGTATCATTTGGCCAAATGCACCAATTGCCAGGCTATCATCAAAGAAACCGGGGTGGACAAAAAGGAATTTATAATGCAGGATATCCGGACAGAAAAGATCACACCAGCCCAACTGGATGAAATGAAGCGAATGGCCGGCAGTTATGAAGCTTTGTTCAGCCGGCGGGCGATCAAGTATAAAGAGCTGGGATTAAAAAATAAATCACTTGAAGAAAAGGATTACCGTAACTATATCCTGGCGGAGGATACTTTTCTTAAAAGGCCAGTTGTTATCATTAAGGATAAAATTTTTATAGGAAGCGAAAAGAAGACAGTAGCAGAATTGAAAGTGGCTACCCAATGATCGGAACTGGGTCCTTTGAACTAATAAGATTTTACCACAGATAGCTCAGATTATCCCGATAGCTATAATTACGGAGTGCCAGGGCTGTCATCCCCAGACTTAGCATCTACGATTTTTGCCAGGACTGGATCTGTTTTTCTTTCTTTACTCAATACATGACGTGCGATAAACAAACTTATCAGCATAAATACTGCTCCCAGCAGGAAAGGCATCCCAGGAAAATGAAAAGGCGCTTTATCAGTTGTAAAAAATTCAAAAAGATTATTCATTATCAGCGGACCGATAATGGTCGTTAAACTCATAAGACTGGATAATGCCCCCTGCAAAGCGCCTTGTTCATTGCGGGGTATATGAGCTGTCAAAGTTGACTGCAATGCTGGTCCTGCCAATCCACCCATACAATAAGGCAGAATGAATGCGAACATCATCCAGCTCTCTGTGGCAATGGCAAATAATATCAGCCCCGTAATATAAAAGGACATCCCCAGGTAAATTGTCTTTTCATTTCCAAGACGCGGAGTGATCACTCTTGTTAGGCCAGCCTGTACCACACCGACAACAAGTCCCACAGCAGCCAATGATATTCCCACCATTTTTTCTCTCCATCCGAATTTGTAAATAGTATAATAACTCCAGTTGGCCATTACGGATTGAGCGCCCAGATAAAGAAGAAAATAGCAGCAGGCAAGACCAATGATAGCTTTATGTTTCCGGATGAATTGAAACCCTCCTAACGGATTGATCTTTTTCCAGTGAAAATGCCGGCGATTCTCAACGCTTAATGATTCGGGTAAAACAAAGTACCCATAAAGCGCATTCAATAAACAAAGTGCAGCGGCTGCATAGAAGGGAGCTCTTACTCCCCATCCTGCCAATAAACCTCCTAATGCCGGGCCCGCAATAAAACCGATACCGAAAGCGGCGCCGATCATTCCAAAATTTTTTGCCCTGTTCTCATTAGTGCTGATATCGGCAATATATGCAGAGGCGGTGGTGATGCTCGCACCGGTGATACCTGATATGATGCGGCCAACGAAAAGCAATCCATAAGTTGGAACGAGCGCCATAAAAAGGTAATCGATGGCAAAACCGAACAGGGAGAATAAAAGAACAGGTCTTCGTCCATATTTATCGCTCAGGTTACCGATAATAGGTCCGAAGATAAATTGAGTAATGGCATAAGCGGATACCAGCCAGGCGCCATAAGGACTGGCCTCATTAACCGGTATACCTTTTAACTGGGAAATAAGCGTGGGCATTACAGGAATGATCAATCCCCAGCCCATGATATCTATCAGAAGGGTGACGAAAATAAAACCTACAGCAGCTTTGCGGGAACTTTTCATAAATTAAGGAGTCCTGCAAAAGTGATGATTTTAGCATTAGCATTCCCCGGTTTATTTTGTGGAATGATAAGATGGCTGATCGATCAGCGATCTCCTGCCGATCCTTTTTATCTTCAAAAGCTGTAGAATAAGATAGATAAGCGTGCCCCATACACTAAGAACGACGCTGTATGCAATGGCCATGAGCCAAATGGGTGTTCTGAAACGAGTGGACCAGAGTGTTCTCTTCTCAAAGAAACTATGATCTGTAAGCTGTACTGATCCCCACGGTACCACCTGCTCTATAAGCAGGTTGCCCAGTTCTTCATGCTCCTCTAAACGGGCCGCGAGAATGATATTTCCTTTCTCATCTCCGGGCAGGTTCTCTTTTTTAAATTCAATGGCAACAGTGCCGCTTGAATCAGTAGTATATGTTGCTTCGTCCCCTGCTGGTAAGATCCCACCCAACCGGCTTACGCCAGCTTTCATTTCTGCATCCGGAACAGGAACCCACTCTGTACCGGCTAGTTTTTTTACAGAAACTGAAATGGTCCTTACTCCATCGGCAGAGGAAGTGTCAAGACCGATCTTTGCCTTGGTTATAGTGAAGTCGGTTATAATATCTTTCTCTCCTTCTTTTACAATGAAAACATGTTGTGCTGTGTTCTCCCACGCTGATTTCAGCGAAGGCGGAAGAAAGGCCTTGGCCCTGCCCCTTGCATCGGTTGACAATGAACCTACCAGGTTTTCAGTGCTGGTGGTATCGAGGTACAGTTCATATTTCTTTTGTGGTTGCGGAGTTAGCACCTTCCCTTTTTTCAGCATGCTTTCCAAAAGAATATATTGTTCACTGTTATTGATGGTATAATAGTGAAGTTTGACCACCGGCTCAGCAACTATGGAATCTTCCTGCGAACTTGCATCAGTGGCGAAGATCAGCATAAGGTTCACCAACAGCAGCAGGCGAAAACTATATAGAACTGTTTTTTTCATGTTGTTCGGTTACAGTTTCGTGAATGGGGATGATAGGTATTATCCGTACAAAGAATGTAATGATCAGTAAGGCGCCGGCTAAAGATCCCATAGCGATCGCCCATTCTTCCCAACTGGGGAAATAGGATTTATAGTTCGCGGGTACTTCCTGCATCGGAAGAAAGGGATGCAGCAATGTTGGCGTTACGATCAGGTATCGCTTGAACCAGGCACCCACTACTACCATGATACCAACAATGAACATCGGGAGAGGCTTACGTCCTTTCTTGTTGATCAGGACAATAATGGGAATGATCATGCCAACAACGATGGCGAACCAGAACAACGGGGCAAACTCACCTGCAAACAGGTTGGTAAGATGGGATTCTTCCGGCTTTTTCATTTTAAACGCCGGTACGAGGTATTCGTTAACATTAAAGTACAGGTAAAGAAATGCCAGCAAGACCACCGCTTTGCCCATTTTGTCAAAATGTTTTTCCGTGATATATCTCTCCAGTTTATAGTACCGCCGGAATACATACATAGCAATAACAACAGCACCCGCACCTACCAGGAAAGCACCGGAAACAAAATAGGCGCCGAAGTTCGTACTGTCCCAACCCGGCCGGTAAGTGGTTGCAAATAACCAGGAAGTAACGGTGTGAATGCAGAATGCCACAGGGATGATCATTATACTGAGAATAATGACGGTCTTATTACTGATCCTGAACTGTTCTTTAGTGCCTTTCCAAAAGCCTCCCCAAAATTTATATCCCTTCCTGATCCACGCGGGCTTAATATCTTTTTGTTCATTCATTATCTTAAGATCTGGCAGCATAGGAATATATAAAAGCAGCAGGCTGATAAAGAAATAGGTGCCGATAACGATCACATCCCAGGTAATGGGTGATTGCAACCGGCCATGTGCCAAAAGATTAACCAGTCGTTCTGGTCTTCCCATATCTACAATGATGATGAGAGAGGCGAAAGTGATAGCTGAAACTGCAATGATCTCGGCGATACGTGTTAGTGGTGTGCTCCAATGGATATTGGCAAGTCGGAATATAGCAGTGATCAGGGAACCAACAAGACTGATCGCAACAAAGAATACAAAATTGGATATATAGATACCCCAGGAAACATAATCCCTCATGTTTGTCACTACTAACCCATTACTTAACTGGCGGTAGTATGCATAAGCCCCGATAAGACAGATCAGTATAAGTATACCTGTCCATATCATCCCGCGTTTGCCAAACTTTTGTGGCATCAGATCCCTGGTGATCTGTTCCCTGCTTACGAACGTTTTATTTTCCACAGCTAATTATTTAGTGTGCATGATCTTTTTTATCTCCTTCCTGTTGAGACTCCAGGCCAACTTCAAATGGGAAGTTGCGATTAACCGGTGGCAGGTAATAGACACGTGGCTTTGTACCCAGGTCTTCCATCAGCCTGTAACCCGATTTATCTTTTATCAGGTCACTGAAACGAAATGTTTCGGCTCCATTTGTTACCGAATCTTCATTCATATCACCGAATAGGAATACACCATTCGGACAGGCGCTTACACAGTGAGGCAATTCTCCTTTTCTCACCATATCAGGACAAAAATCACATTTACCTACTGTGCCTAATTTCTGTGGCGTACTCGTTTCGCAGGAATACTTCTGCTTTTCGATCTCTTCCGGGAGTTCAGGTTTTTCCCAATTGAATACCCTGGTGGAGTACGGACATGCCGCCATACAAAAGCGGCAACCAATACAGCGGTTACTGTCGATCAAAACGATCCCATCCTGTCTTTTGAAAGTAGCATCCACAGGACAAACTTTTACACAGGGGGGTTCATCACAATGCATACAGGTAGTAGGCTGCCAGTAAGGTGCTGTATGTTCTGCATCCTGCATGCTGTAAACTTTTACCCAATTTTGACCAGGATGCACATGATGCATATGATTGCAGGCGCTTTGACATTTCTTCAGGTTCTTACAACGTGAAAGATCGATCACCATCACAAAACTTTTACCTGCCATACCTTTTCTTTCCTCGCTGTTCGTCAGAACTGGTACATCAGGAACCGGTTTCAGGTAGGCCCTGTCCACTTCGATCACTTGTCCATCAACAGATAGCAATTTTACTTTTTCACCTGTCAGTGCCACGGCTTCTTCCGGTTCAAATGGACCTGGTTTATCCGTGCATCCCGCCAGGGCCAGTGTAGCCAGCATCCCGCTGAGCAAAAATTCACGCCGGGAATTTTTATCGCAATTGCCATTACAGTTACAGCTCATGATGAGTGGTTTAAACAGTGAGGGCCCCTATCTTTTTACCCATTGTTGCAATTCCTTATCGGTAATTTTCTTTCCATTTGCCAGCACACCTTTATCCACTATGACCAACCGGCCATCCTGCGTCAGCATTTGCACGATCGGCTTTTTTAATTTTTTCCTTGGAGTAAAAAATTTAAAGGCTGTCAGCGAAGTAAGGAGGGCAGCGCCCCACCAAACGAATTTTTTCCTGTTGGGATGGTTTGTTGAGTGTTGCATAACAGTTCGTTTTTGTTAATACATTATTCGGGATCCGGTCAGCGATTCAAACCCTGCTATTTTTTCAGGGTTCTCATGAAATTGACAATAGACCAGATATCATCTGCATCGGGTATTTTTTTCTTGAAAGCTGGCATGTCATCCCTGCCTTCAGATGTTTTATAGAACAGGGATCCATCAGTCTGGTTTTGTGTTTCTGCTTTTGAAAAATCACCAGGTTCGGTTTTTAACTGGGCCGCTTTTGATCCATCGCCCATACCCTTTGTTCCATGGCAGGATTTACAATGTGTGGCCCATAGCGCTTTTCCGGCTGCGATAGATTCTGCATTGGAGGCTACAGGATTTTTTTTGTTTTTAGCGGCGTCAGGGGCCACCCATGGCTTTTTTTGTTCAAAAGGTCGAAAGCCTGATCCTACCAACAGCAGGCAAAACCCTGCGGAAAAAGTAAGGAGGGTGATTATTGCATTCTTTTTCATAATTGAATTGTTTTAGCTTGATGAATTCTATAAATATCCTTTGAAGACAAAGACAAGGTAATAAGCCTTATATACCGGTATATTGATATTACTACGGTAAAAACATGATTATTCTCATGTTCGATGCTTTGTGGAGAGGGTTTATGCTATTGCGAAGACAGGTCACTGACCCCGGAAATACTGTTCCAGGAACGTGTCGATGTTCGTCATGTCTGCCAGCCCGGGGTTCCTGGTCCCATTAAAGAGAAAAAGGCCGCACATTTCATTTTTACTATTAAGATCCACGACCTGCCGGGAGTTATTATTCTTTACAAACAGTATAAAGCGATGCGTTTTAGCGTCCATGATCTTTACCTGTGGCCAATAGCTATGGATCACCGCGCGGGCATTTTTTGCCTGGAAAAAGCAGTCATGAACGTCACTTTCATATTGCATGCTTCCCATAACGCCTTTTATTTTCATTAATTGAGAGGAGTCGGGGCTGAAAAAAATAGCAGCTGATCCTTTGATCACCAGTGTATCATTATAACCGGAAGCAGGTTTTTTGTAATTAACCGGGGTGATAGCTACGATATTCTCCGGGTATTCCTTACCTGCGGTGCTGGGTTTTTGCTGGCAAGCAGTAATGTGCAGGACGCCGGTTACCATCGCGGTAGAACAAATAGAGAGCAAAAAATAATTCACCCATTTCACCGGTAATATTTTAGAAACCCAGCCTTAAATTAATAAATAAAGAGTCCCGGGTAAGTGCCGGGGCTCTTTTAATACTGCCTTGAGCTTTACCACAAAGGATATTTATAAAGCTCAATAATTCCACAAGCGGGTAATATTAAACCCGATCAGGAACTTCCCTCCCTTCACTTTCGTGCCGGTAGCATCCGTGTAGGAAAAGGGATTATTATTGTTATACAGGTTATTCCGCTGCTGATTCAGCAGAAAGAAATTACCCGCAAACAACTGAAAACTGTGACTGCTGGTGTTGAATTCCACTCCAAAAGCAAAATTTGGATGAGGATTACCAGAGGGGTGTTTGGTGAACGGCTGGTCATAGTTCAACATCACAGAGGTCACTTCAGTGAGTTTATATCTGGCGGAAAAAGCAACAGAAAAATGTTCATGTTTCATTGATTGGTAAATCTCCTTACCGGTGCTATCGTTCTTTGTATAGTAACCTCCTGTAGCATTCTGGTAAGATACACTGGGTGCTATTTGCAGGGATAGCTTATCCGTTACTTTCCGGGCAATGATGAGCTGGTGAAAAAAAATCATCCGGTCAGTGAAGTGTTTGATCTCGCTGCCATCATATATCGTAGGTTCTTTCCTGCTGTCTATCGCCGCATTGACATAATAGGAGACGCTGACAGGGTATTTCTTTTTGGTCTGTAGCATGATAGCATACTTTGCGTTCACATCCCAGAGCATGCTGCTCTTGGTGATGCCCACCCCAAGGTTGAGCCGGTCGATCGGCGCATAACTCACTCCCAACCTGATATTAGAGGGTGCAAAGAATCCCCAGAAGTCTTTGTAACCTTTATCCACGGTTCCAAAGCGATGCATAATATCCATTTCCAGTGTTTTCTTCACGGGTACGATCACTGTTTGGTTATCGATGATCCAAACACTCTGGAAAGTGTTTTTAACGGGTTTAGTCTTTTTTACTGGTTCTTTCTCCCCGGTAACCGCCGTGCTGTCTTCCTGGGAATAGCCTGCAGCGGGTACTAGCAGGAGACCTGTTGCCAGCATCACGAAAACAGCCAGGCAACGGATGCGAATATTATTAAAGTGTCTCATGTTGTTAGGTTTTGGTCGCTTAATTATTTTGTGCGCCTGTTCTGATCCAGTCATATACTTTTTGCCTGTCCACAGCGGAAGGAATATACTCTTTCATTTCACCGTTGATCTTATTATAGAGTATACTTTGTTTAGGAACGATGGTATTTACAAACCCTCCATTCACTAACTGGTTGTAAGAGATGTCAGCGGTCATATAGGGACTGTGAGATCCTGAAACATGACAACCGGCCAAAGCGCATTTGGTATTGAGCATGGGTTTAATATCCGCATTATAACTTACGGCTTGTGGTGGCCCATCAGGATCAATGGCAGCATCAGGCAGGATCACATCTTTATAGCAACCCGTAAGTCCTAACCCCGCAAGCAGCGCTGTATAGATGAGTAGTCGTTTCATCGGAAAAAATTTGTTGGTTTACTTATTGTTGAAATTCATGTTGCACTCAATATCAATTTTATCGCCTATGCTCGTGCTGGTGATACCAAAATCACGGCAATTGAATTGGTAATTCAATTGGAGACCAAAGACATCATAGGGACTGGCTCCCTCTATTCTCGCTTTCTTGATATATTTCATTCTGCCAATGATCGATTTGGTCAGAGGTGCGGCAAGCTTGCCTTGCCAGGTGAGGTCCAGCGTTACGATATAGTCACCCGTGGTCGGGTCAAACTGCACCTTTGTTGATCTGATACGGGCAAGATTATTAACGTTAAGATTTTGTGTACCTGTAATGATAGCGGTAGTACCGAGGTTACTGATATTGCAACCCCCATCTCTTCCCGGCTCACCTGTGTTGGAAGTGTTGATCTGTACATAGCCATTGATATAGGTTTTACTGTCGTCATTTTCATAAAAAGCCCAGGATGTATCTTTCAATGGCTGACCGGTAGTGGCATAGTTCTGCATTTCAGCAGGCAGCACATTGTGTGCTCCAAACTGGTTGAAC
Organism: Chitinophagaceae bacterium; assembly: GCA_035526625.1. Lineage (GTDB taxonomy): Bacteria > Bacteroidota > Bacteroidia > Chitinophagales > Chitinophagaceae > JJ008. Next base: position 11,027 of record DATLCB010000246.1, read on the forward strand.
CTTCCGGTAAGCAAACCCGAAGCGCCTACATAGGCCGTTGACCAAAGAACACTGGAGTGTGCTTTATCCAGTTTCCATTCAGTGACATTTCCAGCTGTCATATCACCTGGCAGAAAAACAGCGGTTCCCCGGGTATAAGCAATTCCACCAGCGGCGGGAGGAGGAGGCAATTCATTATCATGCGTACAACTTACAAAGTACCCGTAGCCGCTGATAAGTAAAAGAAGAACAAGCAGGGTTTTGTTACTAAGCAGCTTCATAAAAAAATATTTAGATTATTAATAGTTTACTGAGCTATGTAAATCTATTTCCCGCTTCATGACAGACTTATGACTTCTATCAATAAAAATGCTGATTGATATCAATCATATCTCCTGTTCATTGAAAAACTGCGGTTGTAAACTCTGAGGGCTAATTGGTTGCCTTTCTTTTGCGGGTAAGGAAGTGGTAGAAATAGTAAAACATTATCACCACCAGGAAGCTGAAGCAATTGAGTAAAAGGCTGTCGGTAAAGATCTTCATATCATTTTGGATCACCTCTTTATTGGCTGAGGAGGTCGAATGAAGGAACAGATCTTTCAATAAAAAGAAGAAAATGACAAGACTATGCAAAAGGCTGAGGATCGGCCTGCGATAGAACCAGGGTATCCAGAACAATAGCGCCAGTAATCCCCAGCATTTCAACCAGGAACTAAAGTTGCTGCTTATGCTTTCCGACGATAGGTGCGGCCATAAATATTTCAATTGTGATCCCAGGTATAATGTACCGCATAATGCATAGGCGAGCGGCAGCAACTTAGCCAATTTTGTAAGGGTGCTATTTCCGTGAGACTTACTTCCTGCTATCACCCGGACAAGGGTAAAAAATAAAGGATACCCCACAAAAAAAACCATGAGTTCCAGGCGTTCGAGGTATAGAAAAAGATCATTTCCCATCCCGGATTGTTTTAGAAAGAACCACCCCGTATTTATCCATCGTAAAGGGAAACTAATATTTATTCTGCAAATAACATCGAAGGAGCTACCGGGAATCAATCAGTTGGTGATAGGAAACCAGGCATTAGGGTAAGTCTGAAAAGAATGAAGCCGCTCACAAGTGAACGGCTCCCGGATATATATAAGAGTGCGGAATATTAAAAACGGATCAGTACCCCCTGTTATCTTTGATAACTGTAGTTCTTACTTCTTTATCGCTGGTTGAACCACCCCTTAGTAAGGCGACCAGTACGATCAATACTACAGCTCCGCCTACTATCCATACCCATGGTTGTGTGTACCAATCGGAAGTGGTAGTTTCAGATGTAGTGGTTGTTACTTTCTGGCTGCTGACAGTTGTATCCTGCGCCCAAAGTAGAACAGACATGCTGCTGAATAAAAGAGTAAGAAATGACCGGAAAGCAAGAGTTATGTTTTTCATCTTTCTTGTTTTTAAATAAGAATAGAAATAATTAGTTACATCTAACTATACTGATAATTAGGCCAAACTTGTTTGAGCTTATTTTTTTGCAATAATTAGTGCTAAATGGGGAACAGTTTCCTCATTTATGTGTGGGGAGTGGAAGGAGTGGACAACAAAAGCATCATTTTACTTCTTCAAAAACTCCGGTCTGTTTATTCTTCCGGACATTGTTCCAATGAAAATACCGGCCATTCATGGCGATGTATATGCCCGGAGATAGTGTTTGCGCAAAGGCTAAAGCACTTCCAAGATTGAAGAGCCCGTCCGAACTTCCAAACTTAATAGGGATCATGGCGCCGGTGAGAACGATGGTCTTGCCCTTCACTTTTTCAGCCAATACTTTAGCTGTTTCGCTCATGGTATCGGTGCCGTGGGTAACGACTATCCGGGATTCCTCGCAGTTATTGCATTGGTGGGCGATCAGGTCACGATCCTCGTAAGTCATTTCGAGGCTGTCCACCATCATCAATGTCCTGATCTCGACGGGCACTTTACTGCGTCCTTTTTCCAGTAGCTCACTCATGTGAGTGTCTTTAAAGTACAATTGACCATTCAACTCATTATATTCTTTGTCGAATGTGCCGCCGGTGATGAAGATGCGGATGGACATGGGGGGCGATTGAATCGTGAAGATAAATAATTAGGTCAAACGTGAGACGTCAAACGTGAAACGGTTCATGATATAAAGGTGTTTGACGTTTGACCTTTCACGTTTCACTTTCCATATGTTTCCAGCATCGAACGAAGATCTTCCAATGTATTGATCTCTCCCGCTGTTTTATCCATTCGCCACCTGTTGATCCTTGGAAAACGTAAGGCCACACCTGATTTATGCCGCTTGCTCGCAGCAATGCCTTCAAAAGCCAATTCAAAAACCAATTCCGGTTTTACTGTTCTTACTGGCCCGAATTTCTCGATCGCATTTCGTTTTACGAATGCATCTACCTTGGCGATCTCCTGGTCGGTCAGACCGCTATATGCCTTGGCAAAAGGCACAAGTTTATCTCCATCTTTTACGGCAAATGTGTAATCAGTATAAAGTCCGCTTCTTCGTCCACTACCTTTCTGTGCATAGATCATTACGGCGTCGATCACCAAAGGATCGATCTTCCATTTCCACCAGTCACCTCTTTTGCGACCCACCTGGTAAGATGATGAAAGTCGTTTTAACATCAGCCCTTCGGCAAATTCCTCCCGGCTCCTGTTGCGTATCTGTGTTAGCTCTTCCCATGTGTCAAAAGCAATAACGGGGGAAATGATCAATGAAGGATGGGAGATCTCAGCTACCAGTTTTTCCAACAAGCTTCTTCTTTGTTCTAATGGCTGTTCCCTTATATCTATGCCCTCGTATTCAAGGAGGTCATACACGAAAAAGCAAACCGGCACTTCCTGTAACATTTTTTTAGGGATGTTCTTTCTCCCGATCCTTGTTTGTAATTGGGCAAAGGGCAAAGGTTTGCCATTTACAGCCGGGATGATCTCTCCATCAAGCACTACTCCATCGGGCAATAAAGGCAATATAGAATCATACTCAGGGAATTTTTCGGTTACGAGGTCTTCCCCACGGCTCCAGACATAGATAGCTTCATTCCTTTTGATCAATTGTCCGCGGATGCCATCCCATTTCCATTCGCCCTGCCACTCTCCGGGTAAACCAAGCAAGGAAGGTTCAGTCTCCAATGGATAAGCAAGATAAAAAGGATAAGGTTTTGATTCATCTGCCGTGGCATTTTCAGGCTGCATCAATTCTTCATAACTGATAGTGGCCGGGTCCCAGTTACCACTGATACGATGTGCCACGACTGCCGCTTCGAGTGAGGAAACTTTAGCGAGTGCCTTTATCAGTAATTGCTGTGATACCCCGATGCGGAAAGCGCCGGATAGTATTTTATTAAAAACAAAACGTTCAGGAACGGAACCCAGTTCCTTCCAGCTGCGCAGCATGAATTCTTTTTTCTCCTCTTCGGAGGCTTTTGCAAGCAGGATAAAGGATTCAATATAAAAATGTAAAGAGCGTTTCTCATCTGCATCCGTTTCATCATCCGGTATCAGCAATGCGATGGTTTCTGAAAGGTCACCTACGGTATGATAGCTTTCATCAAACAACCAGAGAGGTAGATCAATATACTCCGCACACCAGCTTTTCAGCAGCGTTGATGAGATTGTTCGTCTTGGCCTTCGACCCGTAAAAAGTGCGATCACCCATACCCTGTCCTTATCGTCTGCTTTATAAAAGTATTCCTCGAGGGCCCTGAGCTTTTCATTGGTCTTCGTGGTGATCCCTAACAGGTATATCAGTTGTGCAAATTCTTTCATACCGGCTCCTCCGTTTCTTTCTCCGCTTCCTCATCATCGCCATAAGCTGTTTTCACCTCGGCGGCAGGAATACCATTTTCATCTAAGTATTTACTGAAAGCCGATTGAAACCCGTGTGTGACAAAAACCTTTTCAGCGCCGGTTTCTTTCACAGCCTGCAGCAAGCCTTCCCAATCTGCATGATCACTCAACACAAATCCACGATCTGCATTTTTTCTTCTTGCATTGCCGCGCACCTGCATCCAGCCGCTGCAGATAGCAAGGCTATAAGGTGTAAAACGTTTTATCCAGGGAGAGCTTTCGGCACCGGAGGGAGCAACGATCACCGCCTTGCGGTAGGCGGTCTTTGGAATATCAGCCTCGACTTTTTTTACTGCTTGCAGCTGATGACCTGCAGCTTTCAGCGTTTGTTGTACATTCCATACAGCACCGTGTACATAAATATCTTCTGTTACCGCACTCACCGCTTCGATCACCCGTTGCGCTTTACCGAGACTATAAGCTATAATAACAGAAGCTTTATCCGCCTGCTGGTTGGCAAGCACCCAATTCCTTATGTCCTCGTAAATGATGGATTGTTTTTTCCATTTATAAATGGGCAACCCAAAAGTAGATTCGGTGATGAAGACATTGCACTTTACCGGTTCGAATGCACCGCTTAAACCATCATCTTCCAGCTTGAAGTCGCCACTGAACACCCATATCTCACCGTTGTATTCGATCCTTACCTGTGATGAACCGATGATATGGCCTGCGGGATAAAGGCTGACATCAACACCGTTGATCGATATATGCTCGCCCCATTCCATGCCCTGGTAATTGCCTTCTCCTAATCTTAATTTTAAAATGGGGACCGTATGGGTATGACATAAATAGCTGCTGCTTCCCCAACGGGCATGATCACTATGGCCATGAGAAATGATGGCTTTGTTCACCGGTTTCCAGGGATCGATATAGAAGTCGCCGGCGCTGCAGTACAAACCTTTGTTCGTAAAATCAATAAGAGGCATGGATCCAATCAATCAAAAACCGGGCAATAATATGACCGGGATCGTTCCCGCCTTCCTGATTTCTGATTTCTTATTCCTTATTTCTAATTATAAAAAAAGGCCGTCTATAGAAATAGACCGCCTCTAACGATTGCTTGCCATATGAAAATTGTAAAAAGTATAATTAACTGCTGACGCTACAGCTTTGAAAGATCTTTGGCTTTAACTTTGGCTTCTGATAATTGCTTCATCCCGCTTGCCAGGTGGTGAGCTTATCGAACCACGATTGTTTGCCGTATGATCTTGTCTTCCTGTTTCAAAAATAGGAAGTCGCTTCCTCCTCCTCAAGCCATTTCCGGCAGCATTTCATTATGCCTAAAAGGATGAGGGAACGGCAAAACCCTTACTGGAAGAACACTTCAGCCAAAAGTCTTTATGATGCCCAACCGCACCACGGATATATTATTTCAATTGATCAGGTCGCTTGAAAAGGCGGAAAAAAGGCATTTTAAGCTTTATATCAAACGGAGTTCCGGTAATACCGATCTGAAGATCGTTAGGCTTTTCGATGCATTAGACAAGTTGAAAGAATACGATGAGAAGATATTATTGAAGAAGCTGACGGGTATTACCAAACCTCAGTTAGCTAATCTCAAAACGCATTTATATAAACAGGTATTGGCCAGCCTGCGCTTATTAAAGAGCGCTGATAGCCTCGACCTGCAATTGAATGAGCAATTTGATTACGCCCATATACTTTATAAGAAAGGATTATTTCACCAGAGCCTGCGCATTTTGGAAAAGGTGAAAGAAACAGCAAGGGCCAACCAGAAGTTCAATTTTTTACCGCAGGCTATTGCGCTGGAGAAAAGGATCGAGAACCTCCATATCACCCGGAGCATGCAGGACCGGGCAGAGTTATTATCAGCAGAAGCTAATGAAGTAAGCCGTCATATCGATATGGTAGCAAGACTTTCCAATCTTGCACTCAAGCTTTATAGTTGGTATGTGGAGCATGGGCATGCAAGGAATGAAGAAGATGAAAAAGATGTGCGGCAATTCATGAAGGATAACCTGTCCAAAGACGTACAGCAGCAAACAGGTTTTTATGAAAGATTGTACCTCTACCAGAGTTATACCTGGTATGCTTTTATCCGGCAGGATTTTTTGCAGTATTATCGTTACACCAAAAAATGGGTGGATCTTTTTACCGAGCAGCCTTTGATGGTAAGAGTGGAGACCGGTCATTATATCAAGGGATTGCACAACCTGCTCAATGCTCATTTCGATCTGCGCAATTACAGGCAGTTTGAAAAGACGCTGAAGAAATTTGAGAAAGTGGCTCAACTGGAAAGAGTGAAGAACCATGACAGTTTCCGCATCCATGCGTTTATCTATATCAGTATTGCAAAGATCAACCAGCATTTTATGCACGGGAGTTTTAAGCAGGGAGCTTCTTTGGTTCCGGCTATAGAAGAGAAACTGGAAGACTATCATCTTTTTATCGACAGTCACCGCGTGATGGTACTGAATTATAAATTCGCCATGCTCTACTTTGGCAATGGCGACTATAACCGTTGTATCGATCACCTGCAAAAGATCATCAACGATAAAAGTAACCTTCGGTACGACCTGCAATGTTATGCCCGTGTGCTGCACCTGATGGCACATTACGAACTGGGTAATGACATGCTGATGGAGCCACTGAGCAAATCGGTTTACCGTTTTATGGCCAAAATGAAGAACCTGACCAAAGTGGAAGAAGCGATGTTCAAATTCCTGCGGACGGCTTTCCCGCTTTCGCCAAGACAATTAA
>DATLCB010000247.1:0-53944 GCA_035526625.1 Chitinophagaceae bacterium
CAGCGAACCAGCAACATAATTCTTGTCCTCTGGAGCGCCGATCTCTACTGATGCGTCATCTTCTTTTACATTAATGATCCATTTCCCGGACGCTTTGATCCCCTCTAACAGGTACGATGGATCTTCCTGGCTATTGGTGTACCAGTCATAATCAAAATAAGCTGGCACATCATCTTTGAGGTCCACCTTGAAAGCAGAGTCTGCTTTTTCAAACATCCTTTTCTGATCAAGGAGGAAGGCGTCGCCGAGCTGCGGTATCGAGTCGTTGATAAAGTCCTGGTATTTCTTTACTTCATCCCAGTTCATTTTATAGGGGGCTTCGTTCTTCTTTTTGATACTGCTATACAGATCATAACCCATCAGCTTTTTATAATGGCTGTTATACCAGTTATAGAAATCGATAATAACGGCCCTGATAGCGGCAGAGTCCGATGCGGTATCCGTGGACACCTCCACGGTAGTACCTGCCACCGGCTCTTTGTTCTCCTCTTTTTTGTTATTACAGGCGATGATAGTGATCATCGCAAAAAGAAAAATGATTGCTTGTTTCATGAGATCGTTTTATGGTGTTTTTAAATTTTTCTCATTCACGCTCCAGTCGGCCAGTTTATTGCCTTTGAGTCCATAAAAAGTAACGGTGAGTGTCCTGTTGCCCCTTGGACCACTGAAAGAAAATTTTCCATAATTCTGTTCTTCATCGATACCCACGATCCTGTAAGGGTTGTTCTTTTCTGGTCCACCAAAGCTATGAGTACCTGAAGTAAGCGGTGATACTGTGATATCATATAAAGGGTACGTACCCGGCCTGTCTACTTTAATGATCTCGCTATGGTGCCTGTCGCCTGTAAGGAAAACAACACCGGTGATCTTATTTTCTTTTAGAAAATCCATCATCTCATTATACTCAGCAGGGTAATTCCACCAGCAATCAAAGGGTGAGACTGGATTGAGCACCTGGCTGCCGACAACAATGATCTTAAAAACAGCACTGCTGTACAGCAACGAATTCTTCAACCATTCCATCTGCTGTCGGCCCAACATCTCCTTTTCGGGATTAGGGAAACCATTTATGGAATCCTTCATTTTATCCGCACTTCTCCACCAACGATCATCGGTCATAAAAATATCCGCATCTCCCCAGCTTTGCATGGTATAGATACCCTCTCCTTTTTCTCCGGCAGAGGCGTTGCAGAAATAACTGTTGAATACTTTCCGGCTGGCTTCTTTAAGGATATAGTTTTTACCAATATCATTTGGACCGTAGTCGTGATCATCCCAAATCGCGACATGGGGCATAGCCTTTAAGAAATTTTGCAGGATAGGCAGGGCCCGGTCATGGCTCGCCCTGTTCCATAGTCCCCATTCACTATAATAATCTACTTCTCTTGTGTACCAGGCATCTCCTAACCAAAGCATAAAGGCGGATCTTTCTTTTGCCATCACTTCGAAAATGGAGGAATCTTTTCCATAAGGGATGCCTGGTCGATCAAATTCCGGTTGGTTAAAATAAGAGCAGGAACCCGTGAGGAAATTAAAATCAGGCGCCGGCTTTCTCCATTGCCATAGATCTTTGGTAGTGAACTCCCCACTCTTAGCAACTGGTTTTCCATTAACCAGGAATTTATACTGGTAGGTGGAATTTATCTCAAGGCCTCCGATGGCAAAACAAATAGGGTTGAATTCATTTCCCAGTTCTCCTTTATAAATTATGGTTTTATTCTGGGAGCCTCCTTTCTTATTATACTGGAGTGAAACCGTTTTCACTTCAGGTGATACTTCCAGCCACACTTTCGCATCCCGTAATTCAACGGGCCCCAGCATAGGACCTGAAATGATGCGTGGTTGTGCCGCTAGCAAGAGGGAAAGAAATAAAGAGACAGCGAGAAAAATTAAGTTTCGCATGAGGTGCATTTTGTCCGAAGAACCTCTCCGGGGAACACAAAGTAAGTCAGAAATCAAAATATCATAAAAGAAAAGCCGTCCTGCTAATGCGGAACGGCTTATTATTTTTTTTACAACAAAAATTTATTGCGGTATTCTCAGCAGGCTACAAACCTGTGAATAGCTCATGTATTTCAACTGTGTTTCAGTATAAGTTTGACCATTGATATCAGCTATCTTCTCAGATATTCCCCTGCCTCCAGCTACAGCACCTGGAATGATCACGTACCGGAATTGCGCCGCGCCTATAGCACCAAATGGTACAGCAACCGCAGCGTTGTTGGGCATCCAAAAGAAATAAACGATCTTATTTAATGCTGGCCGGGAGTCCATCTGAATTGGAGTAGTCCCAATAGCAAAAGTCCATGGTAAAGAAATAGTGCCGTTACCAATATTTGAAGATCTGAAATAAGAGAGGACAATTCCCTGGTCTAATACCGCCTGGCTCAGGCTTGGTGCAGTAACGATAAACCTTTTCGCATTACCGTTAATTGAGCTCATAAAAGTATCAACGCCCCATGAAGTAGGTTCATTGATCCATGCTGAATAAATAACATTAGCCGATCCGGCAGGACCAGCAGGACCAGCGGGACCAACAGGACCAACGGGGCCAGCAGGACCAGTGGGGCCAATTGCACCGGCAGGACCGGCAGGACCCACACCTCCTTGCGGACCTTGTGCTCCCTGAGCACCGGCAGGACCTTCAGGACCTTCTTTTGTACAACTTATGGCTATAAGGGTAATAGCTAACGCTAAGAGAGACAGTAGTCTGAACTTTCTCATAAAAGTTTGATTTGGCTGTTAATTAGTTTCGGTTTTAAAAATAAAGGGAATTTCCCTTTCCACCAAGATATTTTAAAGTTAAAGGAAAAAAAGTCAAATCACTATGTACCAGCCAAAAAAATCATGTATTGCCGTTTTTTCCTGAACCTCTATATTTGTTACTTAACCTTCCTAATTATGCGTATCACCAGGAGTCTTTTATTGGTTTCGGTTTTGCTATTTATGGCCAGTGCTAATGCACAGTTCAAAAAAGGCGACAGGATGGTGGGGACGACCCTGGCCAGTGCCGTTTTTAATTCAGGAAGCTCAGAAATTTCTGTAGCCCAGATTGGGAATAATACATCAAAAATAACAAGCTATAATCTGAGTATTTCACCTTCTTTAGGATGGTTTGTCTCAGAAAATACTGTTGTCGGCGGCATCCTTACTATTAATCCTTCGGGGAATAAAACAACCTATGAGCAAAACGGGAGTACTTTTCAAAGCGACAAGTATAACAGCTTTAATATCGGCCTTGGAGGTTTTGTACGACATTACCTGAATAGCACAGGGAACATGATGCCTTTTGGACAGTTTGGTTTTAATGTGGGGATCAGCAGTCTTAAAACCGAAGGGTTTTTTTATGGCGGTACTTCTCCAAATGCTTATAAAATATCCTATGATGGTAGCTCAAGTGGCGGTTTTTATGCCAACGCTACTATCCAGGCAGGTCTTACAAAAATGGTAGGCGATAATGCAGGGCTTGATCTTTTCATTGGATATAACTACGGTTATAATAAAAATACTTTTGTCAAAACAACCCTTCGCGATAATGGTAATGATGGTACCGTTGATGAGACGTTGAAAAATGAAACAACTACCAAGTTTACCAATCACGGTATACTGCTGGGGGTTGGCTTCCAGGTCTTCCTGAGAAAAAAGAAATAAACAAAGACCTCTTAAATAAAAGCCCCATCCAGAAGGAAGGGGCTTTTTCTATATATAAATTTTGGTTCTCTTACTTATTCATCAGCTGTTTTGCTTCGATGCTTAAAGTTGCATGCGGAACCGCTCTCAGTCGGGCTTTGTCGATCAGTTTGCCTGTTACCCTGCAAATACCATAGGTCTTGTTCTCAATCCGCATCATTGCTTTTTCCAGGTGATCGATAAAAGTGATCTGGCGACTGGCCATCTGGCTCAGCTGTTCTCTTTCCATACTTACACTGCCATCTTCCATGGTCATATAACGGGCTTCATCCATATCGCCACCTTCGTCTTTGCGTGTGATCAAACCCTGCAGGTAAGCAAGCTCTTTTTTAGCGGCATCCAGTTTCTTTTGAATGATCTCCCTGAATTCGCCGAGGTCTGTATCAGAATACCGCATAGTGGGTCCCGACTGCATGACAAGTCCTGAAGCATCCAGTATGGACTTGGTGAACTCGGGCTCATACTTCACCGAAGATTTAGTGGTCGTCTTCGGTATAACCATCTTAGCCGGTTTAGGCGGTTCTTTTTTAATGACCGGTTGCACCTTTGGTTTAATTGACACGAGTGATTTCGGGTCAACTGAACCTGGTTTTTTTGCCACAGGCTTAGGTGCTGGGGGTTCAGCTTTGGGAACCACTTTTACCACAGGTTTAGCCGCAGGCTTTGGGGCGGGTTTCTTAGCTACAGGTTTGGCCGCTTTTTTAGGAGCAGGCTTAACCGCTTTTTTCGGGGGTTTAGGTGCAGATTTTTTCACAGTTTTCTTTGCTGCCGGTTTTTTAGGAGCAGCTTTTTTAGGGGCGGGCTTGGCTGCCTTTTTAGGGGCTTTTTTCTTTTTAGTTGCCATATATTACCCTTTTTTTGAAACAATCACATTTAGCAAAACATCGTTTATATCGATCTCGGTTCCGGTCTTTATATCAGCCACAAATTCCAGCGTATCTGCCAGAATTTCGGCGCAAATATAGTCTTTAAACTTAGCCAAAGAATCTTTTAATCCTTGCCCAACTTTGTCATTCAGGCCGGCATTGACTGCTGACACTTTAACATCTACTCTGTCTGTAAGCTCAAACCCGCTGTCTTTGCGGATCTTTTGGATCCTGTTCACAAATTCCCGTGCATTGCCTTCCGCTTCCAGTTCCGGGGTCAGTGTTACATCCAGTGCTACAGTCAGATTTCCCTGGGTGGCTACGGTCCAGCCGGGAATGTCTTCACTGGTTATTTCGACTTCGGCAATCTGTAATATTACAGGTTCGCCATCAACTTGCAAATTATATTGACCCTCTTTTTCCAACAAAGCAATGTCTTCCTGGCTGAATCGAGCCAGTGCGGCAGATACTGCTTTCATCTTTGGCCCGAGTTTTTTGCCTAGTGCAACGAAGTTTGGTTTTATCTTTTTACTGATAAACGTGTTATCAGCATCAAGGTATTCGATTCCCTTTACATTCACTTCCGCCTTGAGCAGATCCTCTATTTTCTGCAGCTGTTCCTTCATGGAGGGGTTCAATACCGGTATCAAAACTTTTTGCAAGGGCTGTCTCACTTTGATGTTCGCTTTTTTACGAAGCGATAATACCAGGGAAGAAGCATCCTGTGCTAATTGCATTCTTTCCTCCAATGGGCCGTCGATAACCGAGGTGTTGGCCACGGGATAATCAGCATGGTGTACTGACCCGATCTTAAACCTGCCCGTGACCGCATTAAGGTTTTGAAAAATTGTATCACTGAAGAAAGGTGATATCGGCGCTACCAGTCTTGCCAGGGTTTCCAGGCATTCATATAAAGTTTGATAGGCGCAGATCTTATCCTGCTCATATTCTCCCTTCCAGAATCTTCTCCTGCATAAACGGACATACCAGTTGCTCAGATGTTCATCCACAAAATCTTCGATCACACGGCCAGCCTGTGTTGGTTCATAGTCATCCATGTATTCACCGGCTTTCTTTACCACTGTATTCAGGGAAGAAAGTATCCAACGATCGATCTCGGGACGATCCTTGATGGGTATATAGTCTTCTTTGAAAGCAAATCCATCAACATTGGAATACAAAGCAAAGAACTGGTACGTGTTATAAAGTGTCCCAAAGAACTTTCGCTGTACTTCTTTGATGCCGTCGAGGTCAAACTTCATATTATCCCAGGGCGAAGCATTGGTGACCAGGTACCATCTTGTTGCATCAGCGCCGAAGGTCTCAATGGTCTTAAAAGGATCCACCACGTTACCCAGTCTTTTACTCATTTTATTACCGTTCTTATCCAGCACCAACCCATTACTGACAACGGTTTTATAAGCCACCGAATCAAATACCAGGGACGCGATAGCATGTAATGTGTAGAACCAGCCTCTTGTCTGGTCAACTCCTTCAGCGATGTAATCAGCAGGAAAAACAACCTCCCCACGCCCCTCCGAAGAAGGGGTTCCCGAAGCCTCATGATACTTGAAAAAATTTTCCGGGCTAAGAGGACCAAACTTATTTGAGCTTGTATCTGGTAAACCCCATTGCGCATAAGGCATGGCGCCGGAGTCGAACCAAACATCGATCAGGTCAGGCACCCGCTGCATGGGTTTGCCGGATGCACTTACCAATGTGATATCATCAACATAAGGCTTGTGCAGATCTAATATTCCTTCGTGCAGATAATGCTTATTGGTTTCTCCAACCAGAACATCAGCAGCTTTTCTTATTTCCGCATTCAATTCTTCTATGCTCCCGATACATTTCTCCTCTTCACCATCTTCCGTTTTCCAGATCGGCAGAGGTGTACCCCAGAATCTTGAACGGCTGAGGTTCCAGTCCACCATGTTCTCGAGCCAGTTGCCGAAACGTCCTTCGCCCGTTGACTTTGGTTTCCAGTTGATGGTTTTATTCAATTCCACCATCCTGTCCTTGATAGCTGTGGTCCTGATGAACCATGCATCTAATGGATAATATAAAACAGGCTTATCCGTTCGCCAGCAATGGGGATAGCTATGCTCGTATTTTTCTACTTTGAAAGCCCTGTTCTCTTTCTTTAGTTTTACCGCGATGTCAACGTTTACATCAACGTATTTAGGATCGTCTTTATAATTCTTTACATAGCGGTTGCTGAACTCTCCCAATCCATCTACGAATTTTCCTTCCCGGTCAACCATGGTGAGAATACCAATGCCATATTTTTTACCGACTTTAAAGTCATCAGCACCAAAAGCAGGAGCTGTATGCACAATACCGGTACCGTCTTCGGTAGTAACAAAACTGTCAACCAATACCCTGAAAGGATCACCACCGGAATTGGCAGCGCTATTAGCATCGTAGGGCAGTAATTGTTCGTACCGGCACTCTTCAATTTGCGATCCTTTAAATTCACTTAATATCTCCCATTCAACAGCTTTTTTCTTAGCCTCATCGTCTTGACTAATGATGGAATATTTGGACCCTACCTTGTCGCTTGCACTTGTTCCATCAAAATATTTAGACATCAATTGTTTTGCTAAAACAACATTCACGGGAATGTGCAGGTAAGGATTAAATGTTCTTATCAACACATAATCGATATTAGCCCCTACTGTCAATCCTAAGTTTGAAGGTAATGTCCAGGGTGTGGTCGTCCAGGCAAGAAAGAAAACTTCTGAGTCGATGGTGGTCAACTGTGAATCACCTTCGACTGCTTTAAACAAGAATTCACTCTTTTCATTCCTTATTGCTTTGAACATGGCCACCGCAGAAGTGTCCTTCACATCTTTATAAGTTCCTGGTTGATTCAGTTCATGTGAACTCAAACCGGTTCCCGCTGCAGGTGAGTAAGGCTGAATGCTCACACTTTCATAGAGCAAACCTTTTTTATATAACTCACTCAGCAACCACCAGACTGTTTCGATGTATTCGTTATGATAGGTGATGTAAGGATCGTCCAGGTCGACCCAGTAGCCCATCTTACGGGTTATATCGTCCCATTTGTCTTTATAGCGCAATACCGCTTCCCTGCACTTCTTATTATACTCCTCAACAGATATTTTTTTGCCGATATCTTCTTTTGTTATGCCTAATTCTTTCTCTACTCCCAGTTCGATGGGCAACCCATGCGTATCCCATCCGCCCTTTCTTTTCACCTGGAAACCTTTCATGGTCTTGTAGCGGCAAACGAGATCCTTTAATGTTCTTGAGATGACATGGTGGATACCGGGCATACCATTAGCGCTGGGCGGACCTTCATAAAAAACGAAAGGGGTAGCGCCTTCCCGCAGAGAGACGCTTTGTTCAAATGCCTGTGTCTCAGTCCAACGAGCTAACATCTCCTGTTCGAAAGCAGGTAAGTTCAAGCCAGTAAATTCATGGTATTTAACGCTCATATCCTTACTAAAAGGGGGCGAAGTTACAATATAAAGGCAAGACCAAAAGAGGGAAAGTCCGGAAGGATAGTAGTTAATTCAAATAGCAAGACCTTACCACAGATAGCACAGATTAAATACACAAGATTACCAGGGGTAATATAACCCGATGCCTGTCAGGTCCGTGGTAAATTTCAATATTCTATTAGCGTCCGGAAGCGTCTCATTAAACAAAATGATCTTCCAGACTTCCGGCACTTCCGTCTCTCCGACTATATTTATTAATGTGTACCCGCGGTAATTTTTTCTTCCTGCCCGATAAAACGCGTGATCTCCGCTTTGATCCTGCTATAGATATCTTTCTCCATTATTTTCTTATCGGCATACTCTTTAGCCTGGGCAATAAGAAATTCATGCAAGAATTTTCCATCAATTTTATTTTTGAGAGCGATGGTATCATGATCATTGATATAACCGGCCCATACTTTGCGGACCCTTCCCCAATAGTCTTTATTTTTTTCCCAATAATCCTGAGCGGCGGCACATTCCTTATCAGCGATCTTTTTATAGGTGTTGAGTCCTTTTTCTTCTACCAGCAATTTATCTTTCCCGTTCACCCTGATCATTTTTTGATTGTCCTGTTCATGCACATAGCCACTGTCGGTAATATTTATCCTGTTGGTCCTTCTCAGAATATTATAATCGCTCCGGACAGAATATTCTCTTCTTGGAAGCGGTGCATCCGTAGTGTTCTGCCAGGTGACCCTGCCATCGAGATCAACCAACTGGCTAAAACCCTGGTACCGCGGTTCGTCGGCTACTTCCCAAACTGTCTGTGTCCATTTTCCTTTTACTTGCTCAGCGGGAACTGTTTCCTTTACCCATGTTCTATCTCCCTTATATTTCCAGAGCACAGGATTTTCATATGTCCATTCTTCCCGCCAGTGTTTAACTATCGTTTTCGGTCCTACTACCAGCAAATGCTGGATCACGATCTTCTTATCACTTACTTCAATGGGTAAGGCTAGTTCAGCCGTGCCACCCGTCTCTTCACGTTCATGGTATTTATAATCCGGGTTGGGAGAAAAGGTTTCAGCATATTTAAAGGAAACTTCAAAACAGCCGCAAAGTTTGTCTACAATTTTCCTATCGTTGTTTTTTTGAGCCAGCAGTGAAAAGCTTGTGATTAGTGGCACCGCAATACTTGTCCATCTTTTCATATAGGGATTGATTTGCCGCAAAGAAACGGAGGTGGCAATGGTATGACTTACGGAATCCGAAAAGGAGTTTACGCAAAAAGAAAAAGCATCCGCAGGGCCCGCGGATGCTTCTGTTCCAGGAAAATTTTATCAGCCTCTTTTTATAAGCTCATACGCAATGGCAGGGAAACCCCTGATCCCTCCTTCCGTCAGCGATGTGAACTTCACTTTATAATAGTTATTCTCACCGTCCCTGATGATATAAAACCTGTCGGCATATGTTTGCGCAGGCGAAGGAGTAGTCCGTCTCCAGTCGGCGCCAATAGCAGTTTGAGAGGTGCTCCATGCAGTGATAGTACCATCCGCGAGGTTGGCGGCTGTAAAGGATTCGTATGTTTTTGTCGTGGTCAATACTTTAGCGATCGCTACATTCCGGTTCTGAATAATAAAATCCTGGAAAAGATAGGGTACTTCACCGCCGCCAAAGTTGGTGGTGTTGCCGAAATAGGTCCATGCAATATCCCATTTCTTTTTTTCTGGTTCTACACTTACGGGACCGTTATCCAGGGAAATGTATTTAAAAAAATAAGCTTCGTCTTTTGCGATATCCACCGATGTAAATGTCGTTGCAGCTATATCGGCATGCTGCAATGTATAACCACCTGCTGAATTCCGAATAATGCGGATCTTTTTCCAGCCCCTGGAAAGAGCGGGTGTTCCTATACCTGAACCGCGGTTAATGATATACACTTTATTGTCGCCCGCAACGGGTGAGATCATGCTGATGGCCGTTCTGCTGATATCACCAGTAGGATAATCCACATAAGCCATTTGTGACGGCACGGGTGTAAAGGGGCTATAAGCAAGGTCAAGTGAAAGACCCAGCGTATCTGCCGATGTAACTGTATTCAGGTCATTTTTATTGAGCTGCTTTGCCATCATGCCTACCGATGAATTCAGTATCACCCGGAAACTATCCGCTCCCGCGGCCGTATAGAAACCGAGGTCCCAATTAGTGCGAAGGACTTTTGTCTGGCGGTTAGCGCTCAGGTCAAGAAAGACTTTATTAGGATAAGTTGCTCCGCCACCATCAATAGTATAGGAGGACGAATTGGCCACGAGTTCAGCAAAGCTGAGGGTGAATTGTCTTGTTGCACCGATCAATACAGGCGCAGCAGAACTGTATAAATTAAATATGATCTTTTCATCGCCGTCGAACAGAACGCCGGGTACTTTATTTATAGTAAAGGAAGCCTCATCATTTCCTGGAGGGATCGTAACACTCAAAGAACCAGCCATAGCCGCGGGTGTGGTGGTGAAATCAGTGCCATAGACAACCCCCTGCGGAGTCAAATTGATAGAAACCGGGATGTCTTTGTCCGTTCCTCTCGATAATTTCACTTTTACTGTAATGGAATTCTCCGATTCCACGATACCCTGGGCATTTGATTCAAATATTACATAATTATCCGACAGGGATAGCCCTTCTCTTTTTCGACAGGCTGCAAAGAAAATACTTGCAGCAAGCAAAACATAAAGCGTTCTTATAATAGTTCCTTTGATCATCGTATATAGTTTAGTCTTTAAAGAATTACTTTTTCTCCCAGTTAAATAAAAGTCCCGCGAAATAAGAGCGGCCATAAGCCAGGTTCCTTCCAGCACCATTAGTATGTATGCCACCTGTGCTGGAAATAGTGCTGCTGACACGGTCAACATCAAAGAGATCCCTTATCCCTGCACTAAGGGTAAAATATTTAAAGAATGTCTTGCTGAATCTTTTGTTGAACGTAATGTCGGCCATATGATAACCCTCCAATTCTGTCAGAACTATAGCTGACCCCTGCAATACATAAGAAGGCTGCTTACCGGTGAACTTATAAAACAGGTTAGCGTCCAGCCCGATCTTTGAAAAAGTATATCCGATATTCGTATTAGCCTCTGCGGACCATTGCAGTACGGGTAAGGAATTATCCTGTTCGGAATGATCGTTATAAAATCCCGTATAAGAAGCACCCAATGATACATTCCATTTATTGTATTTCACCGTCGTTGTCAAATTGATACCCGCTGTTTTACTGTTCGACACATTCGTAAGGATGTACAGGTTCGGATCGCTGGAAGAAAGAGCATAATCTATCAGGTTCTTTACACTGTTGTAAAAACCACCGAGGACCGATGTATAAATAACTTTGTCGGGAGACATCTTTTTCCAGCTTAGCGAAGCCGTGAAGCTGTTAGAGGTCTCTGCTTTCAGATTAGGGTTGCCCATGATCTGGTGATTCGCATCAAAGAAATTCATGTATAATTCTCTCAGGGATGGAGAACGAAAACCTCTTGCATAGGCCAACCGCAGGTCGAGTTTTTCCGACAAAGAATACTTTGTATTGATAGATGGTATAAACGGCGGTGCATCATACACCGAATTCTTTATGAATCTTATACCGGGCCTTATATTCCACTTTGCCGAAGGAGTGATCTCCGCTGTCGTAAATATTGCATAATCATTTACCTCGTTGCTGCCTTTCCTCAACCTTTCCCCTTCCCCACTTTCAAGGTCAATGTCAACACCGGGTTGTACCGAGACAAGTGATGATATTCTGTAAACGGCCGAACTGCGGAAAGTAAAACCTTTTATCTTGACAAGACTTTGATTTTTCTCAATATCCATACTCAGCTTACCTGTATGCTGGCTGAGTATAGTGGAAAATACCTGCCTGCTATAGTTCGTATAAGCGGCCTGTGCCTGCAAGGATAAATTGCTGTTTATAAAATAAGAGGCCTGTAATTGTTGCATGATCCTTCTCGAAAGATATTCCTGGTCCTGTGCTGTGGAATCGCCGGCATCCTGCTGCCATTGCGTGAAGTTGCCGGGATTGGTGATGATCTCATCGAGCCCATCGATACGATAACGAATATTGAATGTAGCATTGTTGTAACCAATGTATCCTGTAGCGATGAGCTGGTCTTTCCAATGCCAGACCATCTCCCTTCCGATAGCAGTGTCTTTCCAGCCGCCGAAATAATTATGACCAAAGCTTCCGCCTGCCTCCCATTTTTTATTTCTCCACCCAAGGCCGGCATACTGGTTATGTACACCCTGCTCCCATCCGTACTCATTCCCCACTGTTTCTTCCTGTACTCTTGCTGTAACCGAGAATTTGGCAGCTGCTTGTTTTTTTGTGATGATGTTTATTACACCGGCCAGGGCATCGGCCCCATAGATCACCGACATAGGTCCTTCCACTATCTCGATCCGTTCGATAGAATTGATATCGATTTGATTGATGTTGATCTCATTCGTCGTGCCCTGCCTCCCTACAAGCGGCAACCCATCCAGTAAAATTTTTACATTTTGTCCTTTCAGTCCCATCATCGTGATGTCTGAGCCTCCCGTAGCCAGATCCTGGGAGAAACGAATGTTCAACTCGCTGTTCAGCACATCCTGCAATTTGGTTGCTCCCTGTTTCTGTATCCTTTCTTTACCGATGACCCGTACCTGGTAAACTGAGTTTTTTACAGATCGCGGTTTATATTGCCCGGTAACCACTGCTGCTTCCAGTTCTTTTGCTTTGGTCGTGTCTTCGGGCACAGTAAGGAAAGACTGCCCGTGCAAAGAATAAAAAATGCAGGAGATAAAAATCGAAATAAAGATCTTCTTCATAAAAAAGTAATTGCGTGCAAATGTTATCCAGCTTTGATTGTTTTTTATCATGCAACTGTCAGAAGAACACTATAAAATTTCTTTGACAAATAAATGACTGCGTTTCGTTGAAGTATCAGCCGGGCATATGATACAGATCATAGGAAGAATCGATGATCAGCATGCTTTCAACATGAAGATGAAAGTAGTTTTGCAAAAAGGGAACTCGCATCCAATAATAAAAAAAAGCTGCTCATTCCCTGAGCAGCTTTCCATTATTAATTTAAAAAGGATCTATTCAACCACAACAATACCTTTCGCCATTACCCTCACTTCCTTCTTAGGCTCTGTAATAGCATCGATCTCCTCTTTTGTTTTTTTAGCGTCTTCAGCATAATGTTTTAACTCTGCAACGGAAGTGGTCTTCATTTTTACTTCGCCATCGATCACCACGGTTTTGCCTTTTGCGGCGAGTGGAAGGAAGAAACCATAATCTTTCATTTTTACGGTTGCTTTTTCACCACCGGGTAATTCCAATGTTATCCAGCATCCTTTTTTGGCGCATACTTCCACTACTTTGGCCCTTATTTTCCCTTCGACCTCTTCTTTCCCGCTATTCAATTTAGCTACGACGTCGCTGATAGGTACAGCGCCTTCAACAGATACTTTTTCACCATACCATTCACCTGGTTTTGCATCGCCGGCCGGTGGCTGTGCGTTAACGATCAGTGTAAAACCTGTAGCTAAGAAGCCTAAGAGTAATTTTTTCATCTTTATTGCTTTGAATAGTTTAAATGTTGTCCGAAGGATCCTCGGGGGAGAACAAAGATAGTTTTTCCGGCGAGATAGTTGCCTAATCAGGTAATACAGGTTTTTTAAACGGCACAGGTGCTGAAGAGATGGCCTTTAGAAAAGATTCCAGGTCGGCTATTTCCTTGTTTGTCAGAAAAAGCATCTTAATGGTCTTCTCGCTACCCCCATTTCCTTCCGCCCCTTTATTATAATGCCCGATCAATTCTTTTATCGATCTCATCTTTCCGTGATGCATCCAGGGACCTGTATTCATTACATCTCTTAAAGAAGGAGTTTTAAATTTTCCAAGATCAGCTATGTCATGAGTTGTATTGTACAATCCTTTATCGAATTTAGCACTATCAATAAATCCATTCTCATAATAATGAAAACCGTTATTATGAAACTGGTTATCGGAAAAAAGAGGACCGTTATGACAATTCATACATCTTGCTTTTGTACGGAACAGGTGCAGGCCTCTCAGTTCACTATTGGTTAAGATCTTCTTATCTCCTTCCAGGAATTTATCGAACCTGCTTTTAGCACTCACGATCGTTTTTTCAAAGCTGGCGATCGCTTCGGTCATGCGGTCGGGGCTTATCTCATCATCACCAAATGCTTTTGCAAAAAGATCTTTATACCCTTTTACTGCCCTGAGCTTACGCATCAGCTCCGGCATTTCACTGTGCATCTCTGTCTCGCTGTTGATAGGAGCAAAGGCCTGGTCCTCCAGGTTTTTTGCACGACCATCCCAGAAGAGTTTTTTGTAGAACCATGTGTTTTGAATACTGGGTGAATTTCTTTTGGTAAGAGTTCCCTCGTGACCAGTGGATCTTTCCTTACCATCTGTCCACGAAAGTTCGGGTTGATGACAGGTGGCACAGGATATCTTTCCTGAACCACTCAATCTTGCATCGAAGAACAGCATTTTACCCAACTCAATGATATGCTGAAGCGAAGCCTTTTGATCTTCAATAGGGCTGCCCGGTAATATTCCCAACTCCTGCCAGTTGATCCTATCATCTATAAAAGGAGCTGGCCATTGAGAAGAAGGCCGGGAATAAATATTCCGCAGGCTTTCTTTTGAAAAAGAAACCGATAAAACAACAGCGAACAATAAAGAGGTCAGAACAAAACACTTCCTCATGAAGCAAATATGCAAAAAGAGCCGGATATAAAATCCCGGCTTTTTATTCACAATCTTAGTTTAATACCCCCATTCACCACAAACCCATCCAGCGGTGCATAAATATCCCTGAATACAGGATTGGCAATGGACCCGGTATAGATGGAATCAAATTTCGTCTGGCGTGTATCCAGGAAATTCTCAAAATTGATATACAGAGAGAGTTTCTCCCAAAGTTTCTCTGCCATAAAACCGGTGATCCAATAAGATCTTCCCGTTGCTCCGTTACTCAATTGTTGTTTACTGAAATAATAAGCTTCCAGGCCAACTTTCCATTTTTCCTCCACTTCATATAATAACACGGTATTCAGCCGGTGTTTGGGTGTAAGAAGACTTTCTGTTTTGCTGCTTCCCTGGTGCAGGTAGGCGTTGGTGAACGTATAACCCAGAAACAATTTGAAATCTTTATATCCCAGTTTTACATTGGTTTCTACTCCTTTGCTGTCAATATGCCCATTCACATTATTGAAACGGAAGTTGACGCCATCCGGCTGTAGCAGTAGCGGGTCATGAATACGGGTGTAAAAGAAAAGATGATTGATGCTAAAACTAACTTCGCCATCAGCCAATTTTGTTTTGTAATTGATATCAGCATTGACCCCATAACTTCTTTCCAGTTTATTAACCGCATCGTTGATCGGCAATACGTTTTTGTATTGTAGTCTTTCGCTTTCTTCGGTAAAGATGTTAGGCGCTTTATACCCCAATCCTCCACCGATCCGAGAGGATAGTTTCGGAGAAAATTTGAAAAGAGCTGACACCCGTGGCAACAAGGTAAAGCCATAATCTTTCACAGCATCTCCCCGCAATCCTGTTTCCAGGCGAAATTTATCGCTCACTTTCCAGTTGTTCTGCACAAATATCCCGCCGGTTAGCTGCTGATAGTTACGTAACAATGTCGGTGAAGTAATTCGTTGTTCCTTAAAATCATCGGTTATCAGGTTCACTCCCGCTATCCATTCCGATATCGCACCATGCGATGCATAAGTGGCTTCAGTAAATGTTCCATTCTGCGTTCCATTAAAGGCGTAAGCAGGTGAAGAAATAGTTCTGTGAAAGCGGTTGAAGCTATTCTTTATAGTTATATGACTGGATTTACCAAAATGATGCTGGAAATTCAATTTCGCACTATAGCGGTCTGAATTATTGGTCTCATAATAACCAGCGGGGTTGTTACCTTTTATATAAGCTACATCACCGCCCGTTCTTTCTTCTGTTGTGATATTAACGCCTGCTGTGAGTTCCGTTTTATCCGTGAAATAAACGAACAGCTTTGGGTTCACGGTGTAGCGTTCAAATTTGGGAATAGCAGTAAGCCCGATATCAGCCGGATCATAAGCTGAATTGGAATTGCGGGAAGCAAACAATGTCAACCCAACCTTACCAAACTTCTTTCCATAAAAACCACTGGTATTTAATCCCCCCGCCGATGTAACATCAAGGTGGAATTTCAACTCTCTTTCATCTTGTGGTGTTTTGGAGATCAGGTTCACGAGCCCTGCAATAGCGCCACCGCCATATAAAGTAGAAGCCGAGCCTTTGATCACTTCAAACTGTTTGAGGTCAAGCGGGGGTGTTTGAAGCAACCCAAGTCCACCGCTAAAGCCTGCGTACAGCGGAAAACCATCTTTCAGTATTTGTGTATAACGTCCGTCGAGCCCTTGTATACGGATAGATGCATTAGCTGAAGTTGCAGAAGTTTGCTGTGTAGTGATACCCGTACTTTCATTTAATACCATTCTTATATCACCGGGTTTCATATTGGCCTTTTCATCCAGTTCTTCACCCGCTACGAACTCTACCCTTGTCGGTATATCCTGTATGGTACGAGAACTGCGGGTGGATTGAATGATGACTTCTTCCTCCTCTTCGATCTTTGGCTCCAACTCAACTGTAAGCAAAGAGTCTTCAAAGGGGATTACAATGGGTATTTCTTTAGGTATAAAACCAAGGTGGGCAACAATAAGTGTTCTATTCCCTTTTGGCAAACGATAGATCCAAGCTATTCCGGCGGTGTCTGTAGCTGGTAGATTTTCTGCCCCTCTACATAGTATAGCCGCATTTTGAATAGGTTCCTTTGTTTCCGCATTTATAACTTTTATCCTAACTACATTTTGACTGAAAATAGTACTGGCACATGTCAATGCCAGTATCAATAAGCATATTTTATTCATGGGTGAATTTTAGATCAATGAATTCAAGTTCTAAGAGGATCATTGACCTAATTTGGGCGGTTGCCAGAAATCAAGATCAGCATCAGGAAGTGATGACTGCTGGTAAACAGTATAAACAGGAGAAGCGTCAGGAGAAATAAATTCAAACTGGATGGGCTGATAAGCAATAGTAGCGGAAGCACAACCCTCACAACTAAAAAAAGGAGAACAGCTGCCGCAGTCATCGTCTCCTGTTTCATGTCCGGCCTGCTCTGCTTTATCGTCAGGACAATTATCAAGGATACAGCAGGGCACTGCCGCCAGGCCGATGATATAAAAAGCCAGTATGTAGGCGAAAAGTTTCATCAGCAGCAAAACTATACACTGGAAACAACAAAAGAAGAATAAAAAGCTGCTTTATTATCGTAAACCCTCTGAATGTTGCTGGAGAAAGACGTTCTACGATCATCAAATCCTTAATTTCTTAAGAGAAGTTCACAGGGTTTTAAACCGGTATGTTTTTTAAAAGCTGTTGAGAAATGGGAAATAGAGGAATAACCGAGCATCAGGGAAACTTCTGTTACGCTTAACCCCTTTTCATACAATAGGTATTTGGCATGTTCCATTCTCTGGCTTTGATAAAAATCAAAGACAGTAGTGCCGAATAGTTCTTTGAATCCTTTTTTAAGGTAACATTCGTTGATAGCTACTTTACGGCTCAGTTCTTTAATGGTGATGGGCTCACCGATATGCTGAATGAGTATCTCTCTTGCTTTTACGATCTTTTCCCGGTCAGCTTCGTTGGCCAGGAATTTACAATTCACTACATCGATCTCTTTCTCGCCCAGCATACAGTCAAGGCTGTATAATAACAGCATCTGGGTTTGAGCATTAATATAAATATTCTCGAGACTATCGCTATAGGTATGGTTCAACACTCCTTCGAGTACCATTCTTGTTTTCCCGCAAAGAGGAAGGATCTTGGTGAAAGAAGAGCGATGTTTGAAACTCAATATATCGTCGGTAAGTACGGTGTTACCTTTCCTCGGTTTGATGAATTGACTGAGATGAGTGGGTGAGAATTTAAAACTGACCACATCCACACTATCCACTCTTTCCACACAACTTTTCGATGCCCCGAACTGGCACATATCGCATTCGGTTTCTTTTTTACGGCAGTACACATTACCACTTACACAAAACCTGAGTTCGAGATAATTTTCCTTGTCTTCCGTTTTAGTATAATGATATACCATCATACCCGTGTCTTCAATGCTCCCTTGCGGGTTTCGCCTGTAACGGTTGATCGTATATTGGACAGAACCAGGTATCAGTTGTACCCTTTCCTGCAACTGAACCATCTGGTCCTGCATCAGGGTTTGCTTATACGCCAGTGATAATATATCGGGAGGATTGTACATCAAAGGTCAAATTTACAACTTCCACGTCAATATTAATGGTGCAACGCTGATTCAATTCGTTCTCCCCTCATTTTTAACAAGCTATAGCGAAAAAAACTTCTGTTTTATGCTGTAAAAGCTAACTTTGCCTGCCCCGTTTCAAATTAGGTAAAACTAATAAAGATAACCGGGCCCGTCTTTAACCAGCTATGATTCATCCACATACATATATACACCCCAATGCCAGGTTGGCTACCAATGTAAAGGTTGATCCTTTTACTGTCATTCACCAGGATGTAGAGGTTGGCGATGGCACCTGGATAGGATCCAATGTGACTATCATGGAAGGGGCTCGGATCGGAAAGAACTGCCGCATTTTTCCTGGTGCCGTTATTGCAGCCGTACCGCAGGATCTTAAATTTCACGGAGAATATTCAACCGTCATTATTGGCGATGGCACTACCATACGTGAATTTGTAACGGTGAACCGTGGGACAGAAGACAGGCAAAAAACAATGATCGGCAAGAATTGCCTGGTCATGGCATATTCGCATTTTGCGCATGATTGTATTGTTGGTGATAATTGCATTGTAAGTAACAACACGCAGGTGGCGGGTCATGTGACCATTGGTGAATGGTCTATACTCGCGGGTATGTGTGCGGTTCACCAGTTTGTAAAGATCGGCGCTCATTCTTTTATTGCCGGGGGTTCATTGGTCACAAAAGATGTTCCTCCCTATATCAAAGCGGGACGTAACCCGCTTAGTTATGCCGGTGTAAATTCAGTAGGTTTAAAAAGACGCGGCTTTAGTATCGAACGCATCAATCATATCCTCGACATTTACCGGGTACTTTTTAATAAAGGGATGAACACCAGCCAGGCAGTAGAATATATCGAAGAAGAAATGCCCGCTACCGATGAGCGGGATGAGATCGTAACTTTTATCCGGGAAAGCGGCCGTGGTATCATTAAACGCTTCACCAAAGGAAACGGCGATGACGATCTACCTGTCTGATGCCGGCAAACGGTTCAACCGTGACTGGATATTCCGTCATTTCAATTATACATTTGAATCTGGACGATCGTATGCGATCACCGGTCCGAACGGCTCAGGAAAAAGTACTTTGTTACAGGCACTGAGCGGAAGCATGATGCTGAGTGAGGGAAAGATCCAATGGGCAATGGGCCATCCCTCAACTGGCGCTCAGGATCAATTGGCAAATGAAGAAGTTTATAAAGATGTCTCCATCTGCGCTCCTTATCTCGAGGTCATCGAAGAAATGACATTGAAAGAATTTTTAGATTTTCATCATGGCTTCAAACCATTTCTTCCGGGTATAACGACTGACATGATCATTGCCAGGCTTGGTTTGGAAAAAGCAGTGAACAAACAGATCCGGTATTACTCTTCTGGTATGAAGCAAAGAGTGAAGCTGGCGCAATGTATTTTTTCTGATACAGGGATCGTATTGCTTGATGAACCTTGTACGAATCTAGATACGGCGGGTATTGAACTTTATCATGCGCTGATAACTGAATATTGTAAAGAAAGACTGGTGATCGTGAGCAGTAATGATCAGGTAGAATACAGTTTTTGTCATGAGAAGATCGATATTTCCTCCTGGAAATAAAGTTGTCTCGTTTTACCGCTGACTTGCGATCAGCAAATTCAGATCTGTATATTTGAGATCGAACCGCTGGCTGAGGTAGAAATTAGTAAGCGCCCCTTTAAAGATATAGATACCACTGCGAAGATGGAGCTGGTGCCAAACCAGGTTCTCAAAGCCTCCCTCATCACCTGCTTCGAGCAACAAAGGCATGAGTACATTACTGATGGCCTGCGAAGCCGTGCGGGCAAAGCCGGAAGGTATATTGGGTACACAGTAATGTATCACTCCATACTTCATAAAAATGGGATGCTCGTGTGAAGTGATCTCCGACGTTTCAAAACAACCACCCCTGTCGATACTGACATCAATGATGACTGAACCAGGACGCATGTTACTTACCATCTCTTCCGTAACCACCATCGGCGTTCTTCCTGTTTCAGAACCAAGGGCGCCTACAGCCACTTCGCATGTCTTGAGTTGCTTGGACATCATCCTTGGCTCGATCACAGAGGTCCACATCCGCTGACCGATATTATTCTGCAGCCTTTTCAGACGATACACATTATTGTCAAATACTTTTACCGAAGCGCCTAATGCAAGCGCTGCCCTTGCAGCATATTCTCCCACAATACCCGCACCGATAATGATGACCTTGGTGGGTGCAATACCTGATATACCACCCAGCAATACGCCTTTGCCATGATTACTTGAACCAAGATATTGAGCGGCGATCAGCATCACGGCACTGCCTGCGATCTCGCTCATACTTCTTACTATGGGGTAAGAGTCACTGTCATCTTTCAGGTTCTCAAAAGAAATGGCGGTGATCTTTTTTTCCATCATCTTCTCCAATATGGCAGCTTTCATCACCGAAAGGTGAATAGGAGAAATAATGATCTGGTTTAACTGAAGAAGATCAAGGTCCTCATCGATAACCGGCGCACTTTTAACCAATATGGGAGCTTTGAATACATCGGCGCGGCTGTAAACAATTTTTGCGCCTGCCTCGCTGTAATCTTTATCGCCAAAATGCGAGGCTTCCCCTGCATTGTGTTCTATCAGCACCTGGTGCCCATTACTTATCAATACGCTTACTGCATCGGGTGTAAGGGCGATCCTGTTTTCCTGGAAGGCGATCTCTTTAGGGATCCCGATCATCATCCCCTGTGACTTGGGTTTAATATCCAGCGTTTCCTCTAATGTTTCGTAGCTGAAAGAAGTGCTGATCTTTGGCTTTTGCTGGCTCATGAAAAGAGTTGGTTAACTCGTTCAAATGTACTTAAATACCAGCTATTTTGAGTCGTCTTGTTTTATCGTTTACCAGCTCGATAGTAGCATGTATGGTATCGTTGGGAAATATACCAGGCGCTTTATCAGGCCATTCAGCCAGGCATATATTGCCACTATAAAGGACATCTTCCACTCCTGCCCGCATCGCTTCTTCCTCATCCTTTATCCTGTAAAGATCAAGATGGAAAAGGGACTTTTTGCTGACTTCATAGTACTCATATTCATTCACCAAAGAAAAGGTCGGGCTGCCCACAGCATCCTTCACCCCTTTTGCATCACAAAGAGCATGAATAAAAGTGGTTTTACCCGCACCCATTGGGCCATGAAAAGCAAAAATTTTTTTACCGGCCATAGCTTCCCAGAATTCTTTTGCAACCGCGTTGATATTTCCCAATGTAAAACTCCATTCCATTACGCAAATTTAACAGGAACTACAACCACGTTGTAAACATATTTCCTTTGTCGCAAAACGGCTGTGGGCATTATTAAATAAATTTGCATCATGGAAAAAGTACAATGGAAGGTAGAAGGGATGGACTGCACTACCTGTGCACTCAATATTCATCGCTACCTGGAGAAACAGGGGATGAAGAACGTAAGGGTGAATTTTTCAACAGGGGATGTGCTATTTGATTCAGAGCAAACACTCGCAGAAGAAAAGATAAGTAAAGGTATCCACGACCTTGGGTACAAGGTAGTAGATACAGCCTCGAATGGTCGTTCACACGGGCATGATCACGATGAAGAGGGCTCGATCAAATTCCTTCACACTCATTTACAGCGTTTCCTGTTCTGTCTTCCTTTTACAGCACTCCTAATGCTGCATATGATCCCCGGGGTTCATATTCATTGGCTGATGAATCATTGGGTGCAATTGGGTCTTACCATTCCTGTGTATTTAGTAGGGATGAGTTTCTTTGGGAAAAGTGCCTGGAAAAGCATCCGCAATGGCATGCCTAATATGAACGTATTGATCGCGGTAGGAGCCACGGCAGCTTTTGTGTATAGTTTATATGGATCACTTACAGGACAGTCGGAACAATACCTGTTCTACGAAACGGCCGCGACAATCATCACCTTGGTTTTCCTGGGCAACTACCTGGAAGAAGCTTCCATTGCTTCAACGCAAAAAGAATTGAATAAACTGGCGAGGTCTCAAAAAGTAATGGCCCATATGATCGCATTTGACGATGAGCACAAAGAGCAGATCTTCCAGGTAGAGAATACCCAGCTTCATGTAGGTGATCTTGTTCTTATCAAAAGCGGTGAACAGGTGCCGGTGGATTGTAAGATCCTTTGGGGCGATGTACAGGTAACTGAAGCTATCATCACAGGAGAAAGCGCACCGGTACATAAGAAAATAAAAGATAAATTGGTCGGTGGTAGTGTGATCAGTGATGGAACAGTCAAAGCACAGGTGACCGCAGTGGGTGATGATACGGTATTGTCGGGTATCATCAATATGGTAAGACAGGCACAGGGTGAAAGACCACCTGTTCAGCAACTCGCTGATAAGATCAGCGCTGTTTTTATACCACTGGTCCTGGGGATCGCAGTTATTACATTAGGCATTAACTGGATCATTTTAAAAGATTTTACTCCTGCTTTGATGCGCAGCGTTGCCGTATTGGTGATCGCATGCCCCTGTGCGATGGGATTGGCAACCCCTGCCGCTATTGCCGTTGGTTTGGGAAGAGGCGCTAAAACAGGCATCCTTTTCCGGAATGCTACCAGCATGGAAACTTTTAAGGATATCAAGCAGGTTGTGTTCGATAAAACGGGAACACTGACCACAGGGAAGTTCAAAGTTTCAGGTTCGAAGGTGGGGGTTGGTGAAGAAATGGATTTTAAAAAGATCGTTTATTCCCTTGAAAAATACTCCGGGCATCCTATAGCTAAAGCCATTACTGCTGAATGGAAGGGAAAAGACGAGATAAAATGGAAAAAGATAGAAGAGGTAAAAGGCCTGGGGATGAAAGCAGAAGATACCCAAGGAAATACTTTTATCGCCGGTTCATTCAAAGCGGCTGAACATCTTACGAAAGAAGACGGGCATAATGTATATATCATCCGCAATGACACACTATTGGGCTGGATCGATGTAAAGGATGAAGTAAGAGCTGAGGCAAAACAGGTCATTGACTATTTACATCGCAAGCATATTAAAACGATACTACTGAGTGGTGACAGGTATGCAAAGACAAAAGCATTAGGTGACCAATTAGGGATCGGGACAGTGATAGCTGAGCAAACACCTGAACAAAAACTGGCCAAGATCACTGCACTTACCGCTCACACTCCCACTGCAATGGTGGGTGATGGGATCAACGATGCTCCGGCTTTAGCGAAAGCCACGCTGGGCATCTCGATGAATGATGCTTCACAAATTGCTGTTCAATCCGCGCAGGTGATTTTAATGAATAACGGATTAAAGAATCTTCCCACTGCATTGGGTCTTGGGAAACACACTTATCTTACCATCAAACAAAATTTATTCTGGGCCTTTGCTTATAATATCGTGGCGATCCCTGTAGCGGCATTCGGTCTCCTCACACCAACATTCGGCGCATTGGTAATGGGATTGAGTGATGTGGTCCTGGCTATTAATTCTGTTCGTCTTTTCGTTAAGAAAGTTGTATGACGTGATTCGTCAGACGTGAGCCGTGAAAAGACGGCACTGGTTAAAGCATAATTTCTTATTTTAGGATAAATACTCATCATCGGCTGATGAACCTGGAAAACACTTCTCACACCTCACGACTCACGATTCACGATATACTTAAACAATATTGGGGCTTTGATTCCTTTCGCCCATTACAGGAAGCTATAATAAACTGTATACTTGAAGGAAAAGATAGCCTGGCCCTGATGCCTACCGGTGGTGGCAAATCACTTTGTTACCAGGTACCCGCGATGGTAAAGCCGGGTTTATGTCTCGTCATTTCTCCATTGATAGCCCTTATGAAAGACCAGGTGGAAAATCTTCGCAGAAGGAATATCACGGCATTTGCTGTATATGCCGGGATGACAAGAAAAGAAGTGGTCAATATTTTCAAGATCGCATCGGAAAGCAATTGCAAATTCCTGTATGTCTCACCCGAAAGATTAGAGACCTCTTTGTTCAAAGAGTATCTTCCGGGCCTGGATATCACTCTTGTTGCTGTAGATGAAGCACATTGCATCTCGCAGTGGGGTTACGATTTCCGCCCTCCATACCTGCGCATAGCAGCATTGAGAGATGAGTTACCCACTGTTCCCTTCCTTGCTTTAACTGCATCTGCCACACCGGCAGTGCAAAACGATATCTGTGAGAAACTACAATTCAGTGATAAGAATATCTTCCGGCAATCATTTGAACGGCCTAACCTTTCTTACAGCGTCTTCCGTGTTGACTCCAAAATAAATAAAGTAATAGAGATACTCAAAAAGGTCACAGGCACTTCCATCGTTTATTGCCGCAGTCGCAAACGAACAAAAGAAATAAGCGACCTGTTGAAATTACAGGGCATTGCCGCTGATTTTTATCACGCTGGGTTAGCACAGGAAGAAAGAAACAGTAAACAGGAAGCATGGATCAACAATAAAATAAGGGTGATCGTTTGTACGAATGCATTCGGGATGGGTATCGATAAGCCTGATGTAAGGACCGTTATTCATGCGGATGTTCCAGATTGCCTGGAAAATTATTACCAGGAAGCAGGCAGGGCCGGGCGGGATGGTAAAACTGCCTATGCCGTTTTATTACATGATGAGAGAGACATCCAGGAATTAAATGAGCTTTCATCCATTCGTTTTCCTTCACAGGAGGACATCAGGAATATTTACCAGGCTGTCGCCAATTATTTACAAATACCCACGGGCGCCGGCATAGGCCAGTATTATACATTTGATCTTCCTGACTTTTTGAGAAAATTCAAAACTGAAGCTCATACAGCTTTGTATTCACTCAAAGCCCTTGAGCAGGAAGGATGGTTGGCATTTAACGAACAGGTTTTCCTGCCTCCCTCTGTCGTGTTCACAACTAATAAGGACTATTTATATTCCTTGGAAAAAGATCAGCCGGGGTTGGAACCATTGATCAAAACCTTGCTACGTTCTTATGAGGGAATCTTTGATCAGCCTTGTTCAATTTCCGAAAAGGTCATTGCCAACCTCCTTAAAAAAGACGCGGAAGAAATAAAACAACAATTGTCGCAACTTCAGCAGGCGGGTGTTATTGAGTACCAGCCCCAGAAAGACAGCCCGCAGATCTTGCTGTTACGCAGCCGCACAAAGTCAGAAGATATTCATATCAACATGGTAGAATACGGCAAACGAAAAGAGCAATTTCAAACCCGGGTGAAACAGATAGTGGAGTACATAAAAGAGGAGACGGCTTGCCGGAGCCGCATTATCGGATCTTATTTTGGCGATGAGAAGATAGCTTCCTGCGGCATCTGTGATAATTGCCTGAAACTAAAAGCCACCCGGCTTACAAAAGATGAATTTGACATGCTCCATCACCGGATCATCAATATGGTAAAGTATGAAGCCTTGCAGACCAAAGACCTCTTGCAGAAATTGAATGGGATAAAAAAAGAAAAAGCCTGGAAGGTCATCGAATTCCTACAAGCAGAAAATAAGATCGAGATGGATAATAAAGGTTGGGTGAGGCTTAAATAAAAGAATGTCTTCAAAATAAACCTTTCCTGCTCCTGCTGCGTCCACCAAGCCCCAATACGCCCAATAAAGTACGTACAAGGGTGTTACCCGCTGTACGGGTCATACTCTTTACGGTGGGATTATCAAAAATGCTTTTCTCTTTTTTGGTTGTCGTTTTCTTTACGGGATCTTCCTGTTTTGTGTCAGCCTCCCTTTTAGCAGCTTCATCTAATTTCTCTGTAAGCATTTCGTAAGCGCTTTTACTGTCGATCACCTCATTGTATTTCGAAGCGATCTTTGAGCGGCTTACAACAGCATCGATCTCGGCATCAGTCAGGATATCCATCCGGCTTTGAGGTGGTCTTACCATACAATGCACCAGTGGAGTGGGAATTCCTTTCTCATTTAAAATAGTTACAAAAGCTTCCCCCGTTCCTAATTGCGTGATCAGGTCCTCGGTCTTATAAAAATTCGTCTCCGGGTAATTCTCAGCCGTTTGTTTGATCACTTTCCTGTCAGCCGCTGTAAAAGCCCGCAAAGCATGTTGCACTTTCAATCCCAATTGCGCCAGTACAGAAGCCGGGACATCCATAGGGTTCTGGGTACAAAAATAAATACCTATTCCTTTTGATCGGATCAGTTTAATGATCGTTTCAATTTGTTGTAACAAAGCCTCGTTTGCTTCCTGGAAGATAAGATGTGCTTCATCGATGAACATGACAAGTTTCGGTTTATCCATGTCGCCTTCCTCGGGGCATGTCGCATACAATTCAGCCAGCAGTTGCAGCATAAAGGTCGAAAACAGTTTGGGCCTGTCCTGCAGGTCCGTTACCCGTACTATGGAGATCATTCCCCTGCCATCATCATTTATCCGCATCAGGTCGGCCACTTCAAAACTTTTTTCTCCAAAGAACACATCGGCGCCTTGCTGCTGGAGTTCGATCACTTTACGGAGTATAGTTCCGGTGGAGGTCGTTGAGATCTTTCCATATGCTTTCTCCAGCTCAGCCTTGCCTTCATCGCTTACGAATTGCAGGACCTTGACAAAATCTTTCAGGTCGAGCAATGGCAATTTATTGTCATCGCAGTATTTGAATATCATAGCCACAAAACCACCCTGTGTATCATTCAACCCAAGGATCTTTGAAAGTAATACCGGCCCGAATTCGCTGACCGTTGCTCTTAGCCGCGCACCTTTTTGCTCGCTGAGTGTAAGGAGGTCGACAGGATATCCGGTGGGTTTGAATTGAATATTTAATTTCTGACAACGCTCAGTAATTTTATCATTTACAGTCCCGGCAGCAGCGATCCCACTCAGGTCACCTTTGATATCCATCATGACCACCGGTATGCTGGCGTCACTTAATCCTTCGGCAAGAACTTGTAAGGTCTTTGTTTTACCAGTACCCGTAGCGCCCGCTATCAGTCCGTGCCTGTTAAGGGTTTTGAAAGGGACAAACACATCGGCGCCAGCTACGACATTTCCATCCAGCATGGCAGAACCTAATTTAAAAGCCTCCCCTTTGAACGTATAGCCTTCCTTAACTGTTTCGAAGAATTTTGCATTGTCTGCCATAAGTATTATTTATGATGCTGAAGGGTGTAAATGTATCTAATACCGGAAAACTTCCAATGCTATTCTCCATCCCTGCTTTTCTCTTCTCCAGATGCGCAGGTAATTATGCTCTTTGTCTTTGATCATCGCGGTGCCGTACGTATAGCCCATATCCGGCACCAATGAAATTCCCCAACCGCTGGTTTTATATCTGGCGTCTGCAGGAGTAGCATCGATTACAACTTGTCTTGCCGTGGCAGTTGTGGCTGGCAAAGATCCATTACGCGTTAAAATGCTTTCCCGTGAAAGCCATTCCTTATATGCTTTAGATCTGTTTTCTTCCAGCAATTGATTGAAACTATGATCCACAGATACCAGGGGACCTATAGCCGTCATCGTCTTTGCATCATCAGCTTCCTTTGGCGTATCAATAATTCTCTCTTCTTCACTGCCCGGCTGCGAATTATCGATCCCAAAATCAACTACGAATTTCCATTCCCCTTTTTCATTCAATCGCCAGACAGTAGAATATTGCCCTCTGGCGATAACTGAATCGGCCGGAGATCTCTGAAAGGTCCAGGGTCCGGTTGTATAACCAAAATCACCCGAAGCAGATATCTCGGCATATTGCGGATGCCATTTCAATACACCGGGTCGTTTTTCCCTTTTATTCCAGTATTCAATAGCGCTGATAGGTTTACCCTCATCAAACATAATACTGTTGCTGTCGATGAATTGCTGGAAGGCTTCTTTTGTACTATGGGCAACAGCATAAGCCGCAAAGTCCTTCTCTGCTTTGATAAGATTGTCGATCCCTTTCTGACCGATCGCCGATCGCCCGAGAAAGAATAGAATAGCAGTGATGATCGTTCTAGTCATGCATGGCACAGTTTTTAATACATTATTACGTCAAATTAACGAAGACAAAAGTAAAAAAGCAAAAGGGTGAAAAACCGGTGGTTTTAACAAAATATTCCAGAGCAATGCTTGAACCCCCGAAATGCTTTAACTTTATTTGTCACCAAACCTCACCCTTTCCCTCTCCATCCTTCAATAAAACCAGGACCCGGGAGGGTAAGTCGAGATGGAATTAAGATAGAAGATGAAACAGCATTAAAAAAACAAATCAATGGAAGCTAAAAAACCCCAAATCTTGTTGTGCGAAGACGATCCTAACCTTGGAAGTGTCCTGAAGAATTATCTTGAACTGAATGATTACGATGTTACCCTGGAAAGAGACGGGCGTTTGGGCCTTGCTGCTTTTCAGCGTGAAAAATTTGAACTCTGCCTGCTCGACGTTATGATGCCCAATATGGATGGATTCACGCTTGCGGAAGAGATCAGGGATGTGGACCCGGATATTCCGTTGTTCTTCCTTAGCGCAAAGACGATGAAGGAAGATGTGATCCAGGGTTATAAACTCGGCGCCGATGATTATATCACCAAACCTTTTGATAGCGAGGTGTTGCTGCTTAAGATAAAAGCGATCCTGAAAAGGAATGAAGAGCAGAACAAGGAAAGCGAGAATAAAGAATTCGATCTTTCCAGCTACCATTTCAATCCGAAACTGCGTCAGCTTACACATAACGGCATCACACAAACTTTATCGCCTAAGGAGAATGAGTTGCTGAAAATGCTGGCAGAACACCTCAATGACCTTTTACCAAGGGACCAGGCATTAAAGAAGATATGGGGTAGCGATACTTATTTCAATGGCCGCAGTATGGATGTTTATATTGCGAAGCTGCGTAAATACCTGAAAGACGACGAAAAGATCGAGATCGTGAACATCCATGGAAATGGCTTCAGGCTGGTGGTACAAAGCTGATAAATCAAAATATTGGAAAATATGGAAATGAGCGAGTGATGAGTCGCTCATTTTTTTATTGGAATAATGTCCCGCTGCTACCAGGAGTCTTTCTTCCCAGGTGTTCATATGCTTTTGCAGTCACTTCCCTTCCCCTCGGGGTTCTTTGTAAAAAACCTTCCTGTATCAGGAAAGGTTCATATACTTCTTCGATGGTACCCGATTCTTCACCAACCGCCGTTGCGATGGTC
This sequence comes from Chitinophagaceae bacterium, assembly GCA_035526625.1. Lineage (GTDB taxonomy): Bacteria > Bacteroidota > Bacteroidia > Chitinophagales > Chitinophagaceae > JJ008. The sequence continues at coordinate 29,522 of DATLCB010000247.1, forward strand.
GTAATACCTACAGGACCACCTTTGAACTTATCAATGATCGTAGTGAGGATACGGTTGTCCATATCGTCAAGTCCATGCTCATCTACATTCAATGCTTTGAGCGCATGTTGAGTGATACCAAGGTCGATCTGGCCGTCATTCAATACCTGCGCAAAATCCCTTACTCTTCTGAGCAGGCCATTGGCGATCCGGGGCGTGCCACGGCTCCTTCTGCCTATTTCTCCTATAGCATCATTGGAGATCTTTGTCCCCAATATACCAGCTGAGCGCTGAATGATCCTATCCAACACAGCGGAGGTATAATATTCCAATCTCGATTTGATAGCGAACCTTGAAAGCAGTGGCGCTGTCAACAGGCCACTTCTCGTTGTAGCACCTATCAGGGTAAAAGGATTGAGATTGATCTGTATGCTCCTTGCATTGGGGCCAGTGTCGATCATTATATCGATGCGGTAATCTTCCATTGCCGCATACAGGTATTCTTCCACCACTGTACTCAGCCGGTGGATCTCATCGATGAACAAAACATCATTGGACTCCAAACCTGTCAGCAAGCCCGCAAGATCTCCGGGCTTTTCAATAACGGGACCGGAAGTTTCTTTTATGTTCACTCCTAGTTCATTCGCAACAATTCTTGATAAGGTCGTTTTTCCCAAACCGGGAGGGCCATGAAAAAGGACGTGGTCCAGCGCTTCACCACGGATCTTTGCCGCCTTGATAAATATCCGCAGGTTCTCGATGATCTGATCCTGTCCCGCAAAATCGTTGATAACAGCAGGCCGGATCGAGTTCTCAAACACTGCGTCTGCAGATGACAGTTCTTCCTTTGCGCTATTAAGATTGGGGTTACCCATTCATTCCTGGTTGATATGTGTAAAGCTAATTATTAATCAACTAAAAAGTTTTTATAAGATCAGGTGGTAGTGGTCACCCCATAGCTATCGGGTTTGTAAAATAATACTTACCACAGATAGGACAGATTAAATACACACAGATTTACACAGCGTTATCTGTGATCGCTCTGTGTATCCGATAACTATCGGGTCCGAGGTAAATTTCAAACTATAACATTCCTGATCAGATCGTATAAGAACGTAATTGTAATATGATCTCCGGGTCAGGACTATTCTGTAACCAATTCTCTCTTTCACTGTATTTGCAAACCCCGGGATAATCTCCTTCACGGTTGTTCATTTCCAATATTATTTGAAAATGAAGATGCGGTGGCCATTGCCCATTTTCTGCCGGGATCCCAAATTCTGCAAATACATTTCCGCTGTTTATTTTTTGTCCCTGCCGCAGGTTCTTGATTGAATCCAGGCTAAGATGGCCATAGAGGGTATAGAAGGTTTGATCACCTATTTGGTGAGTCAGTATTATGGTTGCTCCATAATCTCCTTTTGCATTATTAAATGCATAGCTGTGAACAACGCCATCAAGGGGACACATCACCGCAGTGCTAGCTTTACCCCAGATATCTGTACCGAGATGAAAACGACGCGGTTCATCTCCCGGTAATGTCCCATCAAATACAGCACTGGTACTATATACATTCCTGAGTTCGGCATAACCGCCAATGCCATACCGGGTTTTGTTTTGAAGCAATAAGTGATTGATATATTTTTCGAATGCTTTGATATCCTTCAACAGGTCAACCGAAAGCTGTTTGTTAGCCGGCGATAGATCTATCGCTTTGAACCTATCATATCCTTTATCAAAAGGGACAACCGGATGAAAGGTTATTCCCTGGTCCATGACCTTCTTCGAAAATTCAGGTGACAGCATACCGTTAAAGTTACAGAAGCCCCATAAAAAGATCATCCCGCTCCTGGATGGAACGGGATGACAATTATCAATTAGAACTGACTATTATTTCCGCTGAATGATGACAGGGAATGTTTTTTCTGATGTTCTGACACCATCGTCATAAGTGAACTTGACCATATAAGCGCCCGCAGGCAGATGACTGAGATCAACCGGAACGGTCCTTCCATATACGAGGCCATTGAAGACCTGTGTTTGCAAGAGTTGTCCGGCGTTGTTATATACTCTCATGCCAAGGAAATTATACAATGTGCTGTTCACCCTGAAACTGAATCGTCCGTTGTTCGGGTTCGGGAACAGGATCACTGCAGCGTCCTGGGCAAGGCGCCTGATCCTTTCAGGACAATCCTGTACCTGTGCAACTACAGTTGCGGAAGAAGGACAATTCGATGCATTGACATATGAATAAGTAAGCGTATAAGAACCCACAGCTGTGATAGGTGGTACAAAATTGAATCCTGAAACGCCTGTACCACTCCAGCTACCACCCACAGGTGTTGCTGAAAGAGGAACCAATGTATCGGTCAGGCATATCCTTGAAGGAAGTGCCGCAATGGTTACAGGTGTAGCTGCATTTACAGTAAGCACCGCATTACCGGATGTTATACTCTGATTGCAATTGTTCGTTACGATCACCCTGTAGAGGCTTCCGTTCATAGCAGTTGTTGTAGGACTTACTGTCAATGTTGGTGTATATGATCCACCAGTGGTAAGGTTGGTCCATGGTCCGGCCGGGTTACCGTTCGGACTTACCTGCCATTGATAGATGGTCGGCGCTGGTACGCCGCCTGTTGCAACTGTAAATACTGCCGCATCAGGTGCACATACGGTCCTGTTGGCCGGTTGTGTAGTGATCGTCGGTGTTGTTGCAACCGTCAGCCTGATCGAGTCTGAGAATATTGGTGTCGGAGGGCAAACGCCACTGATCACCACGCGGAACCTATGACCGTTCTGAGCAGTTGTAGTATTAAGCACTGTCAAGTTCGGCGTATTCGTTCCACTGTACTGCGCACCATTTGAAATATTACTCCATGGAGTAGGTGTAGCACCAAGACTTACCTGCCATTGGTAGGTGAGATTGGTTCCGGTAGCAACGACGTTGTAATTAGCATTAAAGCCAGGGCAGATCGGTGCGGCCAATGCTACAGGCTGTGTTGTTATTGCGGGCGAATAGTTTACTACAATCGCCACACTGGCACCGTTGGAACAACCTGCAGTGGTATTTGATGCAGTATACGTAGTGTTCACAGAAGGTCTTGCCCAAACTGTATAAACAGGGGTGCCTGTATACGCAGTGGTAGCAGATGCATCTGTAAACAGGTTTGTAGTTGGACTGAATACCACTGGCTGCGGAACATTCAATGTAAGGCTCCATGTTGCGATGAAACCGGTTTCGTTCGTATTATCATCTACCACATACAAATTCCAGTTTCCGTTCGGGTTACCTGTGATACTTGCGAGTGAGGTAGAACTTGGAGCACCCAGCGGACCAGGCAGTGGCCAGCTATCACCTGCCCCATAGTTTGTTGGCTTATATGTTCCGCTTGGGTTGAAAGCTGCATCGAACAATGTTGCAGCAGCAGCATCATCGAATGTAAATGTCTGCCCCGTAGCAGGAGGGTTACCACCTGCATCTGACATCAAGATCACTGATTGACCACTGGGTGATACCAGTACGATGTCCACATCATCTGGTAAAGTATGAGAGAATCCGGTGATGGTCACAGATTTCACAGTAACACCAGAAGTAAGTAATCCTGATACAGGGATACTGTTAGGATAAGGTGAGGCGATCCCTGAAGTGTTGCCACCGGCAGGTATATGGGTATTGACGTTACTGCTGAATGTTTGAGGGGTTGGAGGTAATGACGAAGCGTCTATACGAACGATATCTCCATTACAAATAACCACAGGAGCAGGCAATACGAATGAGATACGTAATCCCGCACCCAGCGAAACATTGTTACAGGAGTATGACGTGAACAAAGTGGTTGGCGTATTTGCACCCTGCACACCGATGGAAGCGCTGGATCCATTATTGGTATTGTTTCCGTAAATGAAATCTACCCTTTGCTGACCTTCGAAGAGGCGTGCTTCAAAATTTATCGTGCCACCAATGCCGAACAGTGTAGCTCTCCATTCGATATTGAATATGCGATTAGGTGCAACGCCCGAAACCGAGGTATAGATACCATCGCCTGCATTGATGTCTGTTCTGAGATCATCCCAATGTGGCATAAATGCCGGGAACCCAAGTGTTGTAGCTGTGGGAAGCGGACATGTATTTGTAAATGCTGTGTTACCTGCTCCTGAGAACTGGATATTACCATTGCTGGAAACTATCAGACTATTATAAACAGTACCATACGCATCATAACCAAACGGTATTGGCACCACGGCGGTTACATCATCACCCTGGGTGCCCGGTACTAATGCTGTACCCGGAACAATGGCATTTCCTGTTGTTGTTGTGTAAACATAATTCGTACCCGGAGGTGCCGGAGGTGTTGGCCCCGGAGTGGTTGTTAGTGTAATTATTGGTGTCTGGTTCACTGTCATGGTAACATTGGTCACCACGGTACAGCCGATCGGATCGGTAGAAGTAAGTACATAAGTATGAACACCGGCTGGTATCACCGTTACAGGGAAGCTCACGGTGGCATTGCGTGCACCTGAAACAACTGGCGCACCAATTATACCTGGACCAGTCAGCGTATGGGTATAGTTACCTGCGAGAGTAGCCGTTCCACTGACAGTACCACTGATCGTTGTTGCACCCGGAGAACACGCAACATTTGGTGCTGCCACAACACCGGAATGAACCAGGTTGCTGACATTAACAGGGAACTCAACCGTATTACCGGTTCCTCCACCTGGGTTTGTACAGTTTACAGATACTATGAAATAGGTTGTCGTTGTAGTATTGAATGTATAAGAAGGATTCGTCGCACCGGGAATAGCTGTATAAGGACCGCCCGGTGTAAGCGAAGATCTCCACTGGTAAGTGATACCATTAGCGATCGTATTACCTGTCAGGTTCAGTGTAACTGAACTGCCAGGGCAATAAGGACCGGAAGAACCGCTGATAGCACCGGGTGAAGGAACACCTGCACATGGCTGACAATTTCTTGTCAGTGTGAATGTTCCCGTAGCCGAACCAAATCCGTGAACAAGTATATAATACCGGGTTCCTGCAGTGGTCGGGAATGTTACTTGAGAACCTACTCCGCAGAAATCATCATTACATCCCACACTGACCAGCGAACCGCAGGTTCCTGAAAAAACATCGATCCGGGTATCAAATGAAAATGCTGCGCAAGTGTTCACTGTTTCTACACCCCCGGAACCTATGAATGTATACCATACACCAGAGGTTGAAACTGCAAATCCGCAGAAGGGCACCACATCAATTGATCCTCCTACCGTTGTTCCGTTAATTGATTGTCCGCAATTGATATTGATAGCACCTGAACAAGCATCATTGACGGGCTGGCAGGCAATATTAAGTGTAAAGGCACCTGTTGCTCCCCCAAAGCCGTGTACCCGTATACGGTAGACCGTACCTAAGGTCGTCGCCCAGCTGAACTGGGATTGAAGTCCGCAGAAATCATCGTTACCTCCCACACAAACCAGGGCTCCGCAGTTACCCGTGTATACATCTATCTTAGTATCATAAGCTGAACCGCAAAGTATCGCCGTGATATTCGCACCGGTTCCTACAACTGTATACCATACATCGGCAGCGATGCTGCTGCTACCGGTACAGGTTATAGGTGGTCCATCGATGGTTGCCTGTGCAGTAGTTCCGGTTACAGTTTGGCCGCAGTTAAGTGCTATAGCATTGGCACAATCATCATTGTTTGGCGTCAAAGGAGTATAGATACCCATTGTCTGAACCTGGCCCGCGCCGCCTCCGGGATATGTGCCAATTAAAGTCGTGGCACCCGTAAGCGTGTCTATCGTTCTCAATTCAGGATTAAACGTAGTATTATTGAAAGCGGCATAATAGTATTGCCCATCACTAAGATCAAAGTGACCATCTTGTCCAAAATTGGCGTTGAAGCCAATGCCACCTACCAAAGTAGGTACGCCGGTAGTTTTATTCCAACGGAATAGCTGGTCATTTACCAGGTCAACCGCAAATAAAGAGCCACCGGGGGCGGCATTCAACATGATAGCACCCGGGCAGGTAGTCGTAGCAACCCCAATAGGAGTACACACACCGGTGGTAATATTAAGGGTAAATATTTGTGATTGGGAGAGAGTACCATTTGTTGCAATACCATACATGGTATTGGTGGTCCTGTCCCATGTCATTCCTGTAAAATTCGCCAGTGGAACTCCGCTACAGTTAGCAATAAATGTCCTTACCCCTGTTACGGTATCTACCGTGTATAAAGCAAAAGGAGCAAGCTGATCGATGACATAATATTTATTAGTAGTTGTCACCCATGCTGCGGCACCAGGGAATTGAAAAGGAACTGCAGCACCCACAGGTGTTAATACTGTATTAGATAAGGTTTGCTTATTGAACTGGAAAGGACCTGGTCCGGCATAAACAAATGCACGGCTGGCCGGGTTGGCAACATCGGGAAGGATCACATCACCTTTTGATGCAGATGATGCAGGTGTTACCGGGGCTGGTCCTGCCGAATGCTGTGCTTGTAGCTGGTTGGCAAAAGAAATAACACACAGTAAGGCAAGAATACATACGTATAACTTTCTCATAAGCTTAGTTTGGTTAATTACAGATTCTCTCCCCGTTGGAGAGATTTGGGGGAAAGTTAGGATTTTTTTTCACTGTGTCAACTTTTGGCAGGAAAATATTAAATCCTTAAAACCGTTAGTATGAATAAATTGTCTCCTCCTTATGAAAAGGCTCCTCCCCGCAGGTTTTGGCTGCTTTCTCCTATTGGTTTTTTCCTGTTTTTCCCTGCCTCTTTCAGCGCAAATGATCACTGGCGTTTGGAAAGGGAAGATCAACCGGCAAAGGGTCGAAGTAAAGATCATTCAGAATGGTGACAGTCTTACCGGCACCTCGTACTACTACGAGTCTGCCAATAATTACCGCCGTTATACCATCAAAGGATATTTCGACCAGGCCACCAATGCCGCGGTATGGTGGGATGATCAGCTGGTGGAGGAAAAGTCCGGCCGTTTCAGTATCTCTACTCCGGGTAAGATGCCCATGCTTTCGCGGGCCGACTTCAATTGTCCCGGAGGCAGCAGGATGATGCTGGATGGTAAAGTGGCGAGACGTGATGAGGAACTGGATATAAAAGGAGATGTTCATCTCGATAAAAGCAGCGATCCTGAATTTGAGGACGAATGGGATTTTGTCATCGGTAATTATACCATCGGCGCCAATGACCCGGATATTATAGATAGTATCGGGGCTATTGCTCTAAGCTCTCATTCTGTTACTGACGAACCAATAAAAACCAGGCCTGAAGAAAAAAAACCGGTAGTTATTACTTCCGCTACACCAAAGTCTGGTGATCCTTCGACACAAAATGTTCAAAAACCGGGACCGGTTATTCAAAGACCTGCGCCTGTAGCGGTCGCTGTACCTGTCAAAGCGCCTACCATTGAAGAAAAATTCGTTACCCGCAAAAAAGTATTCATTAAGGAGATACCGGTATCTGGTGATTCTGTTGAACTGCGTTTTTATGACAATGCGGAGATCGACGGCGACTCCATCTCGCTTTTTCTGAATGATAAATTATTGTTCCAGCATATCCGTCTTACAGGAAACGCCTATAGCATCAAGCTGGCAGTAAGTGAACTGAATGAGACAAACGAATTGACAATGGTTGCGGAAAATCTGGGCGCCATTCCTCCTAATACCTCTTATATGGTGGTCATGGTGAATGAAAAAAAGTATGATGCCTACCTTGCCAGCAGCGAAGGCAGCAGCGCCATGATACGTTTTGTAAAGAAAGACCCCTGACTTATTTCAATTGTTTCAGGATCTCCTCTATCGCCCGGTCCAGTTGCGGATCACGCCCAGTGAGCTTGTCATCAAAATTGTTGATGACAAGTATATCCGGCTGCACTCCCGACATCTCGAGATCCTTTCCATCCAGGCTATAACAACCCCAGCCGGGCATCCTCACGGTAGAGCCATCCACCAAACCCACGCCACTGGTAAAAATGATCCAACGGTATGTACCATTGCCAATGATCTTCCCCAATTTTAATGCTTTAAAACCCTGTGATGTCATTTCCGCATCGCTCAATGATTGTTCGTTGATCAATAATATGATCGGCTTATCCGCGGGATTAAAGTTGGGTTGCGGCGACAGCATTCCCTGCCGGTACTTCCACTGCAGGTAGGTTTTTTGAGATAAGAACTTCAGCACTTCGTCGTGTACATTACCGCCGGTATTATATCGCAGGTCGAAGATCAAAGCGTCCTTTTTATTCAACTCCTGTGTCATATCCACGATGAACTGATCTAGTTCTCCCTGTCCCATATTCTTCATACAACCATAAGCGATCCTTCCCTTTCCTTTCTCATCCACTCTTGCCTGGTTGTTATCGATCCATTCATCATAGAGATTCGTGAAAAGGCTGGCCTGCGGATGAACTTTTGATTCAACCGTCTGCGTTCCCCTTTTAAATGTCATTTTCAACTCCCTGTCGAGTGAAGGCCGGGTAAAATAAAAGTTGCGGTCCTTTTGTATATCCACCACTTCATCATTCACTTTGAAGAGTATATCACCGGGTTTGATATCTGCTTCTTTCTTAGACGCAGCAGAACGTTTTACCACATACTTTACTTTGTAGGGATCATTGTCTTCAAAGATGATACCTGTCTCCATGGTACGGTTCTGTAAGGCAATGGTCTCATCATCACCAAAAGTGCCAAAACCCTGGTGCGAAGAATTCAGTTCACCCAGCATATCATTTAAGAGCACCCTCATATCCGCACGATTATTTAGGTACGGGACGAACTGCTGGTAGTAATCCTTTATTTTACCCCAGTTGATGCCATGAAAGTTTTCGTCATAATAGTTCTCTTCCATCTGTGCCCATGCTTCGGTAAACATCTGGCTGAATTCACCGGAAAGATTGCGGCGGAACGTGTAAGAGATATTAATAGGATCGACCTTATTCGCATCGAGGTTCAGTTTATTGATGGTGCCATTGAATAAAACATAAAATTTGTCGCTTACCTCGAGGATGTCAAAACCAAAACTGTTATCGGTGCCGGCTATTTTTTCTGTTTTGCTGGCCTCGAATGGTTCGGTCACTGTTTTCCATAATGCATTTCTCCCTTCTCCGTGATTGCTGGTATATAGCACCGAAGTTTTATCTCCTTTCTGGTAAACATACTGGAGGAATTGCGCACCCAGTGAAGGACCCACGAGTTCCATTCTTTCCAGGATCCGTTCGGTATCGATCACCAGGGGTTTGCTGGAAATACTATCCGCCATGGCTGCAGCTTTTTTGCTGGTATCTTTTTTCTCTTCTTTGAATAATTCATTGAACTTATCGAGTCGGTAAGGTTCATCTGAATTCTCCAGTGGCAGGCGGTATACTCTTGCATTCGGCATGCCAAAAGGGTAAGCTGCTTTCAGGCGCTGGGAAGTAAGAAAGATCGACTTCCCCTCCGGAGACCAGATCGGTCCCGATTCGGTGATGCCTGTGTTCGTAAGGTTGATCGTTTTATTATCTTTTATATTATAGACAAAGATGTCCTGCTCAAAATTCCTGTAGGCCGTAAAAAGAACATAGTCTTCATTGGGTGAAAAACCGGGCTCACTGTTTTGAAAACCCCATATCTCATCTTTGACTATGGTTTTGCTTTCCATTGTTTTCAGGTCCATCAGGCGTACTTCATCCCTTCCGCTGAGGTAAACAGCTTTTGTTCTTTTTTTGCTCAATACGATAGAGCGGTCATTTTTCTTGTCTTTGGTCAGTTGCTTTAATGTACCCTTCCCGTCTGCGCCGATAGTGTACCAGTTGGTATAACCATCCAGTGTCTGGTTGAACAATAGGGTACGGTTATCCGCGAGCCATTTTATTTCTCTTACTCTTTCTACGGAACCCCGGTTTATTTGCTGAATGAATTTACCTTCCACATCACTAATGAAGACCTCTCCTCTTGATACAAAAGCCATTTTTTTCCCATCCGGTGAAACATCAAAAGCCGTGATATTACCCTTTACTTCAAAATCTTTTTCTTTTGGCAAAATATTATTGCGGATGATCGAAATATCCAGTTTTCTTTCGTCACCCGTCTTTACATCATAGGTCCAGAGCTGGTAATCTTTTTCAAAGACCACTTTACCGCCATTGGCATTAACCTGTGGCGTTTTTATAGAAGTGCTGAAGCGGGTGCATTTTCTTTTATTGCCATTCACAAGTGCATATAAATTATATTCCCCGTTCCCTTCATCGGAAATGAAAAAGACATTGCCTGTTCTGTCGATCGTGGCGCCAAAATCCTTTCCTTCCCAATCTGTGTATTTTTTGTGCTGCTTTGTTTTGAGGTTGTACGATTGGATGTCGGGGTTGAAGGGCCCTTTATATCTTTTCCGCTGTACCTGGTTACTGCTTTCCCAGGTATCATTGAAGAATATTTCCCCGGAAGAAGGATGCTCTACCAGGTTATGATCATACTGGAAAAAATAATTACCAAACACCCTTTGGGCATTCCCTCCATCGGCATTTACTTTAAACCCTGCGATCTGTCCCATCCGGCCGCTGTTGAAATATATATATTTTGAATCCCAGCTCCAGCTGGTTACTTCGTCATTCACGCTGTGCCAGGTGATCTGCTTTATCTCTCCTCCGTTAAGGGGCATCACATAGACATCTGCATTACCATACTGACGACCGGAAAAAGCGATCCATTTTCCATCGGGTGAGATACGCGGTGATGTTTCGTAACCCTGCATAGCCGTGAGACGGGAAGCCTGCCCATCTTTTATACTGGCTTTCCAAAGATCCCCTTCAAAACTGAAGACGACAGTTTGTCCATCGGGACTCAGTGTAGGATTAGATAAAAAATAGGCTTTGCTATCCTGTGCGGCAAGAGAAATAGAAATAGCCGAAAGGAAGAGTGCGGCAAGCAGTCGTTTCATTGCAGTAGATTTAGTCACGGAAATTACGAACCCGGAACCTTACCACAATACCATTTGTAATATTACCGGCGACTCATATTATATTCATTTCGAATGATGAAACTATTTTCTCCTGCGAACTTTACTTCCTTACGTATAATAAAGGACCGTTTACTGACGAGGTAAATATGTCTTAAATAAAGCGGGGCGGTTATCGTTACCATCCACACCTGTCTTTTCAGTGATTACTTTAAGTATTCCTCCGGCAGTGTTTTCTTTTGAGATCACCAGCTCGCCGTTGATCTGTTTCTTGTCGGCACTGAATACCAACGTATCGTTTGCGTTGGCAGTAGGTTCTTTTGGATATTCGTATCGAAGTATCAGCCGCTGTTCATTGCTTTTATCTTTTTCAACGACCATATTGGCGGGCATGGTAAATGGTTTACCGCTTGTATAGTCCTTATAGGTGATGGTACCTTTCCAACTACCTAACGCAGGCTTAAGATCTTTAACAGAAATACCCGGGTCCTGCAAGTAAGATCCAAGAAACAAAAAAACAAGACAAGAAAGCTTCATTTTTTTTCGTGAAAATAATACATCCGTCTTTCTTTCAATTTATCATTTAAAAAAAACCCGTCCTGGTTGAAGGACGGGTTTTGAAGTTGTAGCTTATTCTTTTTACTGCATTTGTATTCTCACCTTCTTAGTTCCAATTAACTTGCCGCCTTCTCCTCTCACTTCTACAATATAAATACCAGCAGGACGGCCAAAGAGGTTTATCTCGAAGTCCGTATAAGGGAGAGATCCTGTGAACGCTTTACGGTAGACAAGGGCTCCGTTGGCTGCAAATACATTCACATTCACTTGCTCATTCGGGCTATTATAGAACCGTACATGGAACCGTCCATTGTTCGGGTTCGGATAAACGTATAGCAGGCTGCTCTGTGATGCACTTAGCACTACATTGGCCGATGTGTTAACACAACCATTCAAGTCTGTATAAACCACTCTATAGGTTCCGAGATCATTAATTGTCAAGTTCACTAATGTATTGGTATTAGCAGCAGGAATAACAATATTATTCCTATACCACTGATAACTACCTCCACCCGGACTTCCGGAGGCAGTAAGGGTTACCATTTGGCCCGGCTGTATTTGCGGAGGGATCGATGAGGTGATCGAAACGTTTGGCAATGTGTTCACAAACAGTGTAGCAGCATTGGAAATAACTGTATTGCAAAGTCCAATTACACGTACACGATAAGTGTTCGTATTCATGGCCACGGTTGTAGTACTCACTGTCAGGTTGCTGGCTGTTGCACCCGCTATATTCACCCACGCACTGCCGTTCCATTGCTCCCACTGGTAGTTCAGTGGACCAGGGCTCGGGCTTGTGCTTGCCGTTACACTGAAGACCGCATTGCTGCCATCACATACTGTTGTGTTCTGTGGTTGTGACGTAATAGCCGCCAATTGCGCATTATTCACTGTTACTGTGAATGAACAAGTACTGCTGTTACCACAGGCATCAGTGGCGGTCACGTTCACCGTAGTAGTACCGATCGGGAAAGCAAAGCCGCTTGCCGGTATGCTGACGATCGTTACAGCGCCCGCGCAGTTGTCGGTTGCTGTTGGAGTATATGTCACCACCGCTGTACAACTGCCTACCGGAGTTGTTACTGTGATATTGGCGGGGCAGGTAACAACTGGGGCTGTCTGGTCATTCACGGTGATGGTCTGTGTACATTGTGCAAAATTGCCGCATGCATCAGTAGCACGATAGGTCCTTGTAATAGTATACCTGTTGACGCAAGTTTGTGCGCTGATCACATCACCCTGGTGGGTTACGGTTACAACGCCGCCGCAGTTATCCGTTACTCCTGTTACACTGGCAATATTTGCCACTGGTACAGCGCTGGCACAGCTTACTGTTACGTTAGCCGGGCAGGTGAGTGTTGGCGCTGTTATATCATTTACAGTAATGGTCTGCGTGCATTGTGCAATGTTGCCGGATGCATCAGTTGCCCTGTAAGTTCTTGTTATGGTATACCTGTTGGCGCAGGTTTGCCCGCTGATCACATCACCCTGGTGGGTGACTACAACGCCCGGGCAATTGTCGCTCGCTGTAACACTGGCAATATTTGGTGCAGGCACTGCTGATGCACAGCTTACAGTTACTCCTGCAGGACAGGTGATCGATGGATTCTGCGTATCATTTACTGTAACAGTAAATGAACAGTTGGCCGTGCCGCATGAATTGGTCACCGTGACAGTAACCGTTGTTACTCCTTTATTAAAGAAAGAGCCGCTTCCATTGCCGCTGCCGCTGCCGGTAGTTGCGCCCGTGAAACTATAAGTTTGCGTTGGCGCAGGTATACCCGTTACTGTTGTTGAATAAGTAACGGTATTCCCGCACTGGTTGGCTGCGTTACTAACTGTTATGTTCGCCGGGCAAACAACCGTTGGAGCCTGGTTCACCACGAGTGAACTTGAAGCAGAAGGTCTGCATGTCGGATCTAATGGCGTTGTTGAGAGTATTGCATAGATAAAATAATTACCCGGAACGGCGATGGTACCGGTAGCTGAAGCGGTAGTTCCACCACCACCCAGGCTTCCGTTAGGAACTGTGGCGAATACCGTACCTCCAACATATGGATTAGCTAATGCGGAAGCAGAGTATTTAAAGGTTATTCCATAAGTCACCCCCATATTCGTCAAGCCTGTTGCACTAAATGTAATGTTATTGTTGGCACAAGCAGGAGATGGTGTAGCTGAAACAGCCCCGATCGTTGGACATACCGCACAACCTCCGGGTCCTAATAGAGTGAAGATTGCCGTTTGCGGGCAACCCGTTCCCTGGTCCGTTACAACAACAGTATATTGGCCAATGGTCAGTCCTGTTTGATCTTCACTTGTTGGATTCAGACCACTACCCCCATTTGTGGTCCACGCAAATGTATAAGGGCCGGGTGATCCTGTCATAGTAATATTGATCGCTCCATCAGCAGATACGCACGTTGTAGGTTGGGTTACAGAGCCAGATACCTGGTGCTGCGGATTCACCAATACAGTTGCAGTAATGGGAGTACCAAAACAACCTGATGCATCAACTGGCGTGATAGTGAATGTAACGGTTACAGGAGCTGCGGTCGTATTAGTTAGTGTGCCACTGATATTACCTGTGCCACTCGCAGCAATACCTGTTACAGTAACATTATTGTTTCTTGTCCAGTTGAAAGAAGTTGATGTACCGGCAAGAACGATAGTGGTGATAGCATTGCCTGAACAGATAGTCTGTGATGAAGGAGTAGCTGTTGCATCACCAACAGGAACGAATTCATCCGCCCCAATATCAGGAGGATTATTCCTTGCCTGACAGTCGATATCATTCGTTACAGAAGCAACTGCAAGTCCTGACCCATTCAGACACCAGTTTGTTCCGAGAGGTCCTGGAACGAGATGAAGGTCGGTTGCAGAAACAAATACCGGTAATACATTCTTAGAGGTTCCATCACCCCCAGTCTCTGTTTGCCAGGCTGCCAGTGTTGGACGTGAAGTACCTGCAGAGCCGACACCACCAGTAAGCCCCAGGTGATAAGTTCCCGGACCTGCTCCTGCAGCATAGAGGTCATTGTAATTGGAATTTAACCCTGTGTATGGAGCGGAATAACCGAGAGCAACCGAAACAAAACGGGTTGTTGTGCCTGCTGCTGCTCCTATCTGCGTATTAGAAAAGATATTGTTGTTAATATTTACGGGGGTAGCCAGCGTTCGGATACCCAAAGCTGCGGATGTCTGCGTTCCGGAACTGGCGCCCGGCTGCGTACCCTGCATAGCAACCGTGTTATTGTATACATTGGTAGTACCTGTACCTCCTTCAAGCCATAAGCCAACTGAGAAATCCGTTGCTGTACCGTTAGCCGCAACACCTGAGACCGTATTGTTGGCGATGAGCTGTGTTCCCGAAACTGTATTTCCTAAAGCAATACCGGCGGCGGCAAAAGTGCCGGAATTGGTGATGATCCCGATCTTATTGAATGTGATCGTTGCATTCCCAATAGCATCAGCAATAGCGGCTGAACCTGTTCCTATACCTCCGGTTATTCCAAAACCTAAGTTGATACCATAGCTATCCGGGGAACCTGTACGTATAATATTGTCTACTTCATTACCGCTGACAGTAAGGTTATTTTCAAATGCGCTGAATATACCACCCTCACCGATATTATTCGGGCTCGCACTTGTCATGATATTTTGAGTAATGACATTACCCTCATTTTTATTCGTCCCGCTTTGTCCAACCACATAAATTCCAAATCGGCAAAGACGTATATCATTATTTTCAACACGGTTAAAGTCATTATCAATACCACCACTGATCAATGGAAGGGCGCCAATACCAATACCGGCTGCTGTATTTACATTCGATCCGCCGATAACGATACAATTCTTGATCGTACAGTTTGTAACGCCATTAACAGGAGCTGTTGTTACTGAGTTGAACCATACTACTGCGGCAAACGAAGTAGTATTGGTGTTTTGAATAGTCAGATTACGGGTGGCTGCCACCGGTGGGCAAATAGAATTCACTATACTGCCCGTAGAGCCATCGATGGTGATATAATCAGTACCATTAAATTGTAAGATAGTACTGAGGGTTGAACCGGAGATCACTGTATTACCTGTAGGCTTTATAAGAAGTGTATTCACCGCATTCGCCTCGGGATTTGAGTTGAAATTGATCGGGAACGTTTCAGAAGGATAAGTAGCATCTGTTAAACTGAAAATAATGGGCCCGCCCAGGCAACTGGTACTATAGGCTGCCGCTGCCGCGGTCAATGTTGTAAAGTTTCCACCAACACCTACGGTATAAGTACCCGATAATGTTTGAGTGAGCGAATAACTGTATGGTGAACTTGGAGGCGTTGCCGCAGCCGGGGGATTGATCGTGAACCCTGCTGCTCCTATTAAGGGGGATGACCCTGCATTACCTGAATTATCCTGCGCAACAATATAATAGGATATGACATCACCGACCACGGCACCAGCGCCAAATGTAAAATTGTACTGGTTGCCTGAAATAAATGTTGAGGTGGCTGCTGTGTAGGCGCCTGCATTGATGCGCCAGTATAATACCGGCAATCCTATGCCAGAAGTAGGCACACCATCCGGGTCAATGATAGTAGCTGATAATGTTCTCGCACCCGGCGTGCAAATATTTGATAAAGGAGTCAGGCTGATAGATGGAGAGTTGGAAAAATCTCCAGCATCCGCACCAATGTCAACCGGTGAAAGACCAGCTCTTGCCTGACCGTCAAAATCACTTGTGATAGCAGGAATATTCACGCCTGCGCCTTCCACCAGGGAAGGATAAGGGGTTGTGATATGGAGATCTGCTATAGCACTATTGACAAAATTAATTGTGCCACCGGATATAGAATTCGCGTCGCCGCCGGAAGCTGCCTGCCAGCCGGCAAAGGTCTGGCTCGTTGTCCAGTAGCCGATCGTGCCTGGTGCTGCATTCAGTATATTATAATTGGACGACCATCCTGTTGCACTTGACGTAGCATTGGGATTATTACTGATAGCATAATGTGCACCGGTACCACCTGTCCTTGTATTGATAAATATGTTATTCTTTATATCCACGGTCTGGTTGCGGGCTGTTGCTGTAAGATCTCCCCTGTTCATGCAAGAACTTATCAATGCACCTGAAGCAGCTGTTCCCGATACGGTGATCGAGTTGAAATAAATATTATCAACGGGATCAGGAGTAGAGCCATGGTTAAGCATGATACCCAGGAAACAGGTATTGGTCGTTTGCCCCTCCCCGATCGATATCATATTATTATATACACTTACAGCGGTAGTACCTGACCGGACAATTATACCGGCGACTACGGGGGGACCGGTTACAGTTGTTCCCGTACCGGCATTACTAAGGTTCCAGATCCTGTTGCCAAAAGCGGAAGAATTAGCACCCGATGCCAAAATGATACCTGCTACAACCATATTGTTGGTTGCGGCTGCATTGACATTGGAAATATTGCTGATGAGATTTTGCGAACATATACCGTTTGCACCCCCGGAGAATTGAATACCCTGGGCCGAACAGTTACCACTGGTATAGCCCGTAGTCGCACCGCTTGTGATAAGATTGGTGATCGTATTCTGGCTTACTATATATGTTGCTGTGGTATTTACCGCTGTACTTCCCATTATACCTCTGACAAAACCACTCGTGGCGGTTCCATAACTCGATAAGTTTTGTATGGTGTTACCAGTCATGCTAATTGACACGGGGGTAGTACTGACATTGATCCCGGCCGCCTGTGAGCTACCTGTAGTAAAACCCACGATGCCCGCCCTCATATTCTCGGCGGTTGCATTACCAATCGTGTTTCCGCTAATAGTTATGGAAGTAGCTGCCGCAGTAACAGTAATACCAAAAACAGCTCCTGCGATCGTTGCCGTAGTGGCGTTGCTGCTAGTAAAACTTCCTATAATATTGTTTTGAATAAGTATGGTGCCGGTTGAAGCAGAACTTATACCTACTACTGCGCCCTGGGTTGTAGTCGGTACGGCAACCAATGCGCCGGTGCCTGAGGCTGCGCCAATGGTATTGGAAGAGAGGTTTCCGATATTGACATTACCTGATGTGATATTGATACCACATAACACTCCGTTTACAGTGGCTGCGCCACTTGAAGTAGCCAGGTTTATCGCAGTGACCGTATTTCCCTGTACCGACGTTGTCGCAGTCGTTCCTACAGCCAGGTCGATCCCGATGAACCGTGTAGCAATTGTGCCCGCCATCGTGTACGTACCAGTTGCTGCTGCCGATGAATATCCAATGGTGTTTCCGGAGATCACGTAATTATTCCCGGATGTGACCTGGATGGCACGATGTGTATTCGCGGTTGTGTAAGTACGTGTTCCTGTTTGATAAAACTTATTATTGGAAATTGTCCAGTCCGTATTATTAGCTGATACAAGCACGCCTGCGGATACGAGTGTAGCACTGAAAAAGTCCGAGATCGAACAATTGTTTATTATGTTGCCGGAATTTTCAAAGCTCGAGGTACCGGCGGCAAATAATGCATTTGTTGGGAGGTTGGCGCCTGCCGCAGTGATCGTACAATTGCTGATCGTGTTGTTATCGTTACCGGTTGAAGTTCCGGTTGAGAAGAAGATCGTTCCTAAGGTTACACTTGTAGAGGACCCGTTTAATGTGCAATTCGTAACTACGTTGCCCGATGCATCATTCACCAACCGTAACGTAGAAGTATTAGTCAGGTTACTCGTACTGGTATTGGAAAGCGTTAATGAATTACCTCCGGTGTTCAAACCATTAATTGTTACATTGTCTGCCCCATTGAATTCAACAAGCGGACCTGCAATGTTTCCTGTGATTGTCCTGGAAGCGCCTCCAGATGGAGAGATAGTAATACTCGTCCACGTCCCGGCATTCAGGCTCGCAGTAGCGGCTTCAGTAGTACCTCCAACTATGTCAATGATGATGACGGCACCTGTCTGTGCTCCTGCGTTGATAGCCGTAAAAGCTGCACCGAGCGTGGCATACGAGCCATTACCCGAAGCAGCGCCTGTAACATTTACATTTTGTGAATTGGAAACTACTGCAAATAAAAACGTAAGCAGCAGGAAGTAAAATTTCCTCATAATCAGAGTTTGTGGTTGTAGAATGGGGGGAGCAATTAGAATGCTCCAATCTTCTAAGATATCCAATTTTAGCACATAGCCAACTTTTTGTGGAGGAACGGACATATACTATTCCGTCGTTATTTGTGAGGACCGAATTATCCTACACCACTACATTGATCATCTTGTTCTTAACAAAAATGATCTTCTTTGGTGGTTTGCCTTCCAGCCATTTTTTTACCACTTCATTTTCCAGTGTCAGTTCATTTACCTCTTCTTCAGTGGCATCGAGTGCCAGGTTCATGGTCGTGCGGAGTTTCCCATTGATCGAAACAGGATATTCCTTGCTGCTCTCAGCCACATAGTTGGCAATGAATACAGGATAGGTTTGATCCAGGATCGTTTTCTCATTTCCCAATTGCTGCCAGAGTTCTTCAGCGATATGCGGCGCATAAGGAGCTAATAATATAAGGAGTGGCTCGAGTATCTTTCTTTTATGACATTTCAGATCGGTGAGTTCATTAGTAGCGATCATAAATCCACTGACACCGGTATTGAAACTGAAGCGTTCCGTATCATTTTCAATTCGCCTGATCGCATGGTGTAATACTTTGAGCTCTGCTGAGGTTGGTTCATCGTTGGTGACGATCAGGGTCTCACTACCTCCCCCGGCCCCACCAAAGGAGGGGTGGTTTGATTCTTTAAAGAATAAACGCCAGAATTTTTTCAGAAAACGGTGAACGCCTTCAATACCTTTCGTATCCCATGGTTTGCTCATCTCCACAGGGCCGAGGAACATTTCATACATGCGGAAAGTGTCGGCGCCGTAGCTCAAAATAATATCATTCGGATTCACAACATTGTACTTTGACTTAGACATTTTCTCAACCTCATTTGCCGTATAAAATGTTCTTTCTTCTGTAATGACCCAACCTTGCTCATCTTCGCTCCATGTTTTCCATTCCCCTTCATAAAAAAAAGCATCAAAAGTGATATAAATAGCATCTAGCCTTTGAGGATACTTTTGGATACCTGATGAAATATCAAGTACATTTTTGGAAGATTCATGTATGTTGCGTGCAACTAATTCAATCGGTATATTAAATGGTTTATAATAATCCCTGTTTGAATCGTTGATAAGATCTGCTGAATATAATTGCAATTTTGGCTGCGGAGTTCCTGCTGGGTTGGAAAACATTGGAACACGGAATGTATTTCTTCCGCTTCGGGAAGTTCCTTCTTCAAAATCGCCTTTCTTAACATATGCAATTTGAGACAAGCCCTGTATCATCCCCTGGTTCACCAATCTTTTATAAGGTTCATCATAACCGATAAGGTCAAGGTCATACAATACTTTCGTCCACATCCGGCTGTATAATAAATGCCCTACAGCATGCTCCGTACCGCCGATATACAGATCCACCTGGTTCCAGTAATCGGATACGTTCCGGTCGCAGAATGTTTGATCATTGTGTGGGTCCATATAGCGGAGGAAATACCAACTGCTACCGGCATAGCCGGGCATGGTGTTGGTTTCTAATTCCTGTGCGACCCATTCCGGTATATTAGCTAATGGTCCTTGTCCATCCGGACCGGGACTATACTTTTCTACATCGGGTAATACTAATGGCAACTTACCTGTCCATTCTTTTGCTATTTCATCTTTCCATACGATCGGAAATGGCTCGCCCCAATAACGCTGGCGACTGAATGCTGCATCCCGCATTTTATAGTTCACCTTTCTCTTGCCGATACCTTTCTCTTCCAGTGCAGCGATCACTACATCCATTGCTCCTTTCATCACCAATCCATTTAAAAAACCTGAATTCTGCAGCACGGCTTCTTTAGTAGGATTAGCTTCTTCCCCATTATAATATTCACCTATGATATTTGTGATGGATATATTAAAATGCTTTGCAAACTTATGATCCCGCTCGTCGCCACAAGGCACCGCCATGATAGCGCCGGTACCATAACCTGCCAGTACATATTCCGAAATCCAGATCGGTATCTCTCTTCCATCAAAAGGATTGATGGCATATGCACCGGTAAATACGCCCGTGATCTTTTTCTCCGCCATCCTTTCTCTTTCGCTGCGGCTTTTTACATAAGTTATATATTCCTCCACTGCCGTCTTTTGGTCCGAAGTTGTTATTGATTCCACTAATTCATGCTCCGGTGCAATGACCATGAAGTCGATGCCGAAGATGGTGTCTGGCCTGGTCGTGTAAACACGCAAACTTTTATCTTTTATTTTTTCACTTTTCACTAAAAAATCTATCTCCGCACCACTGCTCTTCCCGATCCAGTTGCTTTGCATCTCTTTCATCGCATCACTGAAGTCCACCTTTTCGAGACCTTCCAGTAAACGATCAGCATATTCTGTGATCCGCAAATACCATTGACGCAATGTTTTTTTTACTACAGGGTACCCACCTCTTTCACTTACACCATTCACCACTTCATCGTTGGCCAGCACCGTGCCCAGCGCTTCACACCAGTTCACTTCACCATAGCCGCAGTATGCCAGTCGCCGTCTCATTAA
The DNA here is from genome assembly GCA_035526625.1 of Chitinophagaceae bacterium. GTDB lineage: Bacteria > Bacteroidota > Bacteroidia > Chitinophagales > Chitinophagaceae > JJ008. The sequence continues at coordinate 50,621 of DATLCB010000247.1, forward strand.
TATATCAGCTTTTTCTTTTTCAGAGAAGCTGTTCCATTGTTCTGCTGTAAAATGTTTCCCTGGTATAGGCTCGCCTGTCTTTGGCATTGCTCCCTTTGTCTCATATTTTTTTATCAGTAAGGAAATCGGCAATGCTTTTTTCTCGGTATGGCAGAAATAGCTGTTGAACAATTGCAGGAAGATCCACTGGGTCCATCTATAGTATTCCGGATCGCTGGTCTGTACTTCCCGTTCCCAGTCGTAGCAAAACCCAATATTATCCAGCTGGGATTTGAAAGTGGCGATATTCTTCTTTGTTGTCTCAGCAGGGTGCTGACCGGTATCGAGAGCATATTGCTCGGCGGGTAATCCAAAACTGTCAAACCCCATCGGGTGCAGTACATTAAAACCTTTCAGTCTTTTATACCTTGAATAAATATCAGAAGCGATATACCCGAGCGGGTGGCCGACATGCAAACCGGCGCCACTTGGGTAAGGAAACATATCAAGCACATAGAACTTCGGTTTGACAGGATGTCCTGAGCTTGTTGAAGGATTTGATACACTGTATACTTTGTTTTCTTTCCACCATGCCTGCCATTTTTTTTCTATATCCCTGAAATTGTATTCCATAATTCTCGTCTTCTGCTTTTCTATTAAAACATATGAATGCTGATCGGGATTCTTTAACAAATCTCTTCGATCACTATTGGCAATATGAACCGGGAGCAACCGTTTAAACCATCCCTGCCGGCGGCAGGTGGGTCCGAAGGACTCCTTCGGAGCAGCAAAAATACTGATTGTAGCACTAAACTGTTATTTTTGCGAGCATCCATTAACCTGAAAAAGCATTTGCATGTCCCAAACCGGAAAAGCTTCTATCAAAAGGGGAAAACCTTCTTACTTCATGTCCATACTGGGTGTTACCCTTGTATTATTTCTATTGGGCATCATTGGCTGGCTTGTTATCAATGCTAATAAACTGGGGGATTATTTCAAAGAGAATGTGGAAGTGAGGGCCTATCTCCTTCCCGACCTGAACCCAAAGGACAGTATAGCGCTTATGACCTATATCACTGCCAAACCGTACATGAAATCGGTACGCTATGTGTCAAAAGAAGAAGCCCAAAAAATATACATGCAGGAAGAAGGGGAGGACTGGAGCAAAGTACTTACAGAAAATCCATTGCCGGATGCTATTTATTTCCGGGTAAAAAATAATTATGTCCAGGTAGATTCATTAGCTGTTATCAAGAAGGACCTGGAATCACAAACCTATGTTACGGATGTAAAATATCCGGAAGCACTCGTCGGTAAACTGAATAAGAATATCCAGGTCGTCAGCGCGGGACTGCTGATCCTGGCCATCATTATTTCACTGATCGTAATATTTTTAATAGACAATACCATCCGGCTGGCCATGTTCAGCAACCGCTTCCTGATAAAAACGATGCAAATGGTTGGCGCTACCCGCTGGTTCATTGCCAAACCCCTGAATGTACAGGCTATCATCAATGGAGCGATCAGCGGGGTCATCGCTTCCGCGTTACTTTATGTCGTTATCCTTTTATTCGAGGGTAATATAAGCTGGCTGAAGACCATTCATGATACGGGTTTGCTTATGCTGTTGTTCTTTATCCTGATCGTTATCGGTATCGGCATAACTCTTTTCAGCACCAACCGCAGCGTGGTGAAGTATTTGCGGATGAAACTCGATGACCTTTATTAAAGGTAAATGGTGAATAGTGAATGGTCAATAGGCTTTAACGCCAAAATCACTATTGCCTATTCACCATTCACTAAATTCGTTATATTGCACAGCCTAAAAATGATACAATGAGCGATAAAAGAACAAACCCGTCGATCTTTACACGTGATAACTATAGGTGGATGCTCATAGGTGTGGGCGTGATCGCTTTAGGTATGTTGCTGATGAGCGGGGGGAAAAGCAATACGGACCCTACGGTATTCAACAAAGCGGCTGTTTACAGCACTACCCGCATTACCATTGCTCCTATCCTGATACTTGCGGGACTGGTGATCGAGATCTTTGCGATCTTTAAAAGACCCAGGATCGTCCAGGCATAAAATATCCAAAATTAATTTTCAAAGCGGTCGCATTTATTGACCGCTTTTTTTATTTTTAACGCTTACTATTTAGGACTAATGAATACTGCCGAAGCCATCATCATCGCTATTGTAGAAGGGTTGACCGAGTTCCTGCCGGTTTCTTCCACGGGCCATATGATCATCACTGAAAGATTGCTGGGAGTAGAAGCCAACGATTTTACACGCTTATTCACAGTGGGCATCCAACTGGGCGCTATATTGGCTGTCCTTGTCCTCTATTGGAAAAAATTCATCTCTCCTTTTAAGACCGGTAACTGGAATTTTTATCTCAAGCTGCTGGTTGCTGTTGCCCCTGCTTTAGCTTTAGGTTTTATTTTTTCTGACCAGGTAGATAAATTGCTTGATAGCTCTCTCACAGTTGCGATCACCATGGTCGCCGGGGGGCTTATATTATTATTCATTGATAATGTATTTAAGAAGCCGGTCACGGAAACAGAGGGGCAGTTGAGTTTTTTAAAAGCATTCATCATCGGGCTCTGGCAATGTATCGCTATGATACCAGGTGTAAGCCGAAGCGCTGCCAGTATCATAGGAGGTATGCAACAAAAGCTGACAAGAAAGCTCGCTGCTGAATTCTCTTTTTTCCTGGCGGTACCGACTATGGCTGCTGCTACGGGTTTTAAATTATTAAAAGGATATGACAGCATCAGTTCGGGTGATATCAAACTCTTTGTTATCGGGAATGCCGTAGCTTTTGTAGTCGCCCTGCTCGCTATCAAATTCTTTATCGGCTTTTTACAAAAACACGGATTCAAATGGTTTGGCTGGTACCGTGTCATTGCCGGTACCGCCTTGCTTATCCTGGTACTGAGTGGTATCATCCATTAACTTATAAACCTAAACGAATGAAAAATGTTTTGATCCTGTTATCAGCAAGTATTCTCCTTTTTGCCTGCAAGAATTATGGTAAAAAAGTTTCTCATGAAAATGTTGAAGTTTATTATAAGGACGGAATGACGAAAGAAGATGCGCAGAAAACACTTGATTTTCTTGTCCGTATGTTAGGTGAAACAGAAAAGAAAAGTTTCCAGCTTGCCAAAGGCCATGGTGATACTATCCATTTCAAAATGGTAGCTGATATGGATAAGGTAAAAGCCACCGGTGACGAATCTTTCTACCGCTTGACCAGCATTTTGTCTGACAGCGTATTCAAAGGTGCCCCGGTAAATGTGTTGCTGGCCAATGAGGATTTTGAAACGATCCGGACAATGGTTT